>JAIPDC010000055.1 GCA_021737865.1 Rhodoferax sp.
GCGTTGCCGGGGACGCTGAATTGCTCGCCAGCGGATGATTGGACCCAGACGTCGGAGCCCGCCATCTTGTATTCGCAGCTGCCGGCCACGCATTCCATGATCTCGGGTGCGCCGGTGTTGAAGGTCAGGGTGGCGGGCAGGATCACGCCGACCGACTTTTTGGTGCCATCGGGCAGCGTCAGTTGGTGGCTGACGCATTTGCCGTCAAAGAAAACGCTGGCCTGGGTCTTGACGGAAACGCCGTCGATATGGGTTGTGGTCATGGGGATGGCGGGAGTTGGAGAATTGAGTGCAATTTTAAGGTGCTTACCCCAGGCCTCATGCGTGTTCAAGAAGGAATTTGCTAGTCAAAGCGTTCCGGATCAAAACCCACAGTGACAGCACCGTCATTCCACACCACCACCGGGCGTTTGATGACGCTGCAGTGTTCGAGCATGACCGCCGTGGCCGACGCAGCATCCACAACGCTGGCCTGAACGCTGGCATCCAGTTTGCGCCAGGTCGGGCCTTTGCGGTTGATGAGCCTGTCCAGGCCAATAGTTTTGATCCATGCAGGCAACAGTGCTGCGGGTACGCCCTGCTTCTTGAAGTCGTGGAACTGGTAGTCCAGGCCATGGTCAGTGAGCCAGGTGCGGGCCTTTTTGACGGTGTCGCAATTGGGAATGCCGTAGAGCGTGATCATGCCTGCATTTTCTCATAGCAAGGGTGGGCGACAATCAGCACCTGTATGGAAGCATTGAACACCCTTGATGACTGGCTGGCGCACTGCGAACGCCTGCACCCCACCGCGATCGATATGGGCCTGGAGCGCGTACGCACCGTGGCCCAGCGCATGGCCATCCGCTTTGACTGCCCGGTGATTACCGTGGCGGGCACCAACGGCAAGGGCTCGACCTGCGCGATGCTGGAGTCCATCCTTGGCCAGTCGGGTTATCGCACCGGTCTCTTCACATCGCCGCATCTGGTGCATTTCGAAGAGCGGCTGCGTTTGCTGGGCGAATCCGTCGACGCTACTACTTTGGTAGCGGGCTTTGCAGCGGTGGAGAGGGCCAGAGCCCAGAATGCTGATGTGATATCGCTCAGCTACTTCGAGTTTTCGATGCTGGCGATTTTTCACGTGATGATGCGCAGCGCGCTGGATGTGGTGATTCTGGAGGTGGGCCTGGGCGGCCGGCTGGACTCCACCAACATCATTGATGCCGACTGCGCCATCATCACCAGCATTGACTTGGACCACATGGAACTGCTGGGGGACAACCGCGAAAGCATTGGCCGGGAGAAGGCCGGCATCATGCGCACCGGCAAACCGGTGATCGTGAGCGACCCCATGCCTCCGCAAAGCGTGCTGGACCGGGCGCTCGAGGTGGGTGCGGATTTGTGGCGGGTGGGAAGGGATTTCAACGTCGCGGGCGACCCGCAGCAGTGGGGCTGGGCAGGGCGCGGGCGGCGCTACAGCGGTCTGGCTTACCCGGCGCTGCGAGGTGCCAACCAGCTGGTCAATGCCGCGGGTGTGCTGGCAGCGCTGGCAGCGCTGCGCGAGCGCCTGCCCGTTACCGCGCAAGCGGTGCGCAATGGGTTCGCCTTTGTGGAATTACCGGGGCGCTTTCAGATTATTCCCGGCCAACCCACGCTGGTGCTGGATGTGGCGCACAACCCCCATTCGGTGGCGGCGCTGGCGGCCAATCTGGATGCCATGGGCTATTTCCCCACCACGCACGCCGTGTTTGGCGCGATGGCCGACAAGGATCTGGCATCCATGCTGGCCAAGGTCGGTCCGATCGTGGATTGCTGGTATTTCACGGATTTGGCACTACCGCGTGCGGCCAGGGGCCATGCCCTGATGGCACAGTGGCAGGCCCAAAATGCCCGCAAAGACGCCGTTGCAAGTGCCTATGGTGATCCGGTTCTGGCGCTGCAGGCGGCCATCGCCGCAGCGGACCCCGCTGATAGAATTGTCGTCTTTGGATCGTTCCATACCGTGGGCGGCGTGCTCGCACAGGGCGTGCCCCGGCTGCTGGCCAAACACCTGAATTCCTGAATCACCTCATCCATGGCATTTTTCAAATTTCGAAAGCGTGGTGACGAACCCTCCACCCCGGTTCCTGCACCCGAAAGCGTGGAGGCCATGCGGACCCGTGCCCGGCACCGTTTGATTGGTGCGTCGGTACTGGTTTTGTTGGGTGTCATCGGGTTTCCGTTGCTGTTTGACAGCCAGCCACGCCCCATCTCGGTTGATATTCCGATTGAAATACCGGACAAGAACACCGTCAAGCCATTGGGTAGTTCTCCACCGTCGACCCCTGCGTCGCAAGTCATTGTGGAGACGGAAGCAGGAACCAAACCTGTCGAGTCTGCTTCTGTGCCTGCGCCTGAGCCCAAGGCAGCTCCCGTTGTAGCGGTGGCAAAGCCAGCCGAGAAGCCGGCCGACAAGCCTGCGCCGAAGGTGGCCCCGCCTGCCAATGATGGTGCCAAGGCACAGGCCCTGCTGGAAGGCAAAGCGGTTGAGCAACCCGCCTCCACCTCCGCCTCAGCCTCCGCACCTGCGACCAGCCGTTTCGTGGTGCAGATTGGAGCCTATTCAGATGCTGTCAAGGCGCACGAAGCGCGCGTCAAGCTGGAGAAGGCCGGTCTGAAGACCTATACCCAGGTGGTTCAACCCAAGGAAGGCAAGCGCATCCGGGTGCGTGTGGGACCATTTGAATCCAAGGCTGAAGCCGACAAGGTTGCTGAGAAGATCAGAAAACTGGACCTGCCTGCGGCCATTCTGGAGCTGTAAGCGCCTGCACAAGCCCCATGCCCACGCTGGACTGGTTATTTTTGGCGGTGCTGCTGATCTCCCTGGTCGTGGGAGCCTGGCGGGGGCTGGTATATGAACTGCTATCGGTTGCGAACTGGATTGCCGCCTTTGTGCTGGCACAGTGGTTTGCACCAACCGCTGCGCAGTGGCTGCCGATGGCCAATGCGACCGAGGTGGTGCGCTACGCAACGGGCTTTGTGCTGGTTTTTGTTCTGTCATTGTTTGCCGGAGGCTTGCTTGCGCTTTTGATTAGCAAACTGGTGGCCGCCGTGGGCCTGCGCCCGGTTGACCGGGTGCTCGGGGCGGCGTTTGGGTTGGTGCGGGGCGCGATTTTGTTGTTGGCATTTACCGTTGTTTTCAGCATGACCCCGATGGTCAAAGGACCGTTGTGGCAGGAGTCGGTAGGGGCCGGCATCGCCACCGTGGCGCTGCAGGGTCTCAAGCCCGTGTTGCCGCTGGAATTTGGAAAGTACCTACCTTAAGTGAGAAATAATTTATGTGCGGAATAGTGGGTGTTGTCAGCCATGCGCCGGTGAACCAGTTGATTTATGACGCACTGCTGCTGTTGCAGCACCGCGGCCAGGATGCCGCCGGGATCGTGACCCAGCAAGAGCGCAAGTTCTTCATGCACAAGGCCAAGGGTATGGTGCGCGACGTGTTTCGCACGCGTAATATGCGATCGCTCCCCGGCAACTGCGGCTTGGGTCAGGTGCGCTACCCTACGGCGGGTAACGCTTTCAGCGAAGAAGAGGCGCAGCCTTTCTATGTGAACGCGCCCTTCGGCATTGTGCTGGTGCACAACGGCAATCTGACCAATGCACACGCGCTCAAGGCCGAACTGTTCAACACCGACCATCGCCACATCAACACCGAGAGCGACTCCGAGGTGCTGCTCAACGTGCTGGCGCATGAAATTGAGCGCACCACGCGTGGTCTGCCACTGCAGCCTGAGGATTTGTTCGCTGCGGTTCGCAAAGTGCATCGTCGGGTCAGAGGTTCGTACGCGGTGATTGCCCTTATTGCCGGGCACGGCGTGCTTGCATTCCGTGATCCGTTTGGTATTCGCCCTCTGTGTATGGGCAGCAGCGAGGGCAGCACTTTGCTGGCCAGCGAATCGGTGGCGTTGGAGGGTACTGGCTACCGCTATGAGCGCAATGTCGACCCCGGTGAGGCCGTGTTCATTGACCTGAGTGGCAAGGTGCATGCGCAGCAATGTGCCGATCACCCCCAGCTCAATCCCTGTATTTTTGAATTTGTGTATCTGGCGCGTCCAGACTCGGTCATGGACAACATCTCGGTGTACCAGGCCAGGCTGAATCTGGGTGAGTCGCTGGCCAAACGGGTCATTTCGACGGTGCCGCCCAACGAGATTGATGTGGTCATACCGATCCCCGAGTCGAGTCGCCCCAGCGCGGCGCAGCTTGCACAGTTGTTGGGTTTGCCGTACCGCGAGGGTTTTGTCAAGAACCGGTATGTGGGCCGCACGTTCATCATGCCGGGCCAGTCCGTGCGCAAAAAGTCAGTGCGCCAAAAGCTCAATGCCATCGCCAGCGAGTTCAAGGGCCGCAACGTGCTGCTGGTGGATGATTCGATCGTGCGCGGCACTACTTCCAAAGAGATTGTGCAAATGGCCCGTGATGCGGGTGCCCGCAAGGTCTATCTGGCGAGTGCCGCGCCGCCGGTGCGCTACCCCAACGTGTACGGTATCGACATGCCGACCAGCAGCGAGTTGGTGGCGCATGACCGCACGGTCGAAGAAATCCGCCAGATTATTGGCTGCGATGCACTGATCTATCAGGACGTTGATGGCATGAAGAAGGCCATTGGCTCGCTCAACCCCAGAATAAAGGGCTTTGATGCATCGTGCTTCGATGGCATCTATGTCACCGGCGACATCACGTCTGACGACATCAGCCGCCTGAACGAAAGCCGCGTGGGCGGGGAAGAAAACCAGGAGGATACCTCCCGGCTGGCGCTCCCCAACCCGGAAGAATAAGAGCTGGAGATGGCTATGAGACCAAACGCTTTGCCTGAAGGCTTGCATCCCGATACGTTGGCGGTACGCACCGCGATTGACAGGAGTCAGTACGGTGAAAACTCCGAAGCGCTGTACCTGACCAGCAGCTTTATTCAGCCCGATGCCGCAACGGCTGCGCGCCGTTTCGCGATGGAGGAAGAGGGTTACACCTACTCCCGGGTGGGCAACCCGACTGTGAGCAGCATGGAGCAGCGACTGGCTGCACTGGAAGGAACAGAGGCGGCGGTTGCGACTTCCACCGGCATGGCGGCGATTTTGTTGCTTGGCATGGGGCTGCTCAAAAACGGCGACCATGTGGTGTGCTCCCAATCCGTTTTTGGTTCTACCATCCGGCTGTTTGCAGGTGAGTTTTCCAAATTTGGTATCAGTACCAGCTTTGTCTCGCAGACCGATGTTCAAGAGTGGGCAGCGGCCATTCGTCCAAACACGAAGCTTCTGTTTGCCGAGACTCCGACCAACCCCTTGACCGATATTTGCGACATTCAGGCGCTGGCCGATGTGGCCCACAACGCGGGTGCCCTGCTGGCGGTAGATAACTGTTTTTGCAGCCCGGTGCTGCAGCAGCCCAAGCGTTTTGGCGCGGATTTCATCATTCATTCCGGTACCAAATATCTGGATGGACAGGGTCGCGTCATGGCGGGCGCTATTTGCTGCGATCGCCGCTACGTGGATGAGCTGTTTTTGCCGATCACCCGCACGGCGGGGATGGTGCTGTCGCCCTTCAATGCCTGGGTCGTTCTCAAGGGCATGGAGACACTGGGTATCCGCATGCAGGCGCAGTCGCAGCGCGCACTGAGTTTGGCGACATGGCTGGAAGGCCATCCGGCGGTCAGGCGTGTGTATTACCCCGGCCTGTCAAGCCACCCGCAGCATGCGCTTGCCATGCGCCAGCAGTCGGCCAGCGGCCAAGGTGTCGGTGCTGCGGTGCTCTCGTTTGAAGTGCATGGCGATGCCCCCGAGGCCCTGCGGCGCAACGCGTTTGCGGCTATTGACGCAGTGCGGGTGTGCTCTATTACCACCAATCTGGGTGACACCAAAACCACTATCTGCCACCCTGCCAGCACCTCGCATGGCAGGATGACCGAAGTGCAGCGCCAGGCAGCGGGTATCGGGCAGGGCCTGATCCGGATCGCAGTGGGCCTCGAACATATTGAAGACTTGAAAACCGATATCGCACGCGGCCTGGATACCCTGAAATGACCCAAAAAATTCGCACCCGTATTGCACCGTCGCCCACGGGCTTTTTGCACCTGGGCACAGCCCGAACCGCACTGTATTCATGGGCCTACGCACGCCACTTTGGTGGCGAGTTTGTGCTGCGCATCGAAGACACCGACGTGGCACGCTCCACGCAAGGCTCGGTCGACCAGATTCTGGAGTCCATGCGTTGGCTGGGGCTGGATTACGACGAAGGCCCCATCTACCAGATGCAGCGCCTTGAACGCTACAAAGAGGTGCTGGACCGGTTGATTCTTGAAGGCAAGGCCTACCACTGCTACAGCACGCCCGAAGAGCTGGAGGCCACGCGTGAGGCCAAGCGTGCGAAGGGTGAAAAGACTTTGTACGATGGTCGCTGGCGTCCCGCACCCGGCAAGACATTGCCCACTATTCCCGACGGGGTTCAGCCTGTGGTGCGTTTTTGCAATCCGGCGGATGGAGATGTCACCTGGGACGATCTGGTCAAAGGCCCCATCACCATTAGCAACCGCGAGATCGACGATCTCATCATTGCGCGCACGGATGGCATTCCGACCTACAACTTTGCGGTGGTGGTCGACGATTGGGATATGCAGATCAGTCATGTGTTTCGGGGTGATGAGCACATCAACAACACGCCGTGGCAGATCAACATCTTCAACGCACTAGGTGCACCGCTGCCGCTGTTTGGCCATTGCCCGGTGATCCTGGGCGACGATGGGCAGAAGCTCTCCAAACGCCGCGGCGCCGTCAGCGTGACCGCGTATGAGGAAGGTGGCTACTTGCCCGAGGCCATGCTCAACTACCTGGCGCGCCTGGGCTGGAGCCATGGTGACCAAGAGTTGTTCAGCCGTGACCAACTGGTGGAATGGTTTGATGGCACGCACCTGAACAAGAGTCCTGCGCAGTGGGACCCGGTCAAGCTCTTGTGGGTGAATGCACAGTACATCAAGCAGGCGGACAACACGCGTCTGGCGCTACTCGTCGCTCAGCAGTTGACCAGACTTGGCATCGCACTGGAGTCGTCGCTTGTGGAAGGGCATTTGCCCCAAGTGTGTGCCTTGCTCAAGGATCGATGCGACACCACGATTGCGCTGGCCCAGTGGGCAGCTAAGTTCTATGGTGATGTGACTCCGGATGCTGCCGATTTGTCACAGCATGTGACAGACGCTGTGCGGCCCACCATTGCCTTGCTGACCGAGAAGCTGGCGGTGTGCAATTGGGACAAGTTGGCCATTGGCGCCGTCATCAAAGAAGTGCTCACTGCGACGGGCATGAAGATGCCACAGCTGGCGATGCCGGTACGGGTATTGGTCATGGGCACAGCGCAGACGCCATCGCTGGATTCGGTGCTGGAAATCTGTGGCAGAGAAAAAGTCATCGATCGACTTGGGAAAGCCTGAAATATGACGCTATAATTTGAGGCTCGGAAATTGGAAATGCTCTAAAGGCTTTTTCAAGTTACTGCAAAGTAATTTCTTGGTAGTAGGGGGTATAGCTCAGCTGGGAGAGCGCTTGCATGGCATGCAAGAGGTCAGCGGTTCGATCCCGCTTACCTCCACCAAAGTTTTCGAGAACGGATTAGTCCAAGGTTTTGACCCCATCGTCTAGAGGCCTAGGACACTACCCTTTCACGGTAGGTACCGGGGTTCGAATCCCCGTGGGGTCGCCAAGTTTTTGTCGCAAGACAAAACGGCACAAGTCGGTAACAGCAGGCCCGAAAGGGCAGGCGGCTTGGCTCGAAAGAGCAAACGTTACCACTACCAGGAGCGGTAGTTCAGTTGGTTAGAATACCGGCCTGTCACGCCGGGGGTCGCGGGTTCGAGTCCCGTCCGCTCCGCCAGTCTGCATAAGGGTTTGCTGCTATAAAACTAGTAGCAAACCCTTTGTTTTTGCAGCTCATATTCCGAACTTTGCAATAGCCCGAGTTCTTACTGAACTGGACTAGCCTTCTTCACTGACCTTCTGTCATACCCGAATTGATCAATTTGTCGCTTGTATGACAGGGATGCTCCTTGGAGCATCAATGGAGCCGTCCTGCAGGCTGGAATACTTGTGTTTGAAATGGTATCAATCATCGGGTAAGATAAACAATCATCCGATGTTTTGTATCAATGGAAACACAAGATCAACCTTCACAGCGAAATCGTGCGGTGGCTCACCTGCAAGCTACGGGCATGTCGCGCCTGAGCGAGTTAATCGCCAAAGGGGTTACGGCGGCTACAGTCTCGCGCCTTGAGCGAGAAGGAGTTCTCGTGCGCCTTGCGCGGGGGCTATATCAACTGGCGGACGCATCTCTGGACATGCACCACACGCTCGCTGAGACCGCCAAACTCGTTCCCAAGGGGGTCGTTTGCCTCACGTCGGCTCTGGCGTTCCATGGTCTGACGGACCAGATCCCGCCCAAGGTCTGGATCGCCATTGGCCCCAAAGAATGGCGTCCCACGTTTGAATATCCGCCGGTTCGTTTCGCGCGTTTTTCAGGGCCGCGCCTGCTGCTTGGCGTCGAGAGTCACATCATCGACGGGGTATCCGTGCCGATCTTTGGGGTTGCCAAGACCGTTGCAGACCTGTTCCGGTATCGCCAGACCATTGGTGTGAACGTCGCGTTGGAAGGACTGAGGGAGGCACTCAGACAAAAAAAGGCGTCACCCTCCGAAATAGCCAGAGAGGCGGTGGACGCCAAAGTCTGGAAAGTCATGGAGCCGTACATGAGCGCGTTGACGTCCCATGGCTGAGCCCAAGAAACCGCGTGACGTCGGTGCCTCGGTACGCGCCCGCCTGCTCACACTGGCACGCCAGAAGGGGCAGGCTTTCGACCTCCTGCTGACGCGATATGCCAATGAGCGACTGCTGCATCGACTCAGTCTATCGCCCCATCGCAACCGGTTCGTACTCAAGGGCGCGATGCTGATGACGACTTGGTTTGATGATCCCCACCGCCCGACACGCGATGTGGATTTTCTGGGCTATGGCGATCCGGCACCGGACGCGATGCTCATCACGTTTCGTGAGATCTGCGCGATTGCGGTGGACGACGGCATGGTGTTCGACGTCGATGCGCTGCGCGTCGAGTTGATCCGCGAAGAGTTGGAATACGGTGGTTTGCGTCTTCGCACCACCGGGGCGCTCGCAGGTGCGCGGATTACCGTCATTATTGACATAGGCTTTGGCGACGCCATTGAACCGGGCATTGAAGAGATCAATCTGGCGGTTCTGCTCGATCTGCCGCAGCCCAGTCTGCGCGTCTATGCCCGCGAGACTGTGATTGCCGAAAAATTTCAGGCCATGGTCATGCTGGGCTTGGCCAACAGCCGTATGAAGGACTTCTACGACGTGTGGATTCTGAGCCGCAGCTATGACTTCGACGAAGACCGATTGTCTCGGGCGATTGCGGCGACGTTTGAACGGCGCGCCACGGCCATTCCATGGGATGCGCCCGTGGCGTTGACACCGACATTTGCGACTGACGCGGGCAAGCAGCGGCAGTGGGCTGCTTTCGTTCGCGACTTGGCCATCGAAATCCCGGTTTTCGAAGCCGTGGTGGCGGACCTGGCCGTATTCCTGATGCCGCACGCACGGCGCGCACGACAGCCATCGTAGGGCGTTTTGAAGTCGTCTATTTGTACGCTCAGGTAAACGGCTCCGAGGGTAATGGCATGGACCCACAGCGTGGCGTGCAGCCCATGAAACGCCCGTTTCCCCCAATTTCGGGGCAGTAGGACACATGCCCCAACTGGCACTACAGGCCCGATAAAACGCCCATTTACACCCATCCCTGGGGCGACGTGGTCGCGGGTACGAATGCCAAACCGGGACTCGAATCCTATGCTACAGTAGTGGCTCACTTGCCCATTGGAGTGAGCCATTTTTGGGAGTGGCCTTGGAGTGCCAATCGGCTTGAAACCCGCATGAACACTGGGTTTTGGCATTTTTGGCGGAATCTCCCGTCCGCTCCGCAAAATTGGAAAGCCACCACTCGAAAGACCGGTGGCTTTTTCTATGAAGTGACACATCCACTCGCCCATTCTCACCAGCCGTTGGCCGAGCGCTTGCGCCCGAAGCGCCTGAGCGAGGTCGTCGGTCAACAACACGTACTCGGCGAGGGTATGGCGCTGCGGCTGGCGTTCGAGTCCGGGCAACCCCACAGCTGCATTCTGTGGGGGCCTCCCGGCGTTGGCAAGACCACCATTGCCCGGCTGATGGCGGATGCGTTTGACGCGCAATTCATTTCAATCAGTGCGGTCCTGGGGGGTGTCAAGGACATTCGGGAGGCGGTGGAGCAGGCGCAGGTGGCGCTGGCGCACGGGCGGCGAACGATTGTGTTTGTCGATGAGGTGCACCGGTTCAACAAAAGCCAGCAGGATGCATTTTTGGCGCACGTCGAAAGTGGCCTGTTTACTTTTATTGGTGCCACAACCGAGAATCCGTCTTTTGAGGTGAACGCGGCGCTGCTGTCGCGCGCAGCGGTTTATGTGCTGCAACCCCTTGCGGAGCAGGATTTGAAGCAAATTGTGGCTGCAGCCCTTGTGGAGTGTGCGTTACCAGCTATTGAAAACATAGCAATAGATCGATTGATTGCCTATGCGGATGGTGACGCGAGACGCCTGCTGAACACGGTGGAGACGCTGTCTGTGGCTGCTCGGCAGGAGCGCCTGGAGCAGGTCACCGACCTGTGGCTCATCAAGGTTCTGGGTGAGCGCATGCGCCGCTATGACAAAGGGGGCGATCAGTTTTATGACTCCATCAGCGCGTTGCACAAGTCGGTGCGCGGATCGGACCCCGATGCGGCGCTGTATTGGCTGGTGCGGATGCTCGACGGCGGTGCCGACCCACGCTATTTGGCGCGCCGCCTGATTCGGATGGCCAGCGAGGACGTGGGTTTGGCCGATCCGAGGGCATTGCGTCTGTCGCTTGACGCTGCCGAAGTCTACGAGCGCATGGGCAGTCCGGAGGGTGAGTTGGCTTTGGCCCAGTGTGCCGTTTATTTGGCGGTTGCCCCCAAGTCCAATGCGGTTTACAAGGCGTTCAATGAAGCCCGTGCGCTGGTTAAGAAGGATGGCACGCGCCCCGTTCCAATGCATCTGCGCAATGCACCCACCCAATTAATGAAGTCATTGGACCACGGCAAGGGTTACCGGTATGCGCACGATGAAGTCGATGGTTTTGCTGCAGGGGAGAGTTATCTGCCCGACGGTATGTCGCCGCCGGACTTTTACCGCCCGGTGGAGCGAGGACTCGAAATAAAGATCGCAGAAAAGATGCGGCAACTCAAAGCACTCAACGATGCGAACCGGGCTAACTAACTATTAGCTGGGCTAACTTCCGGTGGATTCCGCTGATGCTAGTTTGCGGCTAGGGGTAAACCCAAGTACGGGCGGCGGCCCCATGGGTCTGCCCTTGACTACAATCCGCTTCACTTGCCGGGTGGTCCAGTCATGGTGCCGCGCGACCCAACGGATGGTTTGGGCATCGGTCAAAAAATCGGAGAACCTTTATGGATATTTTGTTGCAGCAGATCATCAATGGTCTGGTGTTGGGCAGCATGTATGCGCTCATTGCGTTGGGCTACACCATGGTGTACGGCATTATTAACCTCATCAATTTTGCCCACGGTGAGGTGATGATGGTGGGTGCACTGACCAGTTGGACCATCATCGGGCTGATGCAGGAGTCCATGCCGGGCACCCCCGGCTACATCATCTTGCTGATTGCGTTGGTGATTGCCTGCATCGTGGCGGCAGCGCTCAACTTTACGATTGAAAAGGTCGCCTACCGCCCCTTGCGCAACAGCCCCAAGCTGGCGCCCCTGATTACTGCTATCGGGATGTCGATCTTGCTGCAGACGCTGGCGATGATCATCTGGAAGCCCAACTACAAGTCGTATCCGACCTTGCTATCCAACACGCCCATTGAAATTGGTGGTGCCGTGATTTCTCCAACCCAGGTCATGATTCTGGGCTTTACCGCCGTCTCGCTGGCCCTCTTGATGTGGCTGGTGAACTACACCAAGCTGGGGCGGGCCATGCGGGCCACTGCTGAGAACCCCCGTGTAGCGGGCCTGATGGGGGTCAAACCCGACGTTGTCATTTCGGCTACCTTCATTATTGGTGCCGTGCTGGCCGCCATCGCGGGTGTGATGTATGCATCCAACTACGGCACCGCCCAACATGCCATGGGCTTTTTGCCGGGCTTGAAAGCGTTTACAGCGGCGGTGTTTGGCGGCATCGGCAATCTGGCCGGTGCGGTGGTTGGCGCCATTTTGCTGGGCCTGATCGAGTCGATCGGAGCAGGCTACATTGGCGCACTGACCGGCGGCGTGCTGGGCAGTCACTACTCCGACATTTTTGCCTTCATTGTCCTGATCATTGTGCTGACGCTGCGGCCTTCGGGCTTGTTGGGTGAGCGGGTGGCGGATCGCGCTTGAGGAGCATAGTCACATGAAAAATCAAAAAATATTCACCTTCCTGGCTGCGGCCGTTGGCCTGTTGATCCTGCCTCTGTTGCTGCAGAGCTTTGGCAATGCCTGGGTGCGCATTGCGGACATGGCTCTGTTGTTTGTGCTGCTATCCCTCGGGCTGAACATTGTGGTGGGCTACGCCGGATTGCTCGATTTGGGTTACGTGGCTTTTTTCGCCATTGGTGCGTATATGTTTGGCCTGATGGCATCGCCTCAGCTCACGGATACCTTCCCCGTAATTGCCGAAATGTTTCCTACGGGCTTGCACACCCCGCTCTGGATTGTGATTCCGATGGCTGCGGGCCTTGCCGGTCTATTTGGCGTGCTGCTGGGTGCGCCCACGCTGCGGCTGCGGGGTGACTATCTGGCCATCGTGACGCTGGGCTTTGGTGAAATCATTCGCGTTTTTCTGAACAACCTGGATCAGCCCATCAATATCACCAACGGTCCCAAGGGCATCAGCCAAATTGATTCGTTGCACTTCTTCGGACTGGATCTCGGCAAGAAAGTGGTTGTGGGTGGCATTGAGCTGGCTTCGGTGTCCTTGTACTACTACCTGTTTTTGGCTCTGGTCGTGGTCAGCGTCATCATTTGCCACCGGTTGGAGTTGTCCCGTGTCGGGCGCGCCTGGATGGCGATTCGCGAGGACGAAATCGCGGCCAAGGCGATGGGCATCAACACCCGCAACCTGAAGCTGCTGGCCTTCGGTATGGGCGCAACGTTTGGTGGTGTCTCAGGGGCCATGTTCGCGGCGTTCCAGGGTTTTATTTCCCCTGAGTCATTCAGCCTGATGGAGTCCGTGATGATTGTGGCCATGGTGGTGCTCGGCGGTGTGGGGCATTTGCCGGGTGTCATTCTGGGCGCGGTTTTGCTGTCGGCTCTGCCTGAGGTGTTGCGTTACATTGCAGGCCCGTTGCAGGATATGACCGGCGGACGCCTGGATGCGTCCATCCTGCGTCAGCTGTTGATTGCATTGGCCATGATCAGCGTCATGCTGCTGCGTCCGCGGGGCTTGTGGCCTTCGCCGGAGCACGGCAAGTCCTTGCAAAACGTGAAGAGCTGAACGGAGCCAATATGACAGACACAGTACTCAACGTCTCCGGCGTTTCGAAACGATTTGGCGGCCTGCAGGCCCTGAGCGATGTTGGCATCAACATCAAGCGCGGGCAGGTCTATGGTTTGATCGGGCCAAACGGTGCCGGAAAAACTACTTTCTTCAACGTGTTGACCGGGCTCTACACACCGGACAGCGGCAGTTTTGAGTTGGCGGGCAAGACCTACCAGCCCACCGCAGTGCATGCGGTCGCCAAGGCAGGCATTGCGCGGACGTTTCAGAATATTCGCCTGTTTGCCGAGATGACGGCGCTCGAAAATGTGATGGTCGGGCGCCACATCCGTACACACTCCGGCTTGATCGGCGCAGTTTTTCGGACCGCCAGTTTCAAGGCAGAGGAAGCTGCTATCGCCGCACGGTCGCAGGAATTGCTGGACTATGTGGGTATCGGCAAGTTTGCCGACTACAAAGCCCGCACGCTGAGCTATGGTGACCAGCGCCGACTGGAGATTGCGCGTGCATTGGCCACCGATCCGCAGTTGATTGCGCTGGATGAACCGGCGGCTGGAATGAACGCCACCGAAAAGGTGATGTTGCGCGAATTGATCGACCGCATCCGCAAAGACAACCGAACCATTTTGCTGATCGAACACGACGTCAAACTGGTCATGGGCCTGTGTGACCGCGTGACGGTGCTGGACTATGGCAAGCAGATTGCCGAAGGTACTCCGGCCGACGTGCAGCGCAATGAAAAAGTGATTGAAGCGTATCTGGGCACCAGCGGCCACTAGGCGGCTTCAGGAGAACAAGACAATGACAAAACAGACTTTGCTCAAGGTGACAGGTTTA
This sequence comes from Rhodoferax sp., assembly GCA_021737865.1. Taxonomy (GTDB): domain Bacteria; phylum Pseudomonadota; class Gammaproteobacteria; order Burkholderiales; family Burkholderiaceae_C; genus Allorhodoferax. The sequence goes on from JAIPDC010000055.1 coordinate 14,396, forward strand.
AAGGTTTCCTACGGGGGAATCCAGGCCGTCAAGGGCGTTGATTTTGAGGTGCACGAAGGCGAACTGGTGTCCCTGATCGGCTCCAACGGTGCTGGCAAAACCACCACCATGAAGGCGATTACCGGCACGTTGCCCATCAATGCGGGCGACATCGAGTACATGGGCAAGAGCATTCGGGGTCAGGGACCATGGGATCTGGTCAAGCAGGGGCTGGCCATGGTGCCTGAAGGCCGTGGCGTGTTCACCCGCATGACCATCATTGAAAATCTGCAAATGGGTGCTTATATCCGTGACGACAAGGATGGCATTGCGGATGACATGGAAAAAATGTTTAACATTTTCCCGCGTCTGCGTGAGCGCAAAGACCAGTTGGCAGGCACGATGTCCGGTGGTGAGCAGCAAATGCTGGCCATGGGGCGGGCGTTGATGAGCCGTCCCAAGGTCCTGTTACTCGACGAGCCGTCGATGGGGTTGTCCCCCATCATGGTTGACAAGATTTTTGAAGTCGTGCGTGACGTCTATGCGCAGGGTGTCACGGTGCTGCTGGTCGAGCAAAACGCCAGCCGGGCATTGGCCATTGCCAACCGCGGCTATGTGATGGAGTCGGGCATCGTCACCATGTCCGGTGACGCGGCGAAAATGCTCAATGACCCGCGTGTGCGGGCCGCCTACCTGGGTGAGTAGGCGTTCAGTGTGCCTTGTCGGCTTCTGAGGTAAAGGAGTCGGCGAAGAACTCGTCGGGTGGAAGGCGGGCCAGTTCGCTGAATTCCGTTTTGGCGGATTCAATCACGATCGGTGCACCGCAGGCGTAGACCTGATGGCTGCTGAGGTCGGGAAAGTCCTGGAGCACTGCGCGGTGGACAAAGCCGGTGCGCCCGGTCCAGGCGTCTTCTGCCGTGGCATCGGACACCACCGGAACATAGTTCAGGTGGGGCAGCTTTTTGCGCTGCTCCTGAACCCAGTCATTCATATACAAATCCCCTGGACGACGGGCACCCCAATACAGGGTGACCGGACGCTTTATGCCCTTGTGCTGCAGATGTTCGATCAGCGCCTTGATGGGGGCAAAGCCTGTGCCTGAGGCCAGAAGGATGATGGGTTTACCGCAGTCTTCGCGAAGGAAAAACGAACCATAGGGACCTTCGGCCCGCAGAATTTCTTTTTCCTTCATGGCGCCAAATACGTGGTCGGTGAATTTCCCGCCTGGCATGTGCCGTACGTGCAATTCAATATGGGGTCCCAAGTGCGCGGCATTGGCCATCGAGTAGCTGCGCCGCGACCCGTCTCGCAATATGAATTCGATGTATTGCCCGGCGCGGTAATCAAAGGTGTCGGTGGCAGGCAATTGCAGCTGCAGGATCATGACGTCCGGCGTCTTTTGGACCATCGATGCCACCCGTGTTGGCATTTTTTTGATGGGCATGGCGCCAATCTCTGTTACTTGCCGTGATTCCAGTACCAGGTTGATCTGGGGCACTGCGCAGCAGGTCAGGACCAGACCGGCGGCTTCTTCCTCGTCGCTGAGCGCCTTGCTCTGGTGCGCGCCATGGACCACCGACCCGGATAGCATCTTGCATTTGCAGGACCCGCAGGCGCCGTCTTTGCAGCCATAGGGCAGGCCAATGCCCTGGCGAATGCCTGCGGCCAGCACAGTTTCGCCGGGGCTCACGTTGAAGGTGCGCCCGCTGGGCTGCACCAGAACTGAAAATAGTGTGCTGGCTGTTTCGCTTGACGTCATCTTGTGGGTATCCTCGGAACTCTTGTAATTGAACCAAGCCACGATTTTGCCTTCAAACCAGACCCCCCTTGGATCCCTGCCTGCACGTTTTCGCAAGGAGCGTGTTTTGATCATCGGTTGTGGTGATGTGGGTCTGCGCGTGGCGGCGCAATTGCGCAACCGTGTTCGCTTGCTGGCGCTGACCTCGGATTCCGGTCGACTGGCCGAGTTGCGCTCCAAGGGGATTACGCCCCTGTCTGGCAACTTGGACAAGGGCACTTCCTTGATGCGGCTTGCCGGTATTGCAACCCGTGTCGTTCACCTCGCGCCGCCACCTGCAGAGGGATGGGTGGACTCGCGCACCCACGCGCTGCTGCGGGCATTGCGTCTGCGGCAAAAGCCCGCTTGTGTTGTGTACGGTTCAACCAGTGGTGTCTATGGTGACTGTGGCGGCGAGTGGGTCACCGAGACGCGCGTTATGAATGCACATACGCCACGGGCGCAGCGGCGGGTTGATGCCGAGTCGCGCATACGATTTTTTGGGCGTTCAGCCGCAGTGCGTGTCAACATTCTGCGTATTCCCGGCATCTACGCGCAGGACCGCGAGGGTGGCACGCCTCGGGCCCGTTTGTTGAAGGCAACGCCGGTGCTGCAGCCGCAAGATGATGTTTTTACGAATCACATCCATGCCGATGATCTGGCCCTGGCGTGCTGTCTGGCACTGTGGCGCGGTGCGCCGCAGCGGGTCTACAACGTCAACGATGACACCAGCATGAAAATGGGCGACTATTTTGATCTGGCGGCGGACCTGTATGGCCTGCCACGTCCCCCGCGCATCGCCCGCGCCGGCGCAAATGAGCAGCTGCCGCTGATGCTGCTGAGCTTTATGAGCGAGTCCCGGCGCATGGACAACACCCGAATGAAGATGGAGCTGCGGCTGAGGCTGCACCACCCAACCGTGCTCAGCGGCCTGAGTTAGCCGCCGGGGCTCTGTCTGGCAGGATAGATGCGCAGCAAAATTTTCCAGATGCACCAGCTGCACACCAGCGTAATCGGGCTGGCCCACAGCACATCGCTGAGCCAGTGCGCGCCGTCTGCCATGCGGGCAAAGCCAATCACAAGACCTGACGTGACGCCGATGGCACCCCATAGGTAGCGGCGCCGACGGTGCACCAGCATCAACGACGCCAGAAAAAATCCACAAGCGACGTGCCCGCTGACAAACGAGCAGTTGTTGTTGCATTGGTCCGTCATGACGGCCGCACGCGTAAATTGTTGCGTGCCCCCAAATGGCTGCACCTGATAGGGGCGGGCACGCTGCCAGTTGTCCTTGAAGCCGTTGTTGACCAGCAAACCGGGCCCCAGAGCACCCCCCAGCACCACAAGGGCCAGCGTCAGGCGCCAGCTCTTGCCCCGCGCGCCCAGGCCGACCAGCAGCCAGCCCAGCAACGCAAGGATGACCACCGTGCGAAAGGCCGCCGGTATGTACAGGTTGATCCACTCGACCCACCACCACCATTTTGCCGCGGCAATGGGGGCGGCGGGCCCCAGAAACAGCGCAGCCGCAGCTAAATCCAAAGCTGTCCAGATGGTTGGCAGCAGCGCCAGCACCACCGATCCGCCGAGGATCCACCAGAATAGTCCGGGGGTCTGGTTCTGGGCAACGGGTTGATTCAACGGGTTCGGCATGGCGTGTGAAGGAGTGGCGGCATTGTCTGCGAAAATTGCAGGCAGGTATCATCTTGACTTCGATTTCAGGGGCAGAACACTTCATGACCATTCTTGTGACCGGCGGCGCCGGATTTATTGGTTCCAACTTCGTGCTGGACTGGCTTGCCCAGTCACAAGAGACGGTGGTCAACCTGGACAAGCTGAGTTATGCCGGCAATTTGCAGAACCTGGACAGTCTGAAAGATGACCCCCGGCACGTCTTTGTGAAGGGTGACATCGGCGACGCTGCGCTGGTGCCAGAACTGCTGGCCCGGCACCAGCCGCGCGCGGTGGTGAACTTTGCTGCCGAATCCCATGTGGACCGCTCGATCCATGGGCCGGGCGAGTTCATACAGAACAACATTGTCGGCACCTATCAGTTGCTCGAATCGGTGCGCGGCTTCTGGGGTGCGTTGCCGGCGGCGGCAAAGACAGACTTCCGGTTTTTGCACGTATCGACGGACGAGGTGTACGGCTCGCTGTCAAAGGGCGACCCTGCATTCACCGAATCGCACACCTATGAGCCCAATAGCCCCTACAGCGCCAGCAAGGCTGCCAGCGACCACTTGGTGCGCGCGTGGCACCACACCTACGGCCTGCCGGTGCTGACCACCAATTGCTCGAATAACTACGGCCCCTACCATTTTCCGGAAAAACTGATTCCGTTGGTGATAGTGAATGCGCTGGCCGGCAAGACCTTGCCGGTCTATGGCGACGGCCAGCAAATCCGCGACTGGTTGTACGTCAAGGACCATTGCAGTGCCATTCGCCGGGTGCT
>JAIPDC010000056.1 GCA_021737865.1 Rhodoferax sp.
GTGCGCGAGACCGTTGGCTTCAACAAAGATCGGGGTGACTCGGTTAACTTGATGAATGCGGCGTTTGCGCCTGAAAAAGTGGAGGTGATCGACGTGCCGCTGTGGCGCCAGCCCGAAGTGATCGACATCGCGCGCAGCTTTGCCTGGCCAGTCGGCACCCTGCTGTTCGGGGCGCTGGTGTTGTTGGGTGTTTTGCGGCCGGCTTTGAAAGCACTGGCGCAGCCAACGGTGGCCAGCACAGCAGTTAGCAATGTGCGGGTCAACCAACTGGACGCCATGGAGTCTGAAATGCCCGAGCGGCCCAAGCTGACCGCGCCGGGTGTGGGCGCAGACCCGGCGCAGGTGTCAGCTGGCGAATTGCAGCTGGAAGATGCGCGCAAATTGACGCGTGACAACCCTGCGGCGGTGGCCAACATTATCAAAACGTGGATGAACGGCGAGGCTCCGGCCTGATAGTCGACGCAAAATAGCACCATGTCACAACAAGACGACGGTTTACAAGACGCTGCCATTCTGATGATGTCTCTGGGCGAGGCAGAAGCATCAGAAGTGTTCAAGCACCTGTCTCCCAAAGAGGTGCAGAAGCTGGGCGAGGCCATTGCCAAAACGACGCAGATCACCCGTGAGCGCGTGGATGAGGTGGTGGGTAAATTTACCGGTGTTGCGGCATCGCAGAGTTTGCTGGTGTCGAATTCGGGTGACTATGTCCGTTCGGTATTGAAGTTGGCACTGGGGGATGACAAGGCAGCCCTCCTGATTGACCGGATTTTGCAGGGCGGTGACGTCTCTGGGATCGAGAGCCTGAAGTGGATGGACCCGTTGTCGGTGGCCGAGTTGCTGCGCAACGAGCACCCCCAAATCGTGGCGGCTATTTTGGTTCACCTGGACTACGACCAGGCAGCAGACGTCCTGAAGAACCTGACTGAGCGCCAGCGTAACGAGGTGGTGCTGCGGGTGGCCACCATGGAAGGCATTCAGCCGACGGCGCTGAAAGACCTGAACGAGGTGCTGTTCAAGGTGTTGGCCGGTGGCGACAAGATTCGCAAGTCGTCAATGGGTGGCGTCAAGACTGCGGCCGAAATGATCAATTTGATGGGCACAGCGATTGAGGGTACGGTCATTGAATCGATTCGCAACCACGATGCGGACCTGGCCCAGAAGATCATGGACAAGATGTTTGTGTTCGACGATGTGATCAAGCTAGACGACAAGGCAATTCAGATGGTGCTGAAGGAAGTGTCTTCGGATGTGCTGATCGTGGCTCTGAAGGGGGCACAGCCCGAACTGAAGGAAAAAATCCTTGCCAATATGTCGTCGCGTGCGGCAGCGACACTGCGGGAAGACTTGGAGTCACGCGGACCGATGCGCCTGTCCGAGGTGGAGGCGCAGCAGAAGGAAGTGCTCAAGACGGTGCGCCGTCTGGCGGACGAGGGGCAGATTGTTATCGGCGGTGGAGGTGGCGACGACGCCATGGTCTGATGGTACGCAATCAAAGTCGTTTCATTCCCGGAGAAGAGCTCGGCACTGTGGCAGGGTGGGACTTTGGCGCTGTCGACCAAGCTTCGGTACGGTTCGCTGCCAAGGTCAAGGCTCGCGAAATGGCCGAGGAGCACTCGCGCGAGAACGAGGCACGTCAACTGGGCTTTTCCGATGGCTACGCGCAGGGGCACGCCCAGGCCACGCTGGAGGGGCAGCGACTGATTGCCGAATACATTGAGACGCAGGGCCAAGACGCCGCTCGGCAGTTCGGGCAGCTTTTCGAGTCCACCAATGAACAGATTGCGCAATCACAGCAGGTCATGGCCAAGGGGGTTCTGGAACTGGCTTGTGAGCTGGCTCGCCAGGTTTTGCGCCATGAGTTGTCGGTCAATCCCAATGCATTGCAGCCGGTGATTCGGGAAGCGCTGAGCGTGCTGGCTATCGATAGCAAAGCGGCGTTTGTGCGCCTTAATCCGGTCGATTTGGATGTGCTCCAGGACGTGGTGAAGCAGGAGTTTTCCGGGTTGGCGCTGTCGTTGTTGTCTGACGCATCAGTGACCCGGGGCGGCTGCCTGGTTGAGTCGGCTGGGACGGTGGTGGACGGCACTATTGAAAAGCGTTGGGGCCGCGCAGTGGCCAAGCTGGGTTTGGAATCGGCGTGGGAGGTTTCAAATGATGCAGACTGATGTAAGCAGCAAGTGGGCAGATTATTTGACTGGCGCCCGTAAAAGCGTGGAATACGACAGCACGCTCGAAGTGCGGGGCACGCTGACACGTCTGACCGGTTTGGTGCTGGAGGCCAGTGGCATTCGGGTGCCAGTGGGATCCCAGTGTGTCGTGACAATGAAGGCGCGGCCACCCGTGCTGGCCGAGGTGGTGGGCTTTGCGGGGGACCGGGCGTTTTTAATGCCGGCGGGCGATGTTCACGGCCTGTCGAGCGGCGCTGGGGTTGCACCTGCGGCAGCCTATGTGCCGGTGCCTCGGCTGGGTGAGTCTGCTGCGTTTGCTGCGCAGGGCGATGCGGGTTTGCTGCGTTTGCCACTCGGCGACGGCTTGTTGGGTCGTGTGGTGGATGCACAGGGCCAACCCATGGACCGCATGGGCCCTATCGCAGATATTGTTTCCCGACCGCTGGACCGTAAACCGATCAATGCGATGGACCGGGCGCCGGTTCGCCAGCCTCTTGATACGGGGGTGCGGGCTATCAACGCACTGCTTACGGTGGGGCGTGGCCAGCGCATTGGTTTGTTTGCGGGCTCTGGCGTGGGTAAAAGCGTATTGCTGGGCATGATGGCACGCTACACCGAGGCGGATGTCATCGTGGTGGGCCTGATTGGCGAACGCGGCCGTGAGGTGAAAGAGTTTATTGAGGATATTTTGGGTGCCGACGGGAGGGCGCGCTCTGTGGTGGTCGCTGCGCCGGCGGATTCGCCTCCGCTCTTGCGCTTGCAAGGCGCGTCGTATGCAACGGCCATTGCGGAGAGCTTTCGGGATCAAGGAAAACATGTGTTGTTGCTCATGGATTCGCTCACCCGCTACGCCATGGCGCAGCGGGAAATTGCCTTGGCCATTGGTGAGCCCCCGGCAACCAAGGGCTATCCGCCATCTTGCTTTGCGAAACTACCTCAGTTGGTGGAGCGCAGCGGAAACGGGCTGAACGGCGTTGGCTCCATTACCGCGTTTTACACCGTACTGACCGAGGGTGACGACCAGCAGGATCCGATTGCCGATGCGGCGCGGGCCATTCTGGACGGACATATTGTCCTGTCACGCACTCTGGCGGAGTCGGGTCACTATCCGGCAATCGATGTGGAGCAGTCGGCCTCACGGGTCATGCACAACGTGGTTTCACGCGAACACTTTGAACTGGCACGGCGATTTCGGGCGGTGTATTCGAAGTACGAGCGCGGTCGCGATCTGGTGCAGATTGGTGCGTACGCCCAAGGGTCGGACAGGGCACTGGATGAGGCGATTGCGTTGCATGATGGTATGAGTCGGTTCTTGCAGCAGGACATGCTTGAGTCGGCCCCCATGGAATCTGTGCTGTACGAAATGGTGGCCGCCACCGAACTGAATGCAGGTGTGGCATGACCCAGTGCCGCACAAAGGATCCGCTATGTCTCAATTGAGAAGTGTTCTGCTGGCTATCGAGCACGCGACGATTCACCGTGACGAATTGGCACAGGTTGTGGCCAGGGTTGAACGTAATCTACAGTTCGCGCACCAGCAACTGGGGCAGTTGGAGGGCTATGCGGCAGACACTGATGCGCGCTGGATTAGCTCCGCCGCTCGGGAAATCTCTGCACAAATTATTCGGCATCAATACCAGTTTATGGATCGTCTGCAGCAGGCTATCGTCATGCAGACCGGGGTCATCTCAGGGGTGGTTCAACAACTCGAGCAGGCCAAGCGGAATTTATTGCAGGCGGAATTTCGCCTGTCAGGGCTGAATCAGATTTTGAAGACTCGCAAAGCGGCCTTGTTGCGGGTGCAGCAGGTGCGGGAGCAGCGCCAGACGGATGAATTTGCAGCGATGCAGCACGCCCGCAACAGGGCGACGCCAATGAGTGGAGAAAGACATGACTATTGAAGCAGGACCTAAGCCAAATGGAGTTCGACCGGCGGCGGCGGACAACCGGAATCAGAAAAGCAAATCAACCGCGGCGGACGGAGTTGGGGGCGGTTTTGGCGCCGTTCTGGCTTCTTTGGATTCATCGGAGAAGGTTGCTCAGCCTGCGGTTGACGTGGTCGACGTCAAATCCAGTGCCGATCCAGTGCCGGTTTCAACATCTCCGACGGCCAAGGGGTTTGATCCGCTGGTAAAGGACCTGGTCCCGGCAGATGAATCGTCCGCCCGTCCGGCCGGTGAAGGGTTGAACCCCTTGGGACTGGCTGATGCAGATGCGAATGTATTTGGCGATGGCAAAATTGTGCCAAAGGATCCTTTGGAGGCATTGGCGGCGGTAGCGTTGCCAGTGCCAGTGCCGGATGCCGCGGTGGTGGCAACGTCTGCTCCCATGGACGCTGCGGCGTTGGTGTCGCAAGTCTCTCAATGGTTGGCCGCAGCGGGTCAAAGCAGCCAGTCTGAAAGTCAAAAACCAGGGCCAGCAGTTGCGCCGTTGCCAATGCCGGGCGCGAAGCCACCACAACCGGTGGTTGATTTGCAGGGCTCGGCAGCACTGACCAGCTTTACATTCGACGCTCCGGTCGAAACGATTGGAAAGTCTGGCAAGTTGCAGCGGGACTATGCAGGCAAGCAGGCGCTGGCGGGGGACGTGCTGATGGCATCGGCACAGTCGGCGGCCCAGCCTGAAAGCCGCTCGCTGCCGTTCGCTGTGAAATTAGCCGATCAAGCCACCGTCCCGGTTGCCGTGACCCTGGCGGCAGCCAGTACCATGATGCCGATGAGGCGTGAAGAGCAGTCACGGGAGCGCTCTGTTTTTCGATCAAACGTGTCCGAGGTTTCCGCGTTCAGCCAATCGTTTATGCCGACAACAGCCACTACGGCGGTTCAGTACACTCCCGAGTTGCAGATGTCGCCGGATGTGTACGTTGCAGAAAAGGTCGCCTACTGGATATCCAACGACGTGCAGAATGCCGAGATGCGGTTGGATGGCATTGGCTTGGATCCCGTAGAGGTTAGCATTCGGATGCATGGCAATGAAGCGCAGGTTGCATTTCGAACGGACGAACTGCAAGCCAGAGCTGCACTGGAGAATGCCAGTACCCACTTGAAGGAGTTGTTGCAGCGTGAAGGGCTGGTCCTGACCGGGGTGTCTGTGGAAACCGCAGGTGCAGGGAATTCGGGCGACCGGGACCCGAAATCCCGACAGGGTGGCCGCCAAGCCACCATTGCGGCCCTCAGCCCGGTTCGTGCTGAAAATGGGGTCGTGGCGGGTCGTGTCGCCGGTGGGGCGCTCGATCTTTTTGTCTGAGGTGGCTGAGTGTGTCACTATCGATGTTAATTCGTCGTGCTAGATAGTACCGATCGTGCGGTGTAGCAAAATCGATGCAGTAGCCGAAGAGAATAGTTTTTCCTATCCAAGGAGTGAATGTGTCTGCGAAACCTGAGGCCGGCGAAGCCGGTGAAGCTGCGAAGCCTGCCAAGAGCAAGAAGATGTTGATGATCGGCTTGGTGGCCGTATTGGTCCTGGCGCTGGGCGGTGGGGGTGCGTTTTTCTACATTAGCAAGCAACGCGCTGCGGCCGCGGAGGATGGCGAGGATGCTGCGCCAGCCAAGGCTGCTTCGCATGCCGGACCAAAGACGGCACCGGCCTATTTGCCGCTCGACAACATGGTGGTTAACCTTTCTGACCCAGGTGGCGAGCGAGTGGCTCAGGTCGGCATTACTTTTGAGGTTTTGGATGCGCATGCTGTCGACACGGTCAAAGCGTTTTTGCCCACCATCAGAAGTGGCGTATTGATGCTGATTTCGCAGCGCACAGCCGAGGAGTTGCTGACCCAGGAGGGCAAGCAGAAGTTGGCAAAAGATATATTACGGGAGGCCTCGTTGCCGTTTGGTGGCGGAGAGGCCGACGGACATGGTGAGGGCAGTGCACCGGTCAAAAAGAAAAAAAGCGATGCCAAATCGGGTCATGGGGATCTGCCGGTGGTTGGGGTTCTGTTTTCAAGCTTCATTGTTCAATGACGCATTTACAGGTTGCAGAGCATGAGTGAGTCGTTTCTTTCACAAGAAGAGGTAGACGCCCTTCTTGAAGGGGTCACCGGTGAAAGCCAGAAGACCGTAGAAGAGGCTGCCGAACATGGGGAAGTTCGTGCTTACAACATCTCCAGCCAGGAAAGAATTGTCCGTGGGCGCATGCCCACGATGGAAATCGTCAATGAGCGGTTTACCCGTAACTTGCGGGTCGGCCTGTTCAACTTTATTCGGCGCAGTCCCGAGATATCGGTTGGGCCGGTTACGGTTCAGCGTTACAGCGCTTTTCTGCGTGAACTGGCAGTGCCGACCAATTTCAACATCGTGGCAATCAGACCGTTGCGGGGTAGCGGCCTGATCGTGTGCGAACCGGCGTTGGTGTTTGGTGTCATCGATACGCTGTACGGCGGCATCGGCAAATTTCAAACCCGGATTGAGGGCCGCGACTTTTCTGCCACCGAGCAGCGCGTCATCAATCGCCTGGTTGACGTGATCACTGTGGAGTATAAAAAAGCCTGGAAGGGAATTTACCCGCTTGAGCTGGAATACCAGCGATCTGAGATGCAGCCTCAGTTTGCGAATATTGCGACACCCAGTGAGATCGTTATTTCGACCTCGTTTCAGCTGGAAATTGGTGATATCACTGGGGCGATTCATTTTTGCTTTCCGTACTCGACGCTGGAGCCGATTCGGGATGTTCTGTACTCGTCAACGCAAGGTGACTCCATTGAGGTCGACCGGAGGTGGGTCAATGTGTTGACGCGCGAGATCCAGGCTGCGGAAATTACCCTGGTTGCCGAGTTGGCGCGGGCTGATGCCACAGTTGAACAATTGCTGAAGATGAAGAAGGGCGACTTCATTGAGCTCGACCGTGAGCCCACAATTCAGGCCACCGTGGATGGTGTTCCCATTTTTGAGTGCCAGTACGGCACGCATAATGCCAAGTACGCCATTCGTATAGACAAAGCCCTTCGTGGCAATGACCAAAACTGGTTGGGAGAAAGAAATGGCATCTGAAGACAAACCTGACGAGGCAGCCGCTGACGATGGCATGGCTGACTGGGCTGAGGCCTTGCTGGAGCAAAAGGCAACGGAACCGGGGGGTGATGCGCACGGCGGAGTTCTTGCGGGTGAATCGCCCAAACCGTTTTCGTCCCTGCCGCCTGGAGGGGACGCGCCGATCCATGACATCAATATGGTTCTTGACATTCCTGTCCAGCTCTCGGTTGAGTTGGGTCGGACCAAAGTTCCAATCAAGCACATTCTGCAGTTGGGGCAGGGGTCCGTTGTTGAATTGGATGCGCTGGCAGGAGAGCCCATGGATGTGCTTGTGAACGGGTATTTGATCGCACAGGGTGAAGTGGTTGTGGTCAACGACAAATTTGGTATCCGTCTGACGGACGTGGTTACACCGTCAGAGCGTCTGCGTCGGGTTAGCAAAGGGTGATGGTCTGACATGACGGAGTCGCTGGTCCCGGTGGGCATCTTTTTGTTGCTGCTCGGATGTTTGCCATTTGGGCTCAAATGGATCAAGCAGCGTACCGCTGGGGCAGTTGGCCAAGGTGGTGGACAAGCCAAGTTTGTGTCGGCTTTGGCGGTAGGCCCGCATCAACGGGTGGTAACGGTGGAAGTGGGGCCAGACGGACAGCGAGTGTGGTTGACGCTTGGCGTCACCGCGCAGGGTATTTCTTGCCTGCACTGCATGAGCATCACGTCGAGCCCACATGATGATTTGCAAACGGAAGAAGCTCCCTTGGTGGCAAAGGATTTGAATTGAACTGCACGTTGACACAGCGAGTCGGTTTCTTTTGCAAGTTGTTGCTGGGTTTTCTTGCTTTCGCATCACACAATGCTGTGATGGCACAAGCAGCGGGGCAACTGCCTTTGCTGGTGGGAACCGGCGCAACGGGGCAAAGCTTCTCTGTCCCCGTTCAGACCTTGCTGTTTTTTACCGCGCTGTCGTTCTTGCCTGCAGTTTTGCTGATGATGACCGGGTTTACGCGTATCGTGATCGTGCTTTCACTTCTGCGCCAGGCACTGGGCACCCAGTCGTCGCCCCCGAATCAAGTTATTGTGGGACTGTCACTTTTCTTGACTTTTTTTGTCATGGGGCCGACTCTGGACCGGGTTTATGCCGACGCCTACGTGCCCTACACCAAGAACGGTATGACGTTCGAACTGGCCTTGGAGAAGGCCGAGGTTCCCGTTCGGAGTTTTATGGTGAAGCAAACCCGCCAATCTGATTTTTCGTTGTTTGCCAAACTGGCCAAGCTCGATCCTGATGTAAAGGCCGATACGGCACCGATTCGTGTTTTAGTGCCGGCATTTGTTATCAGCGAACTGAAGTCTGCGTTTCAAATCGGCTTCATGATTTTTATCCCATTCCTGGTGATCGATATTGTTGTCGCGAGTGTGTTGATGTCCTTGGGGATGATGATGTTGTCCCCGGTCTTGGTGGCCTTGCCCTTTAAGCTGATGCTCTTCGTTTTGGCCGACGGCTGGAATTTGCTTGTGGGGTCGCTTGCGACCAGTTTTGTTGTTTGAGGGGATACCAGTGCCATGAACGCACAGACAGTTCTGACGATCGGGCAAGAAGCGTTGTTGATGCTGCTGATGGTTTCTTCGCCAGTTTTAGGGGTGGCGCTTGTTGTCGGCTTGTTGGTGAGTTTGTTTCAAGCAGTCACTCAAATTCATGAGGCAACACTCGCTTTTGTTCCCAAGTTGATTGCCGTTATTGCGGTTTTTGCCATCGCTGGGCCCTGGATGTTGACGATGTTGGTGGAGTACATTCGTCGCACCATTGAGGCGATTCCCGGATTTGTGGCGTAGGTCAATAGTTGCAGTGATCACGATCACCGAAGCCCAACTTGCTGCCTGGATATCGCCAATTTTTTGGCCATTCCTTCGTGTGTTGGCGCTGTTCACGGCAGCACCGGTGTTTTCATCGCGCGCGATTCCCATAAGAGCCAAAATTGCCTTGGCGTTTTTTGTTGCCTTGGCGGCACAGGCCAGCTTTTCTGATATGCCGGTCATTGGATTTGATGATCCGCAGGTTTTGGCGGTTGTATTTCAGCAGATCGGTATCGGCTTGGCCATTGGATTCGCGGTGAGGGTAGTTTTCGCTGCCATGGAACTCGCAGGTGAAGTGGTCGGGTTTCAAATGGGGCTGAATTTTGCAGCTTTTTTTGACCCGAGTATTGGCGCGCAGTCGAGTGCAGTGGCTCGATTCTTTGGTCAAATGACGTCTCTGCTTTTTCTGGTGATGAACGGGCACATCATGGTGCTCTTGGCCATCATTCAAAGCTTCAAGGCGTTCCCGGTTGACAGGGGATTTTTGGATTCCCTCGCGCAAATGAAACTTCATAAGCTGGGTGCAGACTTGTTTGCCAGTGCTTTGTGGATAGCACTTCCAATGGTCGGAATGCTGATGTTTGTGAATTTGGCGTTAGGTATCGTTTCCAGGGTCGCGCCACAAATCAATATTTTTGCCGTAGGCTTTCCGATTACCCTGGTTGTTGGGTTGATCTGCATCGCTGTCACTTTGCCGATGCTGGACCAGCCATTTATGGCTCTGATGGAGCGATCGATCGGTATTTTTTCTGGTACCTAATGCGGGTCAATCAAACCAGGTTGTTTCTGATTGCGTACACAGTCAACTCTGCATTGTTAGATAGTTTTAATTTCTCCAGCAAACGGGCACGATAGACACTGACGGTTTTTGGGCTGAGCATCAAGTCCTCGGCAATGTCAGAGAGGCGTTTGCCTGATGCGATCTTCAGCAGGGTTTGCAGTTCGCGCTCGGATAGAGTGGAGTGCAGTGACTCGGCACTGGGTGCAGCGAGGTTGGCGATCAGCATTTGTGATATTTCCGGGGTCACATACTTGCGCCCGCTTGCCAAAGCGCGCACAGCCGGGATCAAATCTGCAGGGTCGCCTGCCTTGTTTAAGTAGCCATCCGCGCCGGCACGCAAGCACCGCAATGCATACTGGTCTTCTGCAAACATCGAAACAATCAAAACTTTGATTTCAGACTGTTGCTCTCGAAGGCTTGCGAGCACCTCAAGGCCTCCGCGCCCTGGCAAGTTCAGATCGAGCAGCAGTACATCGCAATGAGTATTTCGCAGGACCTCCCGCACCTCGGAGTAGCTTCCAGCCTCTCCAATTACTTCGATGTCAGACGCATCGGTGAGTGTATCCCTGATGCCGCGACGTACCATGGCATGGTCGTCGCAAAGTACGACGCGTATCACGTTAACTGTCCCTTTTGCGAATGTTTGATTTCTTCAACCAGTGGAACAGAAAGAATGATCGAGGTTCCCTGTCCTTGGCGTGTGCTGATGTCAAGCCAGCCGCCAATGGTTCGCGCGCGTTCATGCATCCCCCGAATGCCAAAAGATTCAGCCTTGGCCAGGTCTTGCTCTGAAATTCCAATTCCGTCGTCGCTAATTTCCAAAGTTAGGAAATCTTCGGCGTCTGAAATATCGATTTGCACCAGATTGCACTTGGAGTATTTGGATGCATTTGTAAGAGCCTCCTGCGCGGTTCTATAGGCGGCCAACTGGACGGCAATAGGCGGACACAAACTCTCGCTGCTGGTTCGCAGCTTCGTTTTGATTCCTGTTCGTCTTTCAAAGCTAACTGCCAACCACTGAACTGCCGCAACAAGCCCCTGGTCGAGTATGGATGGACGCAAATTCATCATAATTCTTTGGCTCGCGCCAAGGGCGTGTTGCAGCGTCTCAGTAGCAGCTTGAATGTGGGCTTGTGATTCCGGTTGGTCCGTATGCCTGGATAGCCAAGCCAGATCGAGCTTTGCCGCAGCCAGCGAGCCTCCAATGTCGTCGTGAATTTCGCGGGCGATGGAGGCCCGCTCTCGTTCTATGGCGGCCTGTAGATGCCCTGCAAATTCTGACAGCCTCTTTTCTGATGCAGCTAGTTCCCGCGCCGCGACCTCACTTGCCAATCGAGCGTTGTGCAGTTCAAGCGCTCGCAAAATGACTCGCTGTAATCGAGCAAGGTCGTCTTTGTGCAAGTAGTCACTGATACCCAAATGGATGGCTGACACCGCCGCAGACTCTCCAATAGCACCCGACAGCAAAATGAACGGCGGATGAGCGCCGAAGTTCTTAAGTTCAGTCCATGCGTCTATTGCCGTGAAACCGGGAAGTCGGTAGTCCGCCAGAATTACGCTGATAGACCCTGAAGTCACCGCTTCGGTGAACTCTTTAAGGGTCTCAACACGTGCAATGGAGTACGCAAGACCTGATCGGTCCAGAGCCCGGCACACCATGCGGTGATCTGCAGCTGAGTCTTCCAAGTGAAGAATGTTTACTGGCTCGTATGAAGTAGTGGCATCCATGTTCTACATCAATTATGGGTCAGATTGTGGCGTGATGAGAAATGCACTTGCCTGCAAGTTGGTAGGTGCGACTGGGGGCCTGTATTTCAAAAGTTCCCCAAAATTGGGGATTCCTGCTAACCTATTATCATGTAATACTTAGGTGTTACGAAACTGACGAGGCCGCCCCGGAAAGGCGTTTCCAGGACATATAACGATGCAGCAATCCTTGACCACACCAACTGTCCCAGCCGTGCAAATGCCGGTCATGCTGGTAGCGGAAGTTCAGGACTCATTGTTGGTGGTAGTGCATGACTTGACCAGACTCGATGGCTTGTTGGCGCACACAATGGAAAATCTGATGGAGCGGTTTACTAGTGCGAGTGCGAACTTGGCCACGCCTGCCCTGATGAACTCCAAGGAGCTCGACGATGTTCGCAGCACCTTGCGAGCTGCGGTGACAGAACTGCAATTTCAGGATATGGCTTCTCAACTAATCGTTCATACCTCGAAGATTTTGCAAGGTTGCGCTTACCGTTTGGCATCGGAGTCTATGGGCACGGAGGACGGTGAGGCCGTTCCATTTGTCGAGGAGGTGCCGGAGCGACCTAATCCGGTGACACAAGATGAGATGGACGCGGGCTCAATAGAGCTTTTCTGAGTGTTTAATTCACTTACCAAAATATTGAAATAGTCGGAGCTTCAAATGTCTGTAATTCTCGCCGTCGACGATTCACCATCCATGCGCAAGATGGTGTCATTCACTCTAACCGGCGCGGGATATCAGGTTGTTGAAGCAGTTGATGGGCAGGATGCCTATGAGAAAGCCCAGTCGCAGTCATTTGACTTGGTGCTGACGGATCAAAATATGCCCCGATTGGATGGTCTGGGACTGACGCGAAAACTGCGTGACCACCCGCAATTCAAGACGGTTCCGATTTTGATGCTGACAACGGAATCAAGTGACCTGATGAAGCAGGCTGGCCGCGCCGCTGGAGCTACGGGATGGCTTGTGAAGCCATTTGACCCTGCGCGACTGCTGGATGTCATCAAGAAAGTGATTCGCTGAGCGAATTTGCAGCGAACTAACCCATACAAAATAGGAGTTTGGTATGTCGGAGACGCATCAGGACAGTGGCGGGAATGGGGACTTCGATCTAACCCAGTTTTATCAGATCTTCTTTGAAGAAGCCGGTGAGAATCTGGATTTGATGGAGCAAATGCTGCTCAATCTGAATTTGGAAACGGCTGATGATGAGGCGCTGAATGGCATTTTCCGGTGCGCCCATTCAGTTAAAGGGGGGGCTGCGACGTTTGGATTTGCTGATGTTGCTGAATTGACCCATCAAATGGAGTCGCTTTTAGACAAACTACGCCGCCATGAGCTGCAACCAAATTCGGCGATGGTGGATGTACTTCTGGAGTCAGCAGATGCATCCCGAAGCCTGCTGGCTAGGCACCAGGCCGGTGGGGAAGGCGAGGTCACGCCGACTGCGGACTTGGTGCGCAGGATTAGCGCGCTGGCAAGTGGGCAGGCATCGGCCCCCGTTGCCGTTTCAGCGCCTGCTGCTGTGGTTGTTCCGGTCGTTGTTCCAATTCCAGCGATTGCGCCAAAAGCCCAAACTAAGCAGCTGCGGTCACTCGAGATTTGCATTGGCCCGCTTGAGCGAACCGAACAGGCAGACGCCGTGCAGGAATTGTTTCGAGATATCCCTGGCCTGGGTGAGATTGCGGTGCTGCAGGCGAATGCTGACAATACCCGACTTTTTTCTGTCAAGACCGAGTCCAGTGATGAAGATCTTCTTGACTTGTTTGCGTTCCACGTGTCGCGTGAATACATCAAGATTACTGAGCATGCCGGTGGCAGTGATAGTGCTCTAGGTTCGCAAAGTGCCCAGGCTGATGAAGGTGTGGCTATTGCGGCATTGGCATCTGCCGACGACCCGCAACCTGGTGCTCCACTGGCTCCGTTGCCTGGCTATGGTTTTTTTGATGGTGCGCCGGGAGCACCAGCGGTTGTAGCCGAGAGTGCTCCGAGCGGAGCATCAGCACCGAAAGTGCCCGCCAAGGTGGCCGCGCCGTCGACTGCCGCGCAGCCGGAGGCGGCAACCATTCGCGTCGCAATTAGTAAGGTGGATCAGTTGATAAACTTGGTGGGCGAGCTTGTCATCACACAGGCAATGCTTGCTCAAAATAGTCGAGCCCTCGATCCGGCCGTCTACCAGCAATTGCTTTCAGGCTTGGCAGATTTAGATCGAAATACACGCGATTTGCAAGAGTCGGTGATGTCCATCCGAATGATTCCGATGTCTATAGTGTTTAGTCGGTTTCCACGAATGCTGCGAGATCTTGCAAGCAAGCTGGGCAAGAAAGTCGATTTTGTCACGCAGGGGGAGGCCACTGAACTCGACAAGGGGTTGGTGGAAAAAATTACCGACCCGCTGACACACTTGGTGCGCAATAGCTGTGATCACGGAGTTGAGTCGCCTGCCGAGCGGTTGGCAGCAGGAAAGTCAGAAACTGGAACGATCACGCTGTCTGCCTCCCACCAGGGTGGGTCGATTGTGATTGAGGTGCGAGACGATGGGAAGGGGATGTCCCGTCAGAAAATCCTGAATAAGGCTAGGGAGCGCGGGTTGGATGTGTCTGATCAGATGTCAGACGGGGAGGTTTGGCAATTGATTTTTGCGCCAGGGTTTTCCACTGCTGAAGTGGTTACCGATGTTTCCGGGCGTGGGGTTGGCATGGATGTCGTGAAGAGGAATATTGCCGCGTTGAATGGAACGGTGGAAATCGACTCGGCAGAAGGCTACGGAATGAAGGTTTCCGTCCGACTGCCGTTAACACTTGCAATTATGGATGGCATGTCGGTTGGGGTCGGGGGGGAAGTCTACATCCTCCCACTGTCGTCAGTAGTTGAGTCGTTTCAAGTCAAAGCAGACGCTGTTAGTACCGTTGGGCAGGGGTCTCAACTGGTAAAAGTTCGCGATGAGTACATGCCAGTCATTGAGCTTGAGAAGATTTTTCAGATTCCGCGGTTTGATTTTGAGAAGTCATGTGACATCATGGTTGTGGTTGAGGCTGATGGCAGTCGTGTTGCGCTTTTGGTGGATGAATTGTTGGGTCAACAGCAGGTGGTGGTTAAGAACTTGGAGTCCAATTACCGAAAAGTCCCGAATGTATCTGGAGCGACTATTTTGGGTGACGGCAAGGTCGCACTTATTTTGGACACTGGCGCATTAGTTCGGCGTTCGCGTCATTGATGGTTAAGCATTCAAGGAGGCAATATGGGCAAGATGGAAAAACTCGATGAAATGACGTCTTCTGAAGCCAGGGAGTATTTGACCTTTCGACTGGATCAGGAGGAGTACGGGATAGACATCCTCAAGGTTCAGGAGATCCGAGGATATGAGCCGCCAACCCGGGTGGCGAATGCGCCAAGTTTCATCAAGGGAGTCGTCAACCTTCGCGGAACTATTGTCCCCATAGTCGATATGCGGCTGAAGTTCAACTGTTCAAAAGCCGAATACGATTCTTTTACAGTCGTCATCATCCTTAATTTGAGAAGCAGAATTGTTGGAGTTGTGGTCGATTCGGTCAGTGACGTGATGGAGTTGCCTGCAGAAAGTATCAAGTCTGCTCCAGAAATCGACAGCGTAATTGATAGCAGTGCGGTTTTGGGTTTGGGCTCGTTGGGGGAGCGTATGTTGATACTTCTTGATATCGAGCGCCTGATGTCAGCTGCAGATATGGGGCTTGTCAGTGGATCTGATTGAGACTGACGACTCCCAAGTGCCTCTAAAATGGCTGACGTGAATACTATGCAGGATGGGCGGCAGTTGCCGTCCATAAGCGCTGGAATGCAGGGACGCGAGTTTGCATGGACGGACGCAGACTTCGATCGTGTTCAGGCGATGATTTATAAGCGTGCTGGAATTAGTCTTCATGACGGTAAGCATGCAATGGTTTACAGTAGGCTATCTCGCAGACTTCGGGAGACTGGATACCAAAGTTTCCACGATTACTTGGGGTGGCTAGAGTCTGCTGATGTCCCTGAGTGGCAAGAGTTCGTCAATGCGTTGACCACTAATTTGACTTCTTTCTTTCGCGAAAATCACCACTTTGAAGTTTTTGCAAGTCTGTTGAAGTCGCGACCCATAGGATCAGCTTGGCGTGTTTGGTGCAGTGCAGCTTCGACCGGTGAGGAACCTTACTCTATTGCTATTACCGCATTCGAGTCTCTCGGGGCGAATCCTCAGTTCTCATTGACTGCGAGCGATATTGACTCGAAAGTTTTAGCGTCGGCTCAGCGGGGCGTTTTCAGGCTTGATGGAATGAAAGGAATCGATGCCCATAGGATGCAGCGATTTTTTTTGCGCGGCAAAGCTGGAAATGACGGAATGATTCGCGTCAAGCCCGAGCTTTCGCGGTTGGTCGATTTTTTGATGGTAAATCTAATTCATGATGACTGGCCTTTTACCGAGCCTTTCGATGTTGTGTTTTGTCGAAATGTCATGATTTATTTTGATGCGCAAACGCAGCGGAAGGTACTGGAGCGCATCTATAGAGTCATGAAGCCAGGCGGAACTCTGTTTGTTGGACATGCTGAAAATTTTAGCGACTCTCGGGACTTGTTTGTACTTAAAGGGAAAACTGTTTATGAACGGCGATAAGTCACTAAAGTCGGCCATGAGCGATTTACGTACCTTGCAGTTTTCAAGGCGCAAATGAACTTTCCCCAGTATGGTGCCGGAGTTTCTGCAAGCAAAGCGGCGGCGGGGATTAGCGTCCCTGCTGTAAAAGTTCTGGCAAGTGGAAGAGTTTCACGAGTGGATCAATTGAAGGCGCAACCGCGCAAGCCGGGTGAGGCATCCTTCTTTTATGCAGATCATCACTTTCAGTATGATGCCGTAAAAGTCTTGCCAGGTGAGTACTATGTGTCGAATGAGGATCTGGTGGTCATGACGGTTCTGGGTTCGTGCATCGCGGCCTGCATTTGGGATGGCAAGGTGCGTACCGGTGGAATGAATCATTTCATGCTGCCGGATGGGGACAGTACGGATGGATCGGGGCGTTATGGCTCATATGCCATGGAGCTATTGATAAATGAGATGTTCAAGCTCGGTGCGCGCAGAGAGACCATGCAGGCCAAAATATTTGGAGGTGCCCAGGTTATGGCGGGTTTCACGACAATGAATGTCGGGGAGCGAAACACTCAATTTGTTCTCGATTATTTGTCCACTGAGCGCATTCCGGTAGTCTCTCAAGATGTGTTGGACATACATCCTCGGAAGGTGTGTTTTTTTCCAGTCACGGGCAAAGCGCTTGTAAAGAGATTGGCACACTCTCATCCTGAAACTTTGGCGGTAGAAGAACGGCGCGGAAATGCGGCTTCTGTTGCCAAGTCAAATGCCGGTGGGTCGGTGGACCTTTTTTAGAGGTTAGATTGAAGAAGATTAGAGTTGTAGTGGTCGATGATTCGGCGCTTGTTCGAGGCTTGCTGGCAGAAATCATTAATCGTCAGAAGGACATGGAGTGCGTTGGCGCGGCGAATGATCCGCTGATCGCTCGGGAAATGATTCGTGAGCTTAACCCGGATGTAATCACGTTGGACATCGAAATGCCGAAAATGGACGGTATCGATTTCCTTTCAAGGTTGATGCGCCTGCGTCCGATGCCAGTGATCATGATTTCAACTTTGACTGAGCGGGGTGCTGAAGTCACAATGCGGGCTTTGGAACTCGGCGCAGTCGATTTTGTCGCGAAGCCCAGATTAGGGGTTGCTGATGGAATTGGTGAACTCTCAGACCAAATCGTCGAGAAAATTCGAATCGCGGCGGCTGTTCATGTTCGAAGGGCTGCACAGCCAGCGCAGGGAGTAACCGCACAAGCGGCAAATTCACGCGCAGAGGTGACTAGAGCGGCGCCAGTTTCTATGGGGCGCGTGTCGACAGAAAAACTGATTTTTATAGGTGCTTCGACCGGTGGCACCGAAGCAATTAAAGAAATTTTGATGCGCATGCCGGCAGACTCGCCGGCAATAGCTATTACACAGCATATGCCACCTGGATTCACAACAAGTTTTGCTGCACGTCTAAATGGCATGTGTCAAATTGCAGTGGGCGAGGCGATTCATGGTGAGCGAATCCTCCCAGGACATGCTTACATTGCTCCAGGTGGGAAGCAGTTTTGGGTTGACAAGAGCGGGGCAAACTATGTGTGCGTTGTTGAAGAGGGTGAACTGGTCAATAGGCACCGTCCTTCGGTAGAGGTGCTGTTTAAGTCTGCCGCCCGCGTTGTGGGCTGCAATGCGTTTGGAATCATGCTGACAGGTATGGGAAATGATGGCGCAAAGGCAATGAAGGAGATGAAGGACGCCGGTAGCTATAACTATGTCCAAGATGAGGCGAGTTGCATTGTGTTTGGAATGCCCAGAGAGGCTATTCTTCATGGGGCTGCTGATGAAGTCTTGCCATTGTTAAGCATCGCCGAAGCACTCCTGGCTAAATTGGGCACCACCTCAGACAGGTATCGCGTCTAGTGCCGACCGAAGTAATTTTCCGAAGGCGTCGTCTGCAGCCAAGTTAGTGCTATACTCATAGGCTTCGCTAAACACGAAAGGCTCTTGAAAAAGGAAACGAAAAGTTTTCAAGAAGTTTGACAATAGCGTAAAAACTGTGTCATAATTCAAGGCTTCGCTGATCACAGTGAAGAAGACGAAGAAAGTAAAAACTCTTCAGTTCATTAAAAATTTACAGCCGATAAGCGTGGGCGTTTGAAGGCGATTGCCAAGTTCTTCGGAACTAAGTCTTAATTGGCTTACAAACGCTCATGAAGTAAAAAAGATGTGAAAGTCAGAGATGATAATCACGTCGATTCCAATTTATGAGTTGCTCGAAAGGGCAAAAAATTCAAGATCGAACTATAGAGTTTGATCCTGGCTCAGATTGAACGCTGGCGGCATGCCTTACACATGCAAGTCGAACGGCAGCACGGGAGCAATCCTGGTGGCG
>JAIPDC010000057.1 GCA_021737865.1 Rhodoferax sp.
ATGGCGTCTTCGGTGACGGGAATACTGGCCAGCAGCAGGGCCTCCATCTCGGCGACCGGCAGGTCTTTGGCCAGGCCGACCAGGTTGCGTGGCTTGGCTATGTCGGCGCGCCGGTACACGTCTTTGAGCAGCACCGGGTACTCGGCATCGGTCAGCACCGCAACTGCACTGACGTCTTGCCCCCCGACGGCGGCCCGTCGGCGCTTTTCCGCCAGCAGCAAAACTTTGAGTCGCTCACGCTTGAAGGCCTCACGCTCCAGCGCCAGGCTGGCCGCACCGACCACGGTGACCTGTAACACGGGGCGGTCAGCCAGCGCCTGGGCAATCTTGTCCAGGCCTTGCGACACCTCTGTTGACAGGGCACTGCTGCCCGGAGCAAACGCGACGGCACTGAGGTCTTCACCCGCACTGCCACCAAAGGCACTGGCCAGCAAGCTAAACGGTGCGGTCAGCGCCTTGGTGACGAGATTGGTGAGCACTTTCCACACCACAGCGCCGATGCTGAACTGGGGGTCATTCAGCGACCCGCTGATGGGCAGATTGATGTCAATCACCCCATTGCGGTCGGCCAGCAGCGCCACGGCCAGCTTGACCGGCAGGCTGTTGGCGGCACCCTCCACCTTGTCACCAAAGCTGAGCTGGTTGAGCACCAGGTTGTTGTTGGCAACCAGCTGACCATCAGGTTGCACGGTGTATTGCACGTCCATGCTGAGCTTGCCGCGCTCGATTCCATAGCCCGCGTACTTGATGGCGTAGGCGGTGAGCGGGGGCAAGTCCAGATCACGCACACGGCCTTTGATGTCGAGTGCCAGGGGCTTGGCCAGCGGGTTGATCTTGCCGCTGATCTCCAGCGCGGCGGTGCCCTCGGCCCGCCCCCGCAGCTCCAGGTCGGCCAGTTGCACGCTGCCGTCGACGCCCTGTGAGGAAAACTCGCTGAGCTTGCCGCTGAGTTCAGTCAGGTCGGCCGAGTAGTTGGGCCGGATGAACCGGTCCGAGAACAGCACACGGCCGTTGACCAGGGTGATGGGGCCCATCGCGACAACGGCCGCCGGCGCAGACACTGCTACTGCGCTGGCGGGTTCCGCTTTCACCAGGTCTTGCAGGTTCAGCCGGCCGTTGGCATTCACGATCACACGGGCATAGAAGTCCGACAGCGTGGCCTCGCGCGCCTGCACATTGGTGGCATTGCCGGGGGCCATGCTCAGGGTGATGCCCGGCACGTTGAGCGATTTCCAGCTCAGCAGCTCCTCTGCCACGCCCAGGTCCTCGGAGGTGGCGGGCGTGGCGACCGCATCGGCGTTGGCTGCCACACCAGAGCGACCCGCCACGCTGTTGGCACGAAAGTCTTCCAGCGCTGCATCACCTTGCAGCTGCACGGTGGCGCCGTCCTCGCCGGCGGTGTAGCGCACCTGCCCCTTGTAGCTGGCATCGGCGCGCAGGACGGCAATGTTGAGCTGCTTGGCAAAGTACGGCGTCACCCCATGGATTGGCAGGTCTACTGCGTCGACAACGCCCTGCAAGGCCATCGGCGCCCACATGACAGTGCCCTGGTAGCGCAGGCTGCCTGGCTCGGCGCGGCCCGATTTGAGGCGTGCCGACAGTGTCATCGGTGCCGGCCTGGCGCCATCCAGCGCCGCGCCTTTGAGTTGCAGCTGCAGGGCCGAAACATCCAGGCGCGCAGGCCGCGCGAAGCTGCGGTCGTCGAGCTTGAGGGCGCCGTCGACTACGGCCAGCTCACCCAGCACCAGCTGCCACGGCGCCTGTGTCGCAGCCGATGGCTCTGTTGATGGCTCTGCCTTGAGCCAGCGCTGAAACATCCACTGCCCCTGCGCGTCGCGGTGCAGCATGGCGCTGGGGGAGTGAAGGGCAAGCTTGCCCACCGTGGCGCTGCGGGCGTTCAGGTCAAATCGGGCGTCGGCCACTTCGAGCAGCTTGAAACTGGGCATCTCGTTGGCGGCTCGCTCGGCGCTGGTGGCGGTGGCAGCAGCCGCAGCCGTCCACTCCTTGGCGCCCTTGGCAGCAAAGTCGCGCACCGTCAGTTGCGGCACGGCCAGTTGCATCGTGTCGCCCTGCAGGCTGACATCCCGAGCCAGGAGCTCCAGCTGCGCCGACAGCGTCGGGGCTTGCGGCTGCAGGCTGCCGTCGGTCCACGACAGGTCGGCCTTGTGGACCACCAGGCGATCGAGTGCCAGACTCCAGCGGCTTGCCGCCGGCACAGAAATTGAGTCTTTTATGCCGTTAGCCCCCGTCGATACTGCGGATGCAGCTATATTTTTAGTAGCACCAGGGTTTACCTTGGATGTGTCGAGATCAAGATTGACGTGACCCGCGCGGTTGCGTGCTGCCAGCAATTTTGGCGCGGTGATCTCGAGTGCCGCCAGGTGCACCACCTGCTCCAGCGGGCGCACGTCGGCCATTTCGACGGCTATGGTTTGCACGCCCAGCAGCGGTTTGCCCAGAGCATCGGCGACCGCCAGGCCAGACACCTGGACCGAGCCTTTGAGTGTGACCTTGGACTTGGCAGCTTGCTCAAAGCCCAGGCGCACATCGGCATCCACCACCGCACTTTTCAAGCGCACGGGCCAGCTGGCAGGCAGGTAGGGCAAATAGGGGGCCAGGTCCAGCTGCGTAATCTTGATGGCGGCATCGCCCTTACGGGTTTGGGCAAACGGGGTGCCTTCGGCGGTGGTGTCGAAATGACTGCCGTTGAGTTCAAAGGCCAACCGCGGTTGCACCTTCACCTCGCGCTTGGACTCCAGTGTGCTCAAAAACGGTATTGCCAGATGCAGCCCGCGCAGCGTGCTTTTTCGCGTGCCGGAGGGCTGGTGGTCGGTAAAGTCCACCGCACCCCCGTTGATGGTCAGGTTGTACAGCGCGAACGGCAGCGGCGCCGATGCGGGGGCCGACGCGCTGGCGGTGTTCAGCATCGTCACCATGTCGTCCACATCGTAGCGGCCGCCGCCCAGGTGGGCAAGGTGCAGCGTGGGCGCCTCCACCGTGATGGCATCCACGACCGGGGCCAGGCGCAAAAGGGATTCCAGTTCAGCGTCGACATACAGTCGCTCAATGCTGAACTGCCTGGCACTGCCGTCGGCGGTGGCGATGGCCAGATCGTGCACCGTGAGCTCCAGCGACCAGGGTTGAAAGTCGACCGCCCCAATGGTGAGTGCTCGGCCCAGCGCAGCACTGCCCTTGTCCTCAATCGTCCACTTGGCCAGCGGCGGCACCAACAACCATGCCAGCAACCACGCCACCAGCAGTCCGCCCAAAAGCCAGCAGCCACGGCGCAGCCACAGCGGGAGAACGGCAAAGGGAACCTGCATGGATGCGCTTTCAAAATCAGCCGTCAGACCGGCGGACTGAATTTTAGTGGTGCCGCCCATTGCCCGCGGCATGGGCCCAAATGCGGCTATCCTCGGTTCGTCGCTCACGCTTCGCCATTCGCGTTATCGCTGTTTCAAACCCTCCATTTAACCGACACCCATGCAGCAATTTTTAAAATCAGTCCTCCCTTTTGCCACCGCTGCGGCGTTGTGCCTGAGCGCCGCCCCCGCTCTGGCCGACAGCACCTCATCCGCATCCAGCGCATCGTCCACGTCCATCGGCAGTTCGTCAGCGTCGATCGGCAAGTCCAGCGACAGCTCCAACTCCAGTTCCAAGGACAAGGTCGCGCAGGGCCACTACACGGTGATGGACGTGGCGGATCTGGCCGATCAGCCGAATATGCTGCGCGTGCGTTTGCAGCCCATTGAAACCGCTGACGCAACTGCAAGCGCCAAGTCCGCGGCGTTCGACCTGGTGCTGCCACGCCAGGCAGCGCAACAGGGACAACTGGCCGTGGGCCAGACCATTTCCGCACAGCACCGCCCCTATGGCCTGGCGTTTGCTGCGCTAACCGCAACCGGCAACGGCGGCCCATTCTTTTTGGTGCTTGACGACGATTGGTACCGTGAGCTGGAAAGCCGTCCTGTGGTGATTTAAAGTGCGTGGCGCGCTCGCCGCAGGCTTGGCGATGGGCCTGTTATGCAGCCCTGCCTGGGCCGGGTCGCTGCGCTACTGCGACGGGCAAGCCGAACCCACGGCGGCAGTGCAAGACCGGCTCATTCAGGTGGCCGGCATCATCAAGGCTGAGCTGGACCGCTCGGGCCAGAGCCTGGCCATCGTGTCGCGCTCCGGCTTGGGATTGCAGCGTCTGGAGCAGCGCTACTCGCATGCCGGGGTCAGTCTCAAAGCCAGCAACAACACGCCGTGGTCGGTGCGCCAGCTGTACTACGCCTGCGACGAGCAACGCCCACGTATTTTTGACCAAGGCATGACCGGTTTTGTACTGGGCGCCCATGACACATCCGAGAGCTATGTCAGCATCGTGCTGCTGCCCAAGGAAGCCGCGCTGGCATTGGAACGCACCGCTTTGAACGATGGGCAGGCCCTGCAACTGCTGGGCGCCACCTACAGCGCCAATGCCCATGCCTTCAGCCAGCGCTACCAGAACTGCAACCAATGGCTGGCCGAACTGCTGGCCAGCGCATGGGGCAGCGACGCACACGCAGCGACAAGCGCGCAGGCAACATCCGAGCGGCGTGCACAGGCCCAGCAGTGGCTGCGCACCGAGGGCTACCAGCCCAGCGTGCTGAAGGTGGGGTGGCAGCCGCTGATGTGGGTCGCCGCCCTGCTGCCGTGGCTGCACAGCGACGACCACCCTGAATCGGACTTGGAGCAAGCCCAGTTTCAGGTCAGCATGCCGCAGTCGATTGAGGCATTTGTGCAGGCTCGCCTGCCCGAGGCGACCCGTGTGGAGCTGTGCTACACCGACCAGCGTGTGGTGCTGCGCCGCGGCTGGGAGGCCATCGCGTCGGGCTGCCAACCGCAGGCCGGTGATGAAGTGACGACATGGAGCGGCGGTGATTGACCTGTGAAGAAATGGCCGATGGCTATGTGCTGCCCTGTGTTGCATACCCCTGCACCAACGTCATGCTGCGCCCTGGCTACTGAAGACGCTAGCTTTGCGATAGCCGCCAAGCCGCACAGGCAGTCACTTTACTCACTTTCTTACCGCAAACTGACTACATACCCTACTGTGGATAACATCGAGACTGCCCTGGCCCCGGGCACCCGTGGATTTCTTCTGCACCAAGTCATAAAGCAACCACAAAATCAGGGCTAACCGTGACTGAATTTTCCATTTCTACCAATGATAGCGGTGCCAGTGATAGCAAAAAATGATGTACCAATCCATCACCCCACCTGCCACTCAGCGGCCAGAAGTTACCCCCGTTTCCTGTGGGCCACTTTGTGGATAACTATGTTCACAAGCTGCCCAGGCCGCGTAAACAGTGGGCTGCGACGCACTGCCTTGCAAATGACCAAATCCCAACGGCTGACACAATAGCCGTGAATTCCCATGACTGAAAGCATGTACGTGAACAACACACCCACCTTCCACAACGTTTGCATGGTCGGGGCCGGTGCCATCGGCGGCTGGCTGGGCGCCGGGCTGGCGCAGGCCGGCTGCCATGTCAGCGCATTGGCGCGCGGCGCCACACTGGCGGCCTTGCAGACTGATGGATTACGCCTGGGCGGCACACAGCACCCGGTCACGGCCAGCGGTGATGCTGCAGCCTTGGGTGAGCAAGACCTGGTGGTGGTGGCAGTGAAGGCCCCGGGCTTGCTGGAGGTGGCGCGCCAGATGAGCCCCCTGATCGGGCCACACACGGTGGTGCTGACGGCCATGAACGGCGTGCCGTGGTGGTTTTTTCAGGATTTTGGTGGTGCATTCGAGGGTACGCGCTTGACGGCAGTGGACGCCACGGGCGAAATCACCAGCGCCATTGCAGCGCGGCATGTCATTGGCTGTGTGGTGCATGCCAGTTGCTCGGTGGATGCACCGGGCGTTATTCGCCACCATTTTGGCAATGGTCTGATCCTTGGTGAACCGTCTGGCCAGACAACCGGCCGCGTTCAGGCGCTCGCAGCGCTGCTGGTGCGGGCGGGCTTTGCCGCCACGGTTTCACACCAGATTCAAAAAGATGTCTGGTACAAGCTGTGGGGCAACATGACGGTCAACCCCGTCAGTGCGCTGACCGGCGCCACTACCGACCTGATTCTGGGTGATGAGCTGGTGCGCAATTTTGTCTCCGCGGTCATGCTGGAAGCCAAGGAGATTGGTGCACGCATCGGCATTCCGATCGACCAGCAGCCGGCCGATCGGCATCAGGTAACGCTCAAGCTGGGTCCCTTCAAAACTTCCATGCTGCAAGACGTGGAAGCGGGTAAGGCGGTGGAGCTTGATGCGCTGGTTACCGTTGTGAAAGAGTTGGGCACGTTGACCGGGGTCGCGACACCGTTCACCGATGCCCTGCTGGGCTTGAGCCGCCTGCAGGCCCGTGTGCGGGGGTTGTACTGACCGAACTGCCCTCGATTCGAGAAGGCGGCAGGCTGCCTACCAGCCAGCAGGGTCCACCTGGTAGTAGCCCCTGAGTTCCTGGTACAGCGCCGGGTACTCCAAGGCCAACGCCGGGCCTTGCTCGAAAAACACTTCCGACACCACAGCAAAGAACTCCGCCGGGTCTTGTGCACCATAGTGATTGAGCAAGCCGTCCACCCCGTGACGCGCCTGCGACTGCAGCTGTGCGTAGGCGGCGTGAAACACTTCAGACCAGCGCTGCGCGTTGTGTTGCGTGTCGCCCAAGGCTGGAGGCGGTGCGCCTTGCGCGGCACCGTTCTCCTGGTCCAACTGATGGGCAAACTCATGAATCACCACATTGCGGCCATCGTCCGCCACGGCAGCGCCTTCCAGCGTGTCTTGCCAGGACAATATGACTTGCCCCTGCGACCATGATTCACCTGACAGCGCCTCACGATGTTCCTGCTGCACGCCGGCACCATCCACCGAGGTGCGGTTCACCACAAACGCGCCGGGGTACACCAGAATTTGTCGAACATTGTCAAAATAGTCAGTCGCCCGGTTAAGGATCAACAGGCAGGCCTGAGCGGCAATGACGACACGCATTTCTTCGGTGATGCGCAAACCACCGCAACCCAAAAAAGATTTTTCGGCAATGAAAACCTGCATGTGCTTTTTGAGCTGCAATTGCAGGTCAGTGGGCAGACTGCGCATGAGCGGCACACGCCGCTGCAAAATTTTGCGCCACGCCGCCGGAAAGGCGGTGGCACGCACCCGGCTACGCTGCCAGGCGAGCCAGTAGGGATGGCCCATGAAGCCCAGCACCAAAAGCACTGCGAGGCCACAAAACAGAAAAAACGCCACGGGCAATGCTCCAGTTAAAGCGGGTGTCAGACGCCATAACTGGGACCCGGGTGCGCAATTTCAAGCTAGCGCGTTACCAGCACCGGCACTTTCGACTCGGCCACCACCTTGGTCGACACACTGCCCAGCATCAGACGCGAAATGCCGGTGCGCCCGTGCGAGCCCAGCACGATCAAATCAGAACCCTCTGCTTCAGCCGTCTGGACAATGCCGGCTGCGGCACCCACGTCTTCCACCAGACGGGCTTGCAGCACGACGGGTTCACCACCCTGCGTGCACAGCGACTCGACCAGCGCGTGCGCCTGGGCCGCTTGTTGCTGTGCGGCGGCGGTGTAGGCCTGATACCCCATGGGGTTGATTTCCCCCACGCCAATGTAGGGGTAAGGGTCGACCACATAAACCACGGTCAGCTTTGAACCGTGCGTGCGTGCCAGCCCCACAGCCAATTGGGCCGCATGCTCAGATGCGGCAGAACCATCGGTAGCGAGAAGAATGTGCTTAAACATGTGATTGCCCCTTGAAAAATATGAACCCAGTGCGGATGCTGCACCGGAATACTACCCTAACGCAGGACCGATTTCTGCCGTAATATCGAGCCTATCGAACCCCATGTCGGGGTTGTCTATGGAGGCCATATGGCTAAAGGTGACCAGCGCAAAGAGAAAATGGCAAAGAAGCCCAAGAAAGACACTTCCGAACCCAAGAACTCGACATCCGATCGCCCCATGGCGCCGATGACTGCTGTGATTCCACGCGGCAAAGACAAAAACAAATAGGCGCGTCTGCGCCCATGGCACAGCGTCTGTCAGCCAGCGGGGCTGGCAGGCGCATTCAGAACGCCGCCGAGTAAACCCGTCAACTGGTCCACTCCCATCTTGAAGCCGCAGGCTTGCGCGTGGCCGCCGCCGCCCATGCTTCGGGCCAGGGCAATGCAGTCAAAACTGCGTTGTGAACGCAAACCAGCCTTGATGACGCCGCCTTTGGTGGCACACCACATCAGCGCAAACGTACCGCTTTTCAGCGACAGCATATCGCCCACCACGCTGTGGAATGCACTGGGGGCATTCACCATCAGACCGCTCTGGCCATTGAACACGATGGGCTGCGCACCCTCGGCAATATCGGCAGCAAGTTTGTTGAACTTGTCGTCCATGGCCTGACCGCGGGCCATAAAAAGCTGCAACTGCTCGTCATCAAAGGCTGCCATCGTGGCCCAGTGTGCAAAGTCAAAAGGCTCCATGTCCAAGGCGGCGAGAAAGCCTGCGCTTTGCGGGTATTGCCAAGTCCAGATATCACGGTCTTCAATGAATCGATACATGTCGGGCAATGGCTTGTCACGCTGGAAAAATTCCCAGGCCAGCCGCGAACCGGACTTGTTCATGTCAAAGTGCACCACACCGCAGCGGCAGGCAAAGCCCGTCAGGTGCTCGGCCGCGCTTTTGTGGTGGTCCAGCATCACCAACTTGGCGGCCTGTGCATCAATGTGGCGCATGACCTCGGTGGAAAACGAGAAGTCCAGAATGTAGACCGCACGCCCCGTCAGGTCGGGCAGGTCCGAAACGGTGCGGACATCGCCATGGTCGAGGCCCAAAAATTCGGCCCGCCCTTCGTAAAAAATCCAGGCCGCCAGGGCCGCCGCAAAGCCATCCGGGCAGCTATGCCCATGGTAGATGACCAATGGGCGGGGGTCGTTTTTATCGGGGGCAAACAGCAGTTGCAGGGGAAGAATGGTTTTCATAGACTTCTGCATTGTCGCGCATGGTTACAGGCACCTTCAGTGCCTGATCCACCCCATGTGCACTGAAGTCGCTCAGTCCGACGACTCTTCTGCGGATGTGTCCTTGCGCGGTGGTCGCGGCACCTTTTTAAACCGGATCGCCCGGTCCAGTTCGATGGCATCTTTCTTGACTTGGCGCTCGGCGTCCAGCTTCTGGCCATGCGCCAGCCACTGGGCAAACTCTTCGGGCGTTTCCAAAGTCATGCGACCCATCACGGCCGAACGAAAGTCGTGGATCACCAGGTCGGCGGCCTTCTGCAGGTTGATCTTGCCACCCGGCAGCAGGGCGCCACGCTTGCGGCCGATGGCCTCCAGAATCTGCTCATCGGTCTGCTGGGCAACACCGGTAATCTTGTAACGCCCCTCCAACAGCGGGGCATAGTGCTGGCGCACATAGTCCAGCAGTTCCAGCGCCACTTCTTCCTCGTCAAAGGCATTGCGACCAATGGCACCGCTGGCCGCCAGGTTGTAGCCGCTTTTGGCCACGATGATGCGCGGCCACAGCACGCCCGGCGTGTCGAACAGGTAGAAACCGTCTTGCAGCACGATGCGCTGCTCGATCTTGGTGACACCGGCTTCGTCGCCTGTCGCCGTCGAGCGTTTTCCCTTCAAGGTATTGATCAGCGTGGACTTGCCGACGTTCGGAATGCCGCAAATCAGCACCCGCATGGGCTTGACCATGGTGCCCCGGTTGGGTGCCAACTCAAAGCAGGCCTTGACCAGCACCTTGGCCGGGGCGGTCATGCTGGCATCCAGCCCCAAGGCGCGGGTACCAGGCATGGCGTTGAAATGCTCCAGCCACAAGGCCGTGCGCGCCGGGTCGGCCAGGTCCTGCTTGTTCAGCACTTTGAGTGCGGGCTTGCCGGCTGTGAGTTGCGCCAGCATGGGGTTGGCGCTGGAGCCTGGCAGGCGGGCGTCCAGCAGTTCGATGACCACATCAATTTCCTTGATGCGCTCTTCGATCGCCTTGCGCGTCAGGTGCATGTGACCCGGGAACCACTGGATTGCCATAGCTGTCAGACCTCTCGTTTCACTGCAAATTACACAGCGGCCAATGCCTGATCCAGATCGGCAATCAGGTCGTCAATGTGCTCAATGCCAATCGACAGGCGCACCATGTCGGGCTTGACACCGGCCTTAGCCATTTCAGCCGCGTTGAGCTGGCGGTGCGTGGTGGTGGCGGGGTGACAAGCCAGCGACTTGGCATCGCCAATATTCACCAGCCGGGTAAACAGCTGCAGCGCATCCTGGAAGCGGGCACCGGCCTCCAGACTGTCGGCGGCTTTCAGACCAAAGCTGATCAGCCCCGAAGCGCGGCCGCCCATGTACTTTTGCACCAGCGCGTGGTCTGCATGGTCCGTCAGGCCGGCGTAGTTGAGCCAGCCGACCTTGGGGTGTGCCTTCAAGTGGTTGGCTACTTTCAGCGCGTTCTCGCAAATGCGGTCCATGCGTAGCGCCAAAGTCTCGATTCCTTGCAGAATCTGGAAGGCGTTCATGGGCGATAACGCCGCACCCATATTGCGCAGGGGCACCACGCGGGCGCGGCCAATGTAGGCTGCAGCGCCCAGGGCCTCGGTATACACGACGCCGTGGTAGCTGACATCGGGCTCGTTCAGGCGTTTAAAGCGCACCTTGTGTTCAGCCCACGGGAACTTGCCGGAATCCACAATGGCACCGCCGATGGTCGTGCCATGGCCGCCCAGGTATTTGGTCAGTGAATGCACCACGATATCGGCGCCATGCTCGAACGGGCGGCACAGGTAGGGGCTGGGAACCGTGTTGTCCACAATGAGCGGCACGCCATGCGCATGGGCCACGGCGGCCAGCGCGGCCAGATCGGTCACGTTGCCCAGCGGGTTGCCCACGGATTCGCAGTACACCGCCTTGGTGCGCGCGTCGATCAGCTTGCCAAATGAAGCCGGATCTTTTGCATCGGCAAAACGCACTTCGATGCCCATCTGCGGGAAGGTGTGGGCAAACAGGTTGTAGGTTCCGCCGTACAAGGTGGACGCCGACACGATGTTGTCACCGGTCTCGGTAATGGTCTGAATGGCATAGGCGATGGCCGCCATGCCCGACGCCACCGCCAGCGCGCCAATGCCTCCTTCCATGGCCGCCACGCGCGCTTCGAGCACGCCATTGGTCGGGTTCATGATGCGGCTGTAGATGTTGCCAGCCACCTTCAGGTCAAACAGGTCAGCACCATGCTGGGTGTTGTCAAACGCGTAGGCCACAGTTTGGTAGATGGGCACTGCCACGGCCTTGGTGGTGGGGTCGGGGGTGTAGCCGCCGTGCACGGCGAGGGTTTCGATTTTCATGAATGGTTTTCCTAAGAATTCGAACGATTGACTCCCGCCTTGCCGACAAAACACATCGGCTGCGCAGAGGCATCGATTGTCGACCAGTTTGCAGGGCCGGTCTCGCCTAGACAGGAGTCTCTAGGAAAACACCCGGAATTAAGGTGTCCGCACTAGGACGAAACCGGAGAATTCACCCCAGCAAGCAAAACGCTTCACCTTTTATTTTTTCTTCAGGAGTATTTCCATGGCCAACCAAAAACTCGCAACTGTCACCAACGAACTGATCGAGTCCTACGGCAACACTGCCAAAAACGTGATCAACGCCTACCGCGTCGGCAACGAGCGCGCTGTCGTTTTCATGGACGAAAGCTTTGTGGCTGCTCTGGACAAGGCGGGTGCACGTCTGAGCACCCAAGCACGCCGCAACGCGGTTGCTGCCGAGAAAAAAATCACCGCCTACTATGTCAAGAGCGTCGAAATGACTTCTCACAACGCCAACAATATGGTCAACAAGGCCGTCGAACTGGCCGGCAAGAGCGTGGTGCAAGTTGCAGCCAACGCTGGCCGCTTTGAGAAGTCCACCGGTGTAACCGCCTTGACCACGCTGGCAACGGTCGCAATGCCGGCAGCCCAGGCAGTGACCAAAGTAGCCGCCAAAATTGAAGCCCAATCCGGCGCACTGGCCAGCAAGATTGCCGGCAAGCCCACCCGTGCCAAGGTTGCAACCGCCAAGCGTGTTGTCGCCAAGAAGGCTGTTGTGGCGAAGAAAGCGGCTCGCGCGCCGAAAGCGGCTTAATTGCCTGTCAGGCCACCTTCGGGTGGCCGCGTCACAGGGGCTTGGCGGGGTTCAAATGCCGGGGCGACAAATACTCTTGCAGGTAGATGTCAAACGGCATGGAGTCTCCTGCCTCGATTTTGCGCTGGTCATCCATCGAGGTACGTGCCAATTGCGCATACCGCTCGCGCACGACGGGCGGCAGTTCGGTGTCCAGCATCGCCTGGCGGGTTTTGAGCGACTGTGCCCGGACAAAAGCGACAAAGCAGCCATCAAAGTTTTCCGTAACCTCACGCAATACGCGCGCAGATGGCAGTGTGTCGGGATGGTGCAATGCATGTACCGCTGACTCCACGGCGGCCACGTAGTCCGTGCCGCCATACGTGGCATCAAGCTGCTGGGCAAATGGCAGCAACTCGGTGACCAGCGCCAGGCCCCAGTCTTTCAAGGGCACGGTCGAGTCGCCACGTTCAAGCCTGAGCGCCGGATCACGCCCGCGTTCAGCGACGTTGTGCTGGTTGTGCGCCAGCGCCACAATCTCTTGCGGCGTATCGGGTGGACTGTCGGTCAGCAGGCAGTGCAGCAAAAACACGTCCAGAAAACGCATGGTCTGTGCGGTGATCCCCATGGGCTCAAACGGATCCAAATCCATCAGGCGGACTTCCACATATTCGACGCCCCGCTCGCGCAGGGCATGCAAGGCGCGCTCACCCTGGCGGATGACACGCTTGGGGCGAATGGTTCCGTAGAACTCGTTTTCAATTTGCAACAGCGTGGTCGCCAACTGGCGGTATTCACCGTCGGGGCCGCGCACACCGATGGCCTCGTAGGCCGGGTAAATGCGGGTCAGCGCATCTTGCAGCGATGCACCGTAGCCCTGCAGACTGTTGTAACTCACCGCCAGCGAGGCTTGGGCATCGCTCTGGTAGCCCAGACGCCCCATGCGCAGCGAGGTGGCATAGGGCAAGTACATGGTGTTGGCACTGAGCGCCTGCAACTGGTGTTGACGCCCGGCCACAAAGCTTGAACACACTGCTGGCGAGGCGCCAAACAGGTAGAGCAGCAGGAAGGCGTGGCGGCGAAAGTTTCGGATCAACCCGAAGTACTGCTCGCTCGACACATCGGGCAGCGACCAGTTGTAGTGAATGCCCGATATGGTCTGCATGCGCCGCCCGTAACGGTGCCCCAAACCATTGCGGTAAAGTGTTTTGGAGCGTCCCAGGTTGGAAGTGCCGTATTGGCCCAGCGGAATGGCATCGTCCTGCGGCAGGCAGCACGGCATGCTGGACACCCACAGCATTTCGTCCCCCAACTCGCGCACGGTGACCTGCTGCACCTGGGTCAGCTCATCCATGCAGGCCTGCACACCGGCATGCACGCCGGTAATCAACTCCAGCTGCGACTCGCTGAAATCGGTGGTGATGTGCGGGTGCGTCAATGCCGACCCCAGGCCCCGGGGATGCGGCGTGAGCGCCAGAGACCCATCGACCAGGGTACGCAGGCTTTCTTTTTCAAGGCCTCGGCGAATACCCAGAATACGCGATGTCATAAGCGACCCCAAGGCCCGTGAATTTGTCTGCATGCCAGTGGCCCTTCAACTTTTTGTGCGGCGCAGAAGGTACCACACTGCGCGAACAGATGCACCAATAGGGAAGTTTTCAGGTTTCCTGGCCTGCAGGATCAGGCCAACTTAGCGGTGGCCCGCGCCACCTCATGCGCCCCTTGTGCAGAACCGTTGGGCGGCACCATTTCGCCGGTGCGTTCACGCACCTGCTCCAGTTGCGCGGCCAGGCGCTCGGGGGCGTCACTGTCCAGGCCGATCCAGTCACCTTGGGTCATGGTGATGTTGGCAGCCTCGACGCTGCCTCCACCGGCACACAGGATGGTGCGGGTAGGGGCATCCTGCGACACCAGCACCAGCATGGCAGGCACCACGGCTTGGGGTTGCAGCGCGGCCAGCACCGCCTCGGGCATCAGGCCCTCGGTCATGCGGGTGGCCGCGGTGGGCGCCAGAGAATTAACCCGGATATCGGACTTGGCGCCTTCCAGCGCCAGCGTTTGCATAAATCCAACCAGTGCGAGCTTGGCCGCGCCATAGTTGGACTGGCCAAAGTTGCCGTACAGTCCGGTGCTCGAAGTCGTCATCAGGATGCGGCCGTATTTTTGCGCCACCATGTGCGGCCAAACCGCTTTGCAGCAGTGCACGGCACCCATCAGGTGGACGTCCAGCACCAGCCGGAAATCGGCCAGATCCATCTTGGCAAAGGTCTTGTCCCGCAAAATGCCCGCATTGTTGACCAGAATGTCCACCCGGCCCCAGGTGTCCACCGTCTGCTGCACCATGGCCTGCACGGCGTCCCAGTCGGTGACCGATGCCCCGTTGGCAATCGCCTCGCCGCCCGCTGCGCGAATCTCGTCCACCACCGCCTGCGCTGCCGTCACCGAGCCGCCAGAGCCGTCACGCGCCCCGCCCAGGTCGTTGACCACCACTTTGGCACCACGCGCGGCCAGGGCCAAGGCATGTTGGCGACCCACTCCACCACCGGCACCCGTCACAATGGCAACACGCCCCTTGAAATCAATGCTCATAAAACACCTCTGCAAATGAATACAACCAGCACACATACAGCGTGGGCATGCCGCGCTGCGAATCACCGGCAACTGTAATTCACCCGCCCACCCGCTTAGCTGACTTGCGTCAAGCACGAGACATACATCCATGGAACTGAACTCCGAAATCCCCACCGCCCCACCCCGCAACGCATCCACCGTCGTTCTGCTGCGCGACACGCCTGACGGGCTGGAAGTGTTCTTGGTCAAGCGCCACGGCCTGTCTGATGTGCTTGGCGGTGCTTATGTGTTTCCCGGGGGCAAGCTCGACAGCAGCGACTGCCTGCTGGACCCGATGGCCCACCTCGACCAGGAGCCCGCCCAACTGCATGCGGCGCTAGGCGAGCAACACATAGACATCCAGACTGCCACCGGCTTGTATGTGGCCGCCCTGCGCGAGGCGTTTGAAGAGTCCAGGGTGCTGTTCAGTCACGACATGGACAGTGCGCGCGCGGCCCTGTTGCAAGACAAGGCCAAGCCCTTCAACCAGATGCTGGCCGAGCTACAGGTGCGCCTGCAAACCCGCAACGTGCTGCCATGGAGCCGCTGGATCACGCCGCGCATGCCCTCCATCACCCATAAGCGTTTTGATACGCGCTTCTTTGTCGCAGCAGTGCCACACGAGCAAGAGGCCACCCACGACAACCACGAAGCCACCGAGAGCGCTTGGCTGGCCCCCCGCGCCGCGCTGGAACAGTACTGGGATCACACAATCGAGCTGGCACCCCCCCAGATCATGAGCCTGGCACACCTGACGCGCCACAGCACGGTCGACAGCGTGATGCAAGCCGCGCGCGCACAGCTGCCGCCCCTGATCCAGCCCGAGTCTTTTGACGAAGCAGGTACTCGCGTGGTGTGCTACCCGGGCGACCCGGCGCACTCGGTCAGGCAACAGGCGATCCCCGGGCAGACCCGTCTGATGTACCGCAACAAACGCTTTGAACCGGTGGACGGGTTTGAGTCGTTGTTCGCCTGATATCGCCCCCAAGACACACACTGCTGTCACGTTCGCAGGCCGTGTCAGCAGGTCGTCAGAACGCGGTCATATGCTGCGTTGCAACATGACTGCATCACTTAGCCTCCAACTGGGCCTTGACGACCTTCTGGCCGACCTGCAACACGCGCGTCGGTGTAATGAGCTTGGGCGGCTTGCGCTGCTGGCTTATTGCGATGTGCGCTGCTGGGCGCGACAGGCGGGCGAGATAGAAGTCGCCGACCACTCCACTGCGATCTTCACCGAGCATCCGCACGCATCCAGGGAAGACTTTTTAGAACAGGTCGACCATCTCATTTCCGAATTGCAGCGGGCCAGACCCCGTTTGATGGAGTCAGAGTCGGTTCACTGACATTGCATCGGGTGCCAAGGCGCCCTGCTCCACCATC
The DNA here is from genome assembly GCA_021737865.1 of Rhodoferax sp. Classification (GTDB taxonomy): domain Bacteria; phylum Pseudomonadota; class Gammaproteobacteria; order Burkholderiales; family Burkholderiaceae_C; genus Allorhodoferax. Next base: position 16,113 of record JAIPDC010000057.1, read on the forward strand.
CATCGGGTCACCGGCAACGGGTCGTGCAATGTGCGCAGCGCCTGATAGGCAACCTCAGCCTGCGGGTACCGGCGACGCAAAAAGTTGAGCCACTGCTTCAGGCGGCCAGCCTGCTGGCGCAACTCCAGCCGCGCCACCACCAGCACCCAAAAGGCACCGATCAGCGGTAGCAATTCTTCCCACGTCACTTCTGGCTGGTCCGTGTGACCATCTGCGCGGCGAATGGCCAGCGCAAGGCCAGGGTCGGTCACCATGCCGCGCCCCAGCATCAGGCTGGTGCAGCCTGATGCCTGGCGGCAGCGTTGCGCATCCTCGAGCGTCCAGATTTCGCCGTTGGCGATCACCGGAATCGACACCCCCAATCGGATGTCGTTGACCCGCTCCCAGTAGGCGGGCGGGCGGTAGGCATCCGCCTTGGTGCGGGCATGCACCACCAGCTCATCAGCACCACCGAGTTCAATCGCTTGGGCACATTCGACCGCACGCGCATCGTCGTCAAAGCCCAGGCGCATCTTGGCCGACACGGGCATGTGCGCCGGCACCGCGCGGCGCACGGCGGACACGATGCGGGTCAACAGCTCCGGGTCGTCCAGCAGTGCCGCGCCGCCGCCGTGGCGGTTCACCACCTTGGCCGGGCAACCAAAATTGAGATCAATGCCGTGCGGACCCATTGCAGCCAGGCGGGCTGCGTTCTCTGCGAGGCAAACGGGGTCCGAGCCCAGTAACTGCGCCCGCACCGGTACCCCGGACGGCGTGCGCCCGCCGTGTGCCAGCTCCGGCACGATGCGCAGGAACACGTGTTCGGGCAGCAGCATGTGAGTCACCCGAATAAATTCGGACACACAGTGATCCACCCCGCCCACCCGGGTCAGGATGTCACGCAAGACAAAGTCCAGAAGCCCCTCCATCGGGGCCAGATAGATGCGCACCGGTGCGTGATTAGTGGCGGATCAGGTGGTCAAAAGCGCTCAGCGCCGCCTTGGCGCCATCACCCGCAGCAATGACGATCTGTTTGAACGGCACCGTCGTGCAGTCGCCGGCGGCAAAGACGCCAGGAACATTGGTGTGGCCCCGGGCGTCCACAATAATTTCTCCGAACTTCGACAACTCAACCGTACCCTTGAGAAATTCGGTGTTGGGCACCAGGCCGATTTGCACGAACACGCCTTCCAGCGCCACGGTGTGCTCGTCGTTCGTAGCACGGTCCTTGTAGCGCAAGCCATTGACCTTGCCGTCCGCGCCCGTGATCTCCATGGTTTGGGCATTGGTGTGCACGGTCACGTTGGGCAGACTGTGCAGCTTCTTCACCAGCACCGCGTCTGCCTTCAGTTCAGGCATGAACTCGACCACTGTCACCTGACGCACCACGCCGGCCAGGTCAATCGCCGCTTCCACGCCGGAGTTGCCGCCACCAATCACCGCCACGTCCTTGCCCTTGAACAGCGGGCCATCGCAATGCGGGCAATACGCGACGCCCTTGTTTTTGTACTCGGCCTCGCCCGGCACATTCACGTTGCGCCAGCGTGCGCCGGTCGACAGGATGACGGTTTTGCTCTTGAGCGAGCCGCCATTGGCCAGCTTCACCTCGATCAGACCACCCGCCTGTGCTGCAGGCACGATGGCGTCGGCACGCTGCAGGTTCATGATGTCGACGTCATACGCACGGGTGTGCGCTTCCAGTGCGGCGGCGAATTTCGGCCCGTCGGTCTCCAGCACCGAAATGTAGTTCTCGATGGCCATGGTGTCGTTGGTCTGGCCGCCAAAGCGTTCGGCCACGATGCCGGTACGAATGCCTTTGCGGGCGGCGTACACGCCCGCCGCAGCGCCCGCAGGCCCACCGCCCACGATCAGCACGTCAAACGCTTCTTTCTCGGACAACCTGGCGGCATCCTTGGCAGCGGCCCCGGTGTCGATCTTGGCCAGAATTTCTTCGACCAGCATACGACCGGAACCAAACATGGTGCCGTTCAAAAAGACCATGGGCACGGCCATGATCTCGCGCTCAGTCACTTCCTTCTGGAAGGCACCGCCTTCAATGACCGTGGTCTTGACCTTGGGGTTGAAAATGGCCATCAGGCTCAAGGCCTGCACAACGTCAGGGCAGTTGTGGCAGGTCAGGCTCATGTAGACCTCAAAATTGAAGTCGCCCCCGTCAGCGGGGCTCAGGCCCTTGATCTGCTCGATGATGTCCGCCTCGACCTTGGGCGGGTGGCCGCCGCTCCACAGCAGGGCGAGCACCAACGAGGTAAATTCATGGCCCAACGGCAACCCGGCAAAGCGCAGGCTGGTGTCAGTGCCAGCACGCTGCAGGGTGAACGACGGCTTGCGGGCGTCAGCGCCATCGGTGCGCAGTGTGAT
>JAIPDC010000058.1 GCA_021737865.1 Rhodoferax sp.
CCTTGGCCTGACCACCGAACTTGGCCGCCAGCACGGTGGTGATGGCCGCCGTCAGCGTGGTTTTGCCATGGTCAACGTGGCCAATGGTGCCCACGTTCACGTGGGGCTTGGTACGTGTGAATTTTTCTTTTCCCATTTTTCAATTCTCCAAAGAGCTAATTTCCGTGTATTGGTTTAATGTTTGCACGGTGTTGCTGATTCGCCTCGCACGAAAAACAAGGCGGCACACCGTCGCAGACAGGGGACCTGAATTGTTACTTGGCCCTTGACGCCATGATGGCTTCCGACACGTTGCGCGGAGCTTCCGTGTAGTGCTTGAATTCCATCGTGTAAGACGCACGACCTTGCGACATGGAACGCAAAGTAGTCGAGTAGCCGAACATTTCGGACAGTGGAACTTCAGCCTTGATGGCCTTGCCGCCCCCGACCATGTCTTCCATGCCCTGCACCATACCGCGGCGTGAGGACAAGTCGCCCATCACGTTGCCGGCGTAGTCTTCGGGTGTTTCGACTTCTACGGCCATCATGGGCTCAAGAATCACCGGACCGGCCTTGCGGCAGCCTTCCTTGAAACCAAAGATGGCAGCCATCTTGAACGCCAACTCATTCGAGTCAACATCGTGGTATGAACCAAAGTGCAATGTCACCTTGACGTCGACAACCGGGTATCCGGCCAACACGCCCTGGGTAACGGCTTCGTGGATGCCCTTTTCCACCGCGGGAATGTATTCGCGCGGAACTACACCGCCCTTGATCGCATCGACAAACTCAATGCCCTTACCGGCTTCGTTGGGCTCAATCTTCAAGACCACGTGACCGTACTGCCCCTTACCACCGGACTGCCGCACGAACTTGCCTTCGGCATCTTCGATGGTCTTGCGAATGGTTTCGCGGTAGGCAACCTGGGGCTTGCCCACGTTGGCTTCCACGCCGAATTCGCGCTTCATGCGGTCGACAATAATTTCCAAGTGCAACTCGCCCATACCGGCGATCAGGGTCTGACCAGACTCCTCATCCGTCTTGACACGGAACGACGGATCTTCCTGCGCCAGACGCTGCAAAGCGATGCCCATTTTTTCCTGGTCGGCCTTGGTCTTGGGTTCCACGGCCTGGGTAATCACAGGCTCAGGGAACACCATGCGCTCAAGCGTCAGAATGGCCGAAGGATCACACAGGGTTTCACCGGTGGTGACGTCCTTCAGACCGATACATGCAGCGATGTCGCCGGCCACAATTTCGCTGACTTCTTCACGTTTGTTGGCGTGCATTTGCACGATACGGCCGATACGCTCTTTCTTGCCACGGATCGGGTTGTATACGGTGTCGCCCTTATTCAGAACGCCGGAGTAGACGCGGACAAATGTCAGCTGACCTACAAATGGATCCGTCATCAACTTGAATGCCAAAGCGGAAAATTTTTCCGTATCACTGGCCTGCCGCACAACAGGAGCGTCATCTTCGTCCAAGCCACCCACCGGTGGAATATCCACGGGCGAAGGCATGAATTCGATCACAGCGTCCAACATTCGTTGAACGCCCTTGTTCTTGAACGCAGAACCGCAATACATGGGCTGGATTTCGCTGGCAATGGTGCGCTTGCGAATACCGAACTTGATTTCTTCTTCAGTCAAATCACCTTCTTCAAGGTATTTATTCATCAGCTCTTCAGTGGCCTCGGCCGCAGCCTCGATCATCTTTTCGCGCCACTCTTTGGCCAGCTCCACCAGCTCGGCAGGGATGTCCTTGTAGTCGAACAGCATCCCTTGCGAAGCTTCATCCCAGATGATGGCTTTCATCTTGATCAGATCGACCACGCCGGTGAAGTTTTCTTCAGCACCGATTGGAATCACCATGGGCACAGGGCTGGCCTTCAGGCGCAGCTTCATCTGATCCACAACCTTGAAAAAGTTGGCACCGGTACGGTCCATCTTGTTCACAAAGGCCAACCGAGGCACTTTGTACTTGTTGGCCTGGCGCCAAACGGTTTCCGACTGGGGCTGCACGCCGCCCACAGCACAGTAAACCATGCAAGCACCATCCAGCACGCGCATGGAGCGCTCAACTTCAATCGTGAAGTCAACGTGTCCGGGGGTATCAATAATGTTGATACGGTGCTCGGGCAAGGACTTGTCCATACCCTTCCAGAAACAGGTGGTCGCAGCGGAGGTAATCGTGATGCCACGCTCCTGCTCTTGCTCCATCCAGTCCATGGTGGCAGCGCCGTCGTGCACTTCACCAATTTTGTGGTTCACGCCGGTATAAAAAAGTACGCGCTCGGTAGTGGTAGTTTTACCGGCGTCAATGTGAGCAGAGATACCGATGTTGCGGTAACGCTCAATGGGGGTATGGCGAGCCATGATGGATCCTTGGTTTTGATCAATAGTTTTCAAACCGCCCGCCGAGAAGACTTTTGACCCTCCCGGCGTAGCGAGCGGTTTTCAGACTAGACGCAGCCCCGCAGGCAGTGCTAACAGCACGACAAGGGACTGCAACGACGTATGAAAGCCGCGCAGTAGCCGCAAATTAGAAGCGGAAGTGAGAGAAGGCCTTGTTCGCCTCAGCCATGCGGTGAACTTCGTCACGCTTCTTCATGGCACCGCCGCGGCCTTCAGTAGCCTCCAGCAACTCGTTGGCCAGGCGCTGAGCCATGGACTTTTCACCACGCTTGCGGGCAGCTTCCTTGATCCAGCGCATGGACAACGCCAGGCGACGGACAGGGCGCACTTCAACAGGCACTTGGTAGTTCGCACCACCCACGCGGCGGGACTTCACTTCCACCATGGGCTTCACGTTGTTGATGGCAACCGTGAAAGCCTCGACTGGGTCTTTATCGGGGTGCTTCTTCTCGATCAGTTCCAGTGCGCCATAAATGATGCGCTCCGCAACAGCTTTCTTGCCGCCTTCCATGATCACGTTCATGAATTTGGACAACTCTACATTGCCGAACTTAGGATCCGGCAGGATTTCACGTTTAGGGACTTCGCGACGACGTGGCATTTTTTCACCTCTTTGCTTCAGTTGGCATCTCTGCAGACACCGCGAGAGTTAATCAATAAGACTCTCACTTACTCGACCCGAACAGTGGGTCACTTCGTTCATTCGCCGCGCCACGCAGCAAACAAACACCTTTAAATTGCAGAAAACAGGGCTTATTTAGCCTTTGGCTTCTTGGCACCGTACTTGGAGCGCGACTGCTTGCGGTCTTTCACGCCTTGCAAATCAAGCGAACCACGAACGATGTGGTAGCGCACACCGGGCAAATCTTTGACACGACCGCCACGAACCAGCACCACGCTGTGTTCCTGCAGGTTGTGGCCTTCGCCGCCAATGTAGGAGATAACCTCAAAACCGTTGGTCAAGCGCACTTTGGCAACTTTACGCAGAGCGGAGTTAGGCTTTTTAGGCGTTGTGGTGTACACACGGGTGCATACGCCACGGCGCTGCGGAGAGTTCTGCATCGCAGGGCTCTTCGACTTGATGATCTCGACCTCACGGCCTTGACGCACGAGCTGGTTAATGGTTGGCACTTAAGCCTCCTAAAGATAAAACGTCCCTAAACGTTTGAAATAGTACGAAAACGTGAATCCCCTCGGAATTTCCGAAAAGCCTTCTACTGTATCAGATCGAGGGTTTCCCCGCAAGAAAATTGCAGAAAATCCCACACACGATGGGTTGTTCAGCGAATCCACAGCCGGACCGAGTCCCAGGCGCGGCCCAGAATACCGGCCTGCTCGACCGCCTCCAACGCCAACAGAGGAACCTCACCGACCGATTGATCACCCGCAAGAATTTTCAGCACACCCAATTGCTGCCCCTTGACAATGGGTGCCACCAGGGGTTCTGCGCGCACGACCTGGGTCGTCAATTTGGTCGCGCTGCCGGCTGGAACTGACACAACGATCGCCTGCGACCGCCCCATCTTGACCGAGTTCTGCGAGCCTTTCCAGACGCTGGACGTCACAACGGCCTGGTCTGCATCGAACAACTTGACCGCCTCAAATGCAGTAAAGCCCCAGTTCAACAGTTTTTGCGACTCATTGGCGCGGGCGTTTTCGTTGGCGGTACCCAATACGATGGACAGAAGCCGCCGGCTTCCGGTCGCTGCGGTTGAACCCGCCGGGGCGCCGAGGCTGGCCAAACTGGTGAAGTCTCGTCGTGCTGTGGCCACCATGCAATAGCCTGCTGCCTCGGTGTACCCGGTTTTCAGGCCATCAACCGTGGGGTCCCTGAAAAGCAACAAATTGCGGTTGCTGTCATTTGCCGCCGGAGCACCCGGGTAACGGTATTTCTTGATTGCATAGAAACCGACATAGCCCGGGAAGTCTGCCATCAAACGGGAGGCCAGAATGCCCAGGTCACGCGCGGTGGTGGTATGACCCGCTTCAGTCAGGCCTTCCGGGTTTTTGTATCCGGTGGCCTTCATGCCCAGCACCTTGGCCTGATCATTCATCATTTGAACGAACCGCTCGGCGGTACCGCCCACGCCCTCGGCAAGGGCCATGGTGGCATCATTACCGGATTGCACGATCATTCCCTTGATCAAATCCTCGACCGGCACCTGCATCTTGGGGTCAATGAACATGCGCGAGCCCGGCATTTTCCAAGCGCGCTCACTCACCGGCAAGGTTTGTTTAAGGTCGAGCTTTTTGGTGCGCAAGGCATCAAACACCAGGTAGGCGGACATCAACTTGGTCAAAGACGCCGGCTCGACCGGCATATCCAGATCCTTTGCCGCCAATATCTGGTTGGCAGATACATCCAGCAGCAAATAGGCTCGGGCAGCCACTTCGGGCGCCTGTGGCGTTTGGGCCGCCACCGATAAAAAAGCGATGGCTAATAAGATAGCAACAAATGACTTCATGGGGGGGGAGGTCAGGCGGTGGCCGTCGACTCGACGTGCAGGTGGCGTACCACCAGACTACGTAAAAGCGGCAATTGTCCATGAAAGAAGTGCGAGCCGCCCGGAATCACGGTTACCGGCAGTGCCTGCGGGCGAGCCCAGTTCATCACATCACTCAGCGGGACCGTGTCGTCGCGCTCGCCATGCAGCACGAGAGTCCGCGCATGCAAGGCCTGCGGCACGCTTGCCACGTCAAAGCGACTGGCAGCCGTGCCCACTAGCACCAACTGCTGCGGCGCACGCAGGGCGCCCAGGATTTCAATGGCATGGCTCACCACAAAGGAGCCAAACGAAAACCCTGCCAAAGCCAGCGGGGTCACCCCATGGGCGTCCCCCTGGGTCGCGTGGTCTATGACCGCCATCAGGTCCTGCAACTCGCCCCGCCCGGCGTCATGGGTACCTTCGGTGGCGCCAACGCCGCGAAAGTTGAACCGCACCGCGCGCCAACCGGACTGCACAAAGGAGCGGGCAAGCGTCTGCACCACCTTGTTGTCCATGGTTCCGGCAAACAGGGGATGTGGATGCGCAATGACTGCCACTCCACGCGGCTGCGCCCCGACAGCCAAGCTTGGCAAATCTTCCAGGGCCTCAATGAGGCCAATGGGGCCTTGCAGGGAAAATCGGCGGGACTGCGCGTTCACGCCCTAGCGCCCCAAATGGGCGGGCGTCAGCAAGCGCTCCACCACCTTGCCATTTTTCAAGTGCGACTCGACAATTTCGTCAATATCCTGCTCGTCGACATACGAGTACCACACGCCCTCCGGGTAAACCACCGCCACGGGGCCGGCGGCACAGCGGTCCAGGCAGCCGGCCTTGTTGACGCGCACTTGACCAGGGCCAGCCAATCCAGCTTCTTTCACACGCTGCTTGCAGCGATCAAAACCGGCCTGTGCTTGGTGCTGTGCGCAGCAGGCTTCGCCGTTCTTGCGCTCGTTGAGACAGAAAAAAATGTGATGCGCGTAGTACGGCGCTGAAGGGGCGATTGGCGTGGTCATGACCAGATTTTAGTTTCTTGCATCACGCTGCCAGATGAGCGACAACACATACACCAAGGCGGCATAGGGCCACAACCAGCCGAGCCACTGGGCGAGGCCATGAAAGCGGATAAAACGGCCCTGCTCCCAGGCATGCAAGGTTTGGGTGAAATAGGCACTTTCAGGCGCCTGATTCAACAGACTCAAATAAACTCCCAAAGACAGCAGCAGCAGCGCGGCACTGGCGCGCCACGGAACAAAAGTCAGCGCCAGAGACAAAAACAAAGCCATCGCCATACCAACTTGAGCCGGCAAACCCAGCCACGCCCAGGCATGCCCTGGCCCCCAACTCAGAGCCGCTGACAATGCCGTTGCAGCCACACCAACACCGACCACCATCAGTACAAACAACGCTCGCCGGGTCACCGCCCGGATGACACAAAACCCCAGCAGACAGGGAATCAGCAGCCCCAGCAATACGCATACCATCTCGGCGCCAGGGACCAGCGGCTGCAGGTCGGTTTCCCGCATAGGCAACCACTCCAAAAACGGGGTATCCACCAGCTGCGCACCAATCGCCTCTTCGAGGCGCTCCATCACCTGTCCCAGGCCAAAAGGCACGGCCGGAGGAAAAAGCAAAGCCAGCGGCCACAGCGCCAACAGCACCAAGCCACCATGCGACTGCGGCACAAACCAACGGCTGCGGATTCGACTCCATCGGTCAAGGGCGCCGAGCTTGGCCAGCAGGACCGTCACGAAGGCGCCCAGCGCAGCACCCAACGTGTTTAGCAACCAATCTTCCCGCGAAGGAATACGCGCCGGCAAATAGCTCTGCAACATTTCCATCAACAATGCCAGCACCGACGCTGCCAACAAGGGAACCACAATGGCATGGCGAACCAAACCCGTGCGCAACGAACTCAGCGCCAGCAGGCCACCCAACGGGGCATAACCCACCACATTGATGGCAAGGTCAAAACCGGTCCAGTAACGCGGCAATGGGGCGCTCAAAAAGACCCACGGCGCGATGCCCTGGTCGCGCCAGTCCGCAAACGGATACAGACTGGCGTACACAACCAGTCCGCCAAAGAACAGTGCGAGCGGCCAGGCCGCCGACTTGTGCATCCAGCACCTTTCTAGAACGGCTTCAATACCACCAGAATGACCGCCGCCAGCATCAGCAAAACCGGGGCTTCGTTGAACCAGCGAAACCAAACGTGGCTGCGCTTCATGGCATTCGCTTCAAACTTTTTCAGAATGACGCTACAGGCATGGTGATAGCCCACCGCCAGCACAACCACAGCCAGTTTGGCGTGCATCCAACCGTTGCCAGGACCCCAGCCAATGCCAAAGCCAACCCACAGCCAGATACCCAGACCCAGAGCCGGAATCGCAATGATCGTCATAAAACGTAAAAGCTTGTGCGACATCAGCAACAGCCGCGCACGCTCTGCATCCGAACCCTGCTGCACCATGGCCAGATTTACAAAGATCCGGGGCAGGTAAAAAAGACCAGCGAACCAACTGGCCACGAACACGATATGAAAGGATTTGACGAGAAGGTATGCCATGCGAGAAGTTTAGGCCAAAAAAAACCCCAGCACGGGGCTGGGGTGGTAAGCCTATTTGCTGTCACACATCAAGGCCCCGCTCAGGGAGGAAAAGCGGGAGATAGCAAGCTATCCGGGGACAAATTTACCAAAAATCGCCAGGGCTTGCAAGTTAATTTTTCCAATAACCACAAATTTGTTTGGCCTTTTGGTCAATTGCGCGACTATGCAATGGCGCAGTGACGGTAGATTCAGGCACAATTTTCCCCATGACCCCCTACGCCCCCTACCCCCTTGGCCGCCCGCGCCGTCTGCGCCGCGATGTCTTTACCCGTAATCTGGTGCGCGAAAATTCGCTCACCGCACACGATCTGATCTACCCGGTGTTCGTGGTGGACGGCAAAAACCAGCGTGTGCCGATCGCCTCCATGCCCGGCGTGGAGCGCCTGAGCCTGGACTTGCTGCTGCCGGTGGCCGAGGAATGCGTCAAACTCGAAATTCCGGTCATGGCGCTGTTTCCAGTCATTGATCAGGCCCTGAAAAACTACGAAGGATCCGAGGCACTAAACCCCGACGGACTCATACCCCGCGTGGTGCGGGCCCTGAAAAAAGAATTTCCCCAACTCGGCATCATGACCGACGTAGCGCTGGATCCATTCACCAGCCACGGCCAGGACGGCCTGCCCGACAAACGACCCGAGGCCGAGGGCTACATCCTGAACGACGAAACGGTGGCCATGCTGGTGCAGCAAGCCATGACCCAGGCCGATGCCGGCGTCGACATCGTCGCCCCGAGCGACATGATGGACGGGCGCATCGGCGCCATCCGCGCCGCGCTGGAAGCCAATGGCCACATCCACACCCGCATCATGGCCTACAGCGCCAAGTACGCCAGCGCCTTCTACGGCCCATTCCGCGATGCGGTTGGCTCGGCCAGCAATCTGGGCAAGAGCAACAAGAAGGTCTACCAGATGGACCCTGCCAACACCGACGAGGCGCTGCGCGAAGTGGCCATGGACATTGCCGAGGGTGCCGACATGGTGATGGTCAAGCCCGGCATGCCCTATCTGGATGTGGTGCGCCGCGTCAAGGATGAGTTCAAGATCCCGACCTTTGCCTACCAGGTCAGCGGCGAATACGCCATGCTCAAAGCCGCCGCGCAGAACGGCTGGTTGGACCACGACGCGGTGATGCTGGAAAGCCTGCTGGCCTTCAAGCGCGCCGGGGCCGATGGCGTGCTGACATACTTTGCCGTCGACGCCGCCAAGTTGCTATCAAATAAATAGCTGCCTGCGCAATGTTTGCGGGGGCTAAGGCCCTATATCACCTATAAAAATCGCCGTCAGGACGCCATGCGCATCTTTCACATCCAGAACACCAGCGTGACAGAAAGCAATGACCTTGCGGCGCTCACCACGACGGGGCTGCCCGCACAAGGTCTGGTCTGGGTGGCTTGCGCGCGGCGCGAGTTTGAAGTGCTGCAAGGCGAGGTTCAGACCATGCTGCAAACCCTTTGTGGTCAACAGCTGGTCGATTTGCACATTTCGAACCTGATCAACAACCAGTTACCGTCGCACTACGACTACACCTCGCAGTACGACGTGCTGGTGTTTCGTCGCCTGGCGGCGGGCAGCCGCCCCACCGACCTGGAAAACCCCGGCCAGCCCCTGACCCAGGTGCCACAGCGTGGTGGCCCACCGATTTTGCGGCGCATCGATACCAGTCCGGTAGGTTTCGCTGTGTTCGATCGCGTGCTGCTCACCGTTCACCCGACTGACTGCACCGTTCGCGACGTCTACGCAGCCAAACTATTGCTGGCGGCCAGCCTGGAATCCCGCACCGCCGGCGCACGCCTGCCCACCAGCCCGGCCGACCTGATGCTGCGCATCATCAACCAGATGGTGGACGGCTTCCTGGAGCTGCGCCGCGAACTCACCCACCAACTGGACCACTGGCAGGCAGAGCTTCTCAACCCCAAGACGCGCTTCAACAACTGGAGTTCTCTGCTGGATGCGCGCATTTCGCTGCACACGCTGGACGAAGTTTGCGAAGACCAGCGTGCCGCGATTCAGGACTGGATTGAGGCGCTCAAAACCTGGCCCGAGCCAGAAACGCCCGCGGCCCACCGTGAACACGACCTGCTGCACGTGCGCAGCCGCGACGTGCTGGAGCACATTGAGCGCGTGGTACACCATGTGCGCCGGCTGGAGCAAAGTGTGGAGACGGCCGTGCAGATGCATTTCAGCGTCCAGGGCAGCCGCACCAACGACATCATGCGCACGCTGACCGTGCTGACCGCCATCTTCCTGCCCCTGAACCTGATCACCGGTTTCTTTGGTATGAATTTCGACGGCCTGCCCTTGATTCACCGGGAGAGCGGCGCCTGGATGGCGACCGGCTTTATGGTGATCGTCGCCGTGGGGCTGGTGGCGCTGTTCTGGAACAAACGCTACCTGGCACGCACCTCACGGTGAAAGGGGAAACATGCAACGTCCAGCCCCGCCGGTCACCCACTTCCAGCTAAACATCGGTCCTGGGTATGTCGGCCACACAGTATCCGTTGCGTCCGCGCTCTTTCACGCGGTACAACGCGGCATCGGCATGCAGGGACAGGGCTTCTGAAGTACTGCCATGCTGCGGATAGATGGCAATGCCTATGCTGCCCGAAATGTGGCGCTCACCCGTTCCCAGATGAAACCCCTGCGACAGGGTGTGCACGATTCGATCTGCAACTGCCTCCACCTCCTGCAGCGTAGTGAATTCGGTCAATATGACCGCAAATTCATCACCGCCGAGCCGAGCCACCGTATCTGAATCGCGCACGCAGCGACGCAGCCGGTCCGACGCATCCATCAGCAACCGATCCCCTGCTCCATGGCCCAGCGAGTCGTTGATTTCCTTGAAGTGGTCGAGATCAATCATGAACAAGGCTAACTGGCGCTGTTGTCGCGCCGACTGGGCAATCGCCATCTGCATACGATCCGCAAACAGGGCGCGATTGGGCAATTCAGTCAATGGATCGTGGTGTGCGAGATGGCGCAACTCAACCTCGAGGGCCTTGCGTTCTGAAATGTCAGACAGGGTTGCCACAAAGCGCTTGGTCTTTCCATCGCCGGCCACGGCGGTGATGGTCAGCCAGGCGATAAAGGTCTCAGCCTCGCGGCGGCGGCTCCAGAACTCACCGCTCCAGTGTCCTGCTTGCTCTAAAACCTGATGTAGTGCCTCAAAAAAAGCCGGCTCGTGGTGGTCCGTACTGATGACGTCCAGACTGAGTCCCAAGGCATTGCCCGGCAAATACCCCGTGATTTTTGTGAATGCCGGATTCACTTTAGCAATTCGCAAGAATTCGTCCAGCACCATGATGGCCTGGGAGGTGTGCTCAAACACGGTTGCAGCCACTTCTCGCTCCGCGACCTGGCCGGCAAGCGTGGCGTTGGCCTCAGACAATAACGCGGTGCGCTGTTCGATCAACTGCTCCTGGTGGCGGTTGATGCCCTCCAGCGTGAGTGTGTTTTGGCGCGTGCGTGACAGCAATGCAAAGACAAGGCCACCCATGACAAAAAATGCCAGCGCGTGACCCACCGCAGACTGGACGCGTTCGCCCGTTCGCAGCGCCAGCAGTTCATGGGCGGGCATATCGACTGATATTCCGCCGCGGATCTGCCCGACCTCATAACCCTGCTTGCGATGGCAATTCATACACGCCGGCTCCACCGTGAGCGGGGCCATGTAACGGTGCACCGGCTGTGCATCGGTGGTCAGAGCAATGCGCTCAGCCAGGCCGGATTCAAATTGGGTCAGGGTTTCAGACTCCCACCCATCCGGCTTGTTGTCCGGACGAATCGGCCGGTTGCTGGTGATGTGGAATTGAAAGCCCTGCGCTTTGGCTGCAATCTCGGAAATCTGCCGCGTCATGAACGCCGGGTTGACCATGGTCAGCGCCAAGCCGTCTTGGGTGACCACATCGCGGCGGGAATGTTCCAGGTAGGGGTTGGGCGGTGTGCCTGCGCTCACCGGCACATACACCCCTCCATGGGCGGCGTTCCAGCTGCGGGTGATCTGCACCAAGCGAAACAAGGCGGCACCACGTTCACGTGCCACCGACTGCATGCGAGAGTCTGCAGCTTGCCAGCTGAAAAAGAACGAGATTCCGATGGCCAGCGCCACAACGCCCATGAGAAATGCCATCTGGACTGTGTAATTCTGGGGAGGGGTCTGCGGCACTGGATGCGTCATCCGCGTACTCATGGTGTGGGTGAAGGCCCAATTTTAGGCGCTCGGGTGGCGCACGCTAAAGCCAGGGGGTCCCCCTACACAAACGGCGCGCTCAAGCCCTCGCTGGTCATCACCCGCTGAGTCGCAGGGCGCTCCAGTACGCGCTGCAGATAGGGGCCCAGATGCGGCAACGACCGCGCCGGTCGACTGCTGAAGTGGCGCGTCCAGCGGCACAGGGTGAACACATAGGGGTCCAGCGCAGTGAACGCTTCGCCCATGAACCACGGTCCGCCGTGCCGCGCCAGTTCGGCGTCGATTTGATCCAGCAGCGCGCCGACTTTGGCTTGCGCCTGCGCTTTGACCTGGGAGGCACCATCCGCATTGCCCTCACGCACCCAGCGCTCGGGGTAAAAGTAGGCGATCAGAGTGCTCTGCAAGGTGTTGGTGAGCCACATCAACCACTTGTAAAAGTGCGCACGCTCAGACGTCCCCGGTGCCGGAGCCCACGCTGCGCCCGGGTGCATATCGCACAGGTGCAGGCAAATGGCCGCCGTCTCGTACAGCACCAGGTCGCCATCGGTCAACGCCGGCAGCAGCCCATTGGGATTGAGGCGCAGATAGTCAGTCCCCTTATGGGCATCGGCGGCGCGGTCCACCAGCACCAACTCGAAGGGAACGCCGATCTCCTGCAGCAACAGGTGCGGAATCATGCTGGCGGTGCTGGGGTAGTAGTGCAGTTGGATCATGGATTGGCGTTGTGGTTGGGACTGGGGTTGGGGTCGGATTCAGGGTACGAGGGGCAAATCAAACAGCCGGGCGCCATTGTTCCAGGCAATGTTGCGGGCAACTTCGGGCGGCAGATCACCCAGCCAGGCGCGGTAGGCCTTCATCAGGTCAGCGTAATACAACCAGCGCTGGTTGACCCAGGTGTCCGAGCCAATCAAAAAGCGTGTCGGGTATTTGAGCAGCAGCGCGCGCCACTCGGGGCACAGGCGCTCCTGGCCCTGCGCGTCGGCACAGGTCAGGCCCGGACGGTACGACAGCTCGCCCATAAGCAGCGGATATTTCCCCAGCAGCGCATCGACCCGCGCCACTGGTGCGCCACCAATGCCGGTGTGTGCCCAGATCAGCTTGGCTTTCTGCCCCTGTGAGGGCGTGTTGGCCATCAGGAGGTCGATGGCAGCATCGTCCACATGGGCCAACACGGTCAGATTTTTTTCCTCGGCAAACGCCATCAGTTTCTTGGCCACCGGGCCGTTTGCGTTGGCGCTGTCATACAAGTGGAATTCGCCGATGCCTTTGAACGGGCCAGCCGCCGTGCCTTTTGCAAACTCGGCCTGCACCATGTCAAAAATGGTTTCGTCCCTGAACCAGTTGTCGTAGTCGGCGCGGTTTCGGTACAGGCGGATAAAGGGCACTACCGTCACACCGGCCTGGCGCCTCTGCGCGCTGCTGGCCAGCAGTTTGGTGCCATCGTTGGGCCGCGAGTTGGAGACGATGGCGCGCACGCCGCCTTGCTGCATACGCGCCAGCACATCAGCCACCGGGTGCGGGCCGGCCTGCCCGTCCCAGGCTTCCTGGTTGTAGTGCAGGTGGGCGTCGAGCAGTGGGCCGGTATAGTCCGCTGCGTGCACAGGTGCAGTGATTGCTACAAAAAACATAGCTGCATGCACAATCAATACGTGGGCTAGAGTCGGTTTTCTCATATTTTTTGACGCACTAGAGATCGTTGGAAAGCCTGCTGCCCGCACCCGATGGACCCGGCCTGCGCCGACCACGACGGGAATGGGAATCCGTGGACGTAAAGGCAGAGACCGCATTATGTGGTTTCATGGATAAACTCGCAGCGGCGCATGGCGAACGCTCAACAACCAAGACTGACACATGGACTACAAACCCCTCATCACCCTGCTGGCCATCGTCAATCCGCTGGCTATCGTGCCGTTTTTTATCCACTACACGCAGGGCTTTTCGCATGAGCAGCGCAGCCGCACCATTGCCATTTCGTCCTTCAGCGCGTTTGTGGTGATTGCCGTGAGCGCCCTGGCGGGCCTGCACATTCTGGATTTTTTCGGCATCTCGCTGGCCAGTTTTCAGGTTGGCGGCGGCATGCTGCTGCTGACCTCGGCGCTGAACATGCTCAACGCCCAGCCGGCCGAGGCCAAACCGACCACGCATGAAATGGAAGACGGTGCCGCCAAGGCCGCCATGGGCGCCAGCATTGCGGTGGTGCCGCTGACCATTCCGCTGCTCACCGGCCCGGCCACCATGTCCACGGTGGTGATTTACGCCGAAAAGGCCAAGACGTTTTGGCAGCTGTCCACCCTGGTGGGCTACGGCGTGGTGATCGGGTTGGCCACCGCGCTGTGCTTTGCGCTGGCGCAACCCATTGCCCGCGTGCTGGGCAAGACCGGCATCAACGTGATGACACGGCTGATGGGTTTGATTCTGGCCGCTCTGGCGGTGGAGGTCATGTCCGACGGGCTGATGAAGTTGTTTCCGGCCCTAGGGCGGTGAGTAGAAGCGGTGTCTGAATTCGTGTCTTAGACGCAAAGCGGGGGCAGCAATTCTTGATTTGCCTGCTCCAAAACGGCCAGTCAAAGTGACCCGTATGGGTCAGCTTTCTGGCAGCAAATTCGTCATACGGCGCACCTCCATTTGGCCAGGTGCGGAAGTAGAAATCTGTTCTCCATTGCGGTCGTAGTTCTGACCAAAAAATCATCAACGGTCGTACGACCTGCGAAATCGACTCCTCAATTTCCCTGTCTCTTGTGGGGCCGAGCCGGGTATTGGCGATCGTCAGGCTACGGGATGTCCAATTTAAGCCTTGGAACAGGAAAGTGCACGTTTGCCTATTAGGTCACACCACAGAATCGAATCATATTGCGTCCAGTACCTTTGGCCTCATACATCGCAGCATCAGCCCACTTCAAGATGTCGGTCGATCGGTCCTGACGGCCGGCAAACATCACAACGCCGATGCTTGCACTGCACTGGTGCTACAGGGTGGGGGCCAGATCGGTTGCCTGGGATGAGGAAAATTGATACGGCGTCGACAGACTGACACGAATTTTCTCGGCCACGATCAGTGCTTGCGACTGGGCGGTGATGAGTTTGTAGTGTTGCTAGGCCGCCTTCACTTGAGCAGGATTGAGTCTTCAGAGCTGGGAACCCCAATCCGTTGCTGCGACGCTTTTGATAGCAATCGACATTCAATCTTTGGACTTCCATCGCTTCGACAACGGTGCATTGATCATCACATCGACCGAGCTCACGGCCATGGCTGCACCAACCACCTCGGGGTTTAGGTAGCCAAAGGCCGCCAGCTCCCGTCGGATGTGCGTAACACGCACTCGCAATTGCAGCCATCCATACACAACACGGCGTTGATCTTGCTGCGCTAGCGCATCTCGAACGCTTCCTGATGGAAGCGCGGGCGAGCACCCAGGGCTTGCAGCCCTTCACGCAGTGATGTTGCCAACCCACTGGGGCCGCAGAACCAGATCTCCGCCTTCTGGGCCCCCTGCAGCGCCGCGGCCTTCAGGGTGTTTCCCTGGCGGGCGCCATGGATGTGCAGTTGGACGCCGGGCAGGGATGCGCACAGGGCTTGCAGGCGTGGCACGAAGACATCGCTCTGCTGGTCGCGGGTGCAATAGTGCAGATCGGCGGCAGGCGCCTGGTCGGGCCGGCTCTGCAGGGATTCCAGCCATGCGAGAAAGGGCGTCACGCCAATGCCACCGGCAATCCAGATCTGGCCTGCCTTGGGGTCACGGCGCTCCAGGTCGAAGCGCCCATATGGACCCTCCACCCGCACGGCTTGCCCGGTTTGCAGGCGCTGCGCCAGGGATCCGGTGTAGTCGCCCAGGGACTTGATCTCGAAGCTGACCGTGTTATCGCCATGGTCCGCACTGGCAATGGTGAATGGGTGAGCGCCTTCGCTGTGATCAAAGGTCACGAAGGCGAATTGACCGGGGCGGTGTCCGGTCCACCTGCGCTCCAGGTGGCAGCGCACGGTGGTGAGGTCGCTTCCCGGATGTTCGATAGCCACAATACGGCCCGTGGCTTCGCGACTGCGGCCAATGCTGCCCAGCAGCGATCGGACGGCGCCGTACACACCGGCCAGCAACAGAACTGCCAGCAGCGCACCGGCCGGCTGCCGCCAGTAGCCCTGTGGTGCCAGCAGGGCGGCATGGAAGGCCAGCATCAGGTAAAGCACGGGCATGGCGCGGTGCAGGATGCGCCAGATCCGGTAGGGAAACTTCTTCCACAGCGTGATCGCCAGCATGGCCAGCACCGCGTAGATGGCCCACTCGCCCATGTCGCCGGCGAGATCACGCAGTATCTCCAGCAGGCCGGTGAAGGTTTCTTTGGGCACCCGGCCCTCGCGGCCGACCATGGCTTTCAGCACATCGCTGGACATCTCGATCAACCAATGCAGCGCGGCAAAGACGACGGCCAGGATGCCGGACCACTTGTGCGTGCGGTAGACGCGGTCCATGCCTCCCAGCGGCGACTCCAGCCAGCCCGGTCGCGTGGCCAGAAACATCGTCAGCGACATCAGTGCGATCGACAGAAAGCCGCTCAGGGTCAGCAATTGCTGGCGCGCAATCCACAGCGGATGGGCGCCGGTGGGGGGTGCCGCCTGCATCAGGTCCCAACCCCAGGCGAGGCCGACTAGGGTTAGCAGCAGCGTGAGAAGTGTTTTCATGGCGTGGTGGTCTTGGTGGGCAGGTCGTCACGGCAGCGGCGATCGCTGCAATCGTTTGACGGGCGCGCTTGTCGATCCGGACCGTCCGGTGCCTGCTTGCGTGCGCGATGGTTCAGGACATCACCGGTCTGTGGATGCACATTCAGTCGCACGCGGGCGCCCAGGCGGTCGGTGGCGCGCACCTCGTAACCACCGTGCTCGCGCTCGATCTTTTCGATATTGCGGTAGCCCGCCGCGTCCAGCTTGTTGTAAATCTGCGGGATCGGCAGCCATTGCTGTTCCGGTGCGGCGGATGTCTTGCGCTCACTGGCCCTGCTGGGCAGTGTGACCGCCATGGCGGTGAGTAGCGCGCCAATCACGGCGAGCGTCGAGAGGGTAAGGGTGATGCGTTTCATAGGTGTTCCTCCAATTTATTGGTCGTAGTAGCCGAGTTCGGCATTGGTGTGGCAGGCCGTGCAATTGGCCTTGGTGCGCACGTCCTTGTGTTTCCACTCCCAGTCGGGCACTTTGCGGTGTTCGCTCACCCATTTGGGTAGTTCGGTGATGCGCAGGGGCGCGTTGGTGCTGGAGAAGCCGCGGAGCAGCTTGGCGCCAAGGCGTTGCCCGCCCTGGTCGCCGGCGTTGGCTGTCAGATAGGCGGTGATCTCTGCGGCCAGTTTGGGATCTACCGAGGCGTCGTCGCCAAAATGGTCCTTCAGATTGGCCATCATGCTGATCCACGAACTGGCCGGCAGCATGGACGGTGCAAACGGCAGGTGGCAGCTACCGCACTCCTCCTTGACCACCACGTTGGTGACCGGTGCGAAGTAGTGGCTGCCTCCGGCCTGGGCGCGGCCCAGCACCAGGGCCGAAAAGCCCAACACCAGCAGGCCGAGAATCAGGGGGCGGTAGGTAATGGTCATGGCAGATTTCCTGTGTGTGAGTTGATTCTTACTGGCTCAGCATGAAAGTCAGCCAGTCGCCTTTTTCCTGTTCTGTGCAGACCCGGCCCAGCACCTCGGTGCAGTTGCGCTTGAACCACTTTTCCACCTTGGCGGGGTCGGTGTAGCGTGCCGGGGTTGTGGACACTGCCATGGCGTCAATGGTCTTTCCGCTCGGTGCACGGCCGGTGCCGCGTGTATCCTTGCCGTGGCAGGAGGTGCAGGCGGGTGTGTCGGGCTTGCCGCTGGTAAAGTTCTGGGTGTGCAGCGATCTGCCGCGCTCCGCCGAGAATCCGGCGAAGCCGGTGCTGGCTACCTTGGCAGCGCTGGCGTATTGAGCCAATTGGTCTTCGCGCACGCCGGCCTGGCTGGCGCTGGAAAATACGATGGCCGCACAGGCCAGGATGGCTGGGATGTTGAGTTTGAATGGCATGGAGGACTCCTAAAAGCAGTGGATGTGGGAGCGACTATGCTTGGGTTGAACTGAACAGAAAGTGAACCCCGTGTTCATCTGGCGTTCATGTTCGCGGGGCTATAAACAGGACTTGAGAAAACCGCTCCCACTGGACTGATCTGATGTCACAACCCTTCACCCCACGGCGCTGGCGCACACTGTCGCTCTGTCTGGCTTTGCTGGCCGGCACCGGCGCAGTACGTGCTGGCGAAGAAGACCACGAACGTGCCCGCAAGGCGCTGGAGGCTGGCGAGGTGTTGCCACTTAAAGCCATCCTGCAGCGCGTGGAGCGCGCCCACCCCGGCCAGGTGATGGACGTGGAACTGGAGCGTGAACACGAGGGCAGTGCCGAGCGCTGGATCTACAAGGTCAAAGTTCTGGGCAGCGGCGGTGCGCTGCTGCGGCTGAAGGTCGATGCCCGCGACGGCACGGTGCTGGGCAGCAAGTCCCAAGGCCAACCGCCAGAGAAAGGGAAGCGTTGATGCGCATTCTGATTGTTGAAGACGAGCCAACCCTGCAATCCCAACTGGCGCAGAGCGCCCGTGAGGCCGGCTACGCGGTGGATGTGGCCAGCAATGGCGTGGACGCCCACTTTCAAGGCGACACCGAGCCCTACGACGCGGTGGTGCTGGACCTGGGCCTGCCGCAAATGGATGGCATTACGGTGCTGCGCAAGTGGCGCGCCGCCG
>JAIPDC010000059.1 GCA_021737865.1 Rhodoferax sp.
GCGACCACACGGGGTACTACAACGAACAGGCCCAGTTTCCGGTCTTCACTATCGACCGCATCACCATGCGCCGGGACCCGATTTACCACTCCACCTACACCGGCAAGCCGCCGGACGAGCCGGCGGTGCTGGGCATGGCCTTGAACGAACTATTCGTGCCCCTGCTGCAGCGCCAGTTTCCCGAGATCACCGACTTTTATCTGCCGCCCGAGGGCTGCAGCTACCGCATGGCGCTGGTGCAGATCAAAAAAGCCTACCCCGGCCACGCTCGGCGCGTGATGATGGGCGTGTGGAGTCACCTGCGCCAGTTCATGTACACCAAGTTCATCGTGGTGGTGGACGATGACGTGAATGTGCGCGACTGGAAGGAAGTCATCTGGGCGCTGACCACCCGGGTCGACCCGGTGCGTGACACCATGATGGTGGAGAACACGCCCATCGATTACCTCGACTTTGCCTCACCGGTCAGCGGCCTGGGAAGCAAGATGGGGCTGGACGCCACCAACAAATGGCCGGGCGAGACGCAGCGCGAGTGGGGGCGCACGATCAGCATGGATGCAGACGTGCAGGCACGAATGGACGGCGTCTTCGAAACCCTGGGTTTGTAAGCAAAATCTGGCTTTAGCCCTCGTAGAATATGCGCAGGCAGCTATCAATTCGGTAGTGAAATGGCTGCACGTCTGACGGCATCGTAAATGCCACACCATGAGTCGGCAGCATGGCTGGCACTACAAATCGGAACTGGTGAGTTCCGTCATGACCGCAATCAAGTTGCCGTCCAACAATTCATCGTAAGGCTGGGTGGCTCCGATTTTTCTGTCATGCCACGCTACAAATTCAGTCCACTGCAACTTTCGACCACAACCGTATGCTAATAGCCGAACTCATTAGCCTGCAGCGACTGATCCTGGGGTGGTATTTTCTGGACAGTCCAAACGCTGACATCGACTCGCTTGGACTTTGTGCGGGTATTCTTCAAAGGCGAAACCCATGCCCCATAAAATATTATCACATGATACTACCCTTGTGAATCATTTTATCGCATCTACCTAGTTAATATAATTATATTAATCGAGAAATTAAGGACGAGTTTTTAATACGCTCTCAAAGAATATCAGCATATCTTTTAATGATTCATTTTTTGCGATTTCATTGGCCCCGTAATTCGCGCCATACTTGCCACAAGACCGCCATACCTTTGTCAAAAAAGCGCTCCATCCGTCTGTTGAAACTGCACCAGATTCAGTTTCGCGAATAATACCTGCATCATCTATACGCATATCGCATTTTGAATAGACTTGTATGCTTGGCAAGTAGACAACTTCCCTCGAGTCTGACATTCATCCATGGTGTGCATTTTTATAGACTTTAGAACTAACTTGGGCACCTGCATTCTTTAAGCGATCAATATACGAAACGCATTGAGAGGCGGGCGTATAGTCGTCCTTCTCGCCCATTAAAAAAAGCGATGGGGAAGTGGTTGGCATTGGTTTATCAAACGTTGTGGCGCAACCAGGATAAATAGGCAGATGGGCAGCAAACTGTAGTGGAGTGGTGCTAGCCGCCTCCACTAGTCGGCGATCTTGCGCAAACATTGCCGCGACGGCTCCCCGGGAAAACCCGATAATTCCAACTCTACTAGCATCAATTTCTGGCCTCTCAGAAAGCGCCCTCAGTGCCGCAAATCCGTCGATCACTGAAGCAGCCATCGGTACTGTACCCTGATTTGTGGCTGTTTGATTGACACCTCTGGATGTGAAACTATCAACAATTAAGGTTGCAATTCCCGCGTCATTAAGACGCTTGGCAATCGAATCTTGCATCCACTGCTGATATCCCCCACTTCCAGGGATAATTACAACTGCTGGAAATTTACCCTGACCAACTGGCAATGCCAAAAATCCTTGAATATCAATTGGTGATTGGCGATATCGCCAACTCATTATGTCAGAGTAATCTTGAGGAGTATGACTCTTTAAAACTATCTTCTCTGGTGTTTGTCCCCATGTTAATGAAGGTGATAAAAAGAAAGGAAAAGTAATAATCAACATCAATACTGATTGAATTGAAAATTTCTGATGAGTCATTTTGTAAAATCCATTAAAAATCATTTTGCAATTTGACATCTGATTACTGTATTAATATATTGAAGTTGGTTAAGGATGGTCGGTAAATGTTATTTTGTAGAATTGGTTACTACGGGTAGACATTTCAACTATATCAAGCCCAGTATGGCACCTTTGACCAGCCGTCATTCCGCGTAAAAACCCTTACGCTTTGCACCGCAATCCGCTGCGCGACCGGTTCACCCCAAAAATGCCGCTTGGGGCAGAGTGATTTTCGCGGCGCCTTGACCTGTGTGGAGCCACTTTGGCTCACCGGGTAGCGGCCCGGGCAGCAAGATGGGGCTGGATGCGACCAACAAATGGCCCGCCGAGACGTAGCGCGACTTGGGCATCATCATCGCCATGGATGCGCAGGCCGCTATCAATTCGGGAGCTAAATGGCTGCACGCTGACAACAGCAGCGCGCGTGCGTAAAGGCAGCGGCGGTGCGGGCTGGGCACATTGCCCGCATTCAATAAATATTCCCATGGAAATAATATTGATGTATTATTTCCAGTGAAATTCAACGTCAGGAGCCCGCACCATGCCAGCCCTCGCGCAACAGACCACCAAAAAGCCGGAAGCCACCGCCGTTCTCAGCAAAGCCGTTGCGCGCGCGGCCGAGCGGCTGGACGTCTCCAAATCCTTGCTGGCGAAGGTGCTGGGTGTCAGCCCGCCTACCATCACCCGGTTGTACTGCGGCAACTACCTACTGGACCAAAACCGCAAGGAGTGGGACTTTGCGCTGCTGTTCGTGCGCGTATTTCGCTCGCTCGATTCCATCGTGGGGGACGAATCCACCGCGCGCAAATGGCTCCAGAGTGAAAACCGGGCGCTTAATGCTAAGCCCATCGAACTCATCCGCACTACCGAAGGACTAGTCCGTGTCGTTCAATACCTTGACGCCAGCCGCGCTCGCGTCTGAGGCTTTTCCCTGGGTGGGATCGGTGTGGCGCATGGTCGAGGCCCAGCACACCGCTTCCACCATGAAGATCGTCGACAACGACGAAGAGCAAGACTTGCTGGAGACTTTGCTGGAAGGGAGTAAACCTGCTCGGCCGGTCGGTGCCCTGGCGCTGGACTACCTGCTGGCCACCCCGTTTCGCTACTACCCACTGCGTCCTGGTTCCCGCTTCAGGGGCGTCACCGACCCCGGTGTGTTCTACGGCGCCGAGTCGGTGCGCACCGCCGCCGCAGAGTTGGGCTACTGGCGCTGGAAGTTCCTTGGAGACGCGGTCGACCTGGACCGGCTGGAGCCCGTGGCGCACACCGCCTTTAGTGCGCAAGTCAGCACCCCACTCATCGATCTGCGCCAAGTGCCATTCAGCGCAAACGCCGCTGCTTGGCTGCACCGCACCGACTACAGCGGAACCCAGGCCATTGCCCTGACCGCACGCGCGGCCAATGTTGGCGCCATCCAATACCAATCAGTGCGTGACCCCAACCCCGCTTGGTGCGTGGCACTGCTCACGCCGCAAGCCTTTGCCAGCCCAAAGCCTAACCCTTTGATGCAAACCTGGTGGCTTGCCGTCCACCTAAATGCCGTCACTTGGCGGCGCGACAACGAGTCCATGACCTTTGCCTCCGCCACATGGTCGTAAAGTAAGTCACTCCTATTTTGATAGCTGCTCACGCAATATTCTCGCCGGGCTAGAGCTCGATTTAATCGCGGATATTTAAAGCTCGTGTGGCCTCTCACCATGGATGCGCAGGTTCAGGCCCGCATGGACGGCATCTTTGAGACGCTGGGTTTGTGAGGTAAATCGGGCTGCAGCCCTCGTGGAATATGCGTGAGCAGCTATCAATTCAGGAGTAATTGATCCACCAGCTGGCAGTAACGAAATGACGGGCAGGGGCGACCACCACACGCCCAAGCACGATGTCCGCCAGTGGGTGCTGCGAGTTTTCCTGCGGGTCATTGCGTAGAGCCTGCAATCCAACAGCCCTGGGGCGGCGCAGGTGGACAAGGCGGCGCTGCACATTGGCGCAAAGCGAGCCTGACTGGGATTCAAAGTCGTTTGGATGCCTCCAACCCGTGACATACTTGCACACATGCGGTTGAAATTCTTATCTGTTAGTGACGGGGCGTATGTGCCTCTGGTGCTGGTGGTGGATGACATGGACATCAACCGCAAACTTCTGGAGACCTATCTCGTTTGTGGTGGCTACCGTGTGGCGCTTTCCAGCAGTGGGGTCGACGCACTGGAGCAGGTCCAGCTGCAAAGACCGCAACTGATTTTGCTCGACGTCCGCATGTCTGGTATGGATGGTTATGCTGTGTGCCAGGCACTCAAGGAAAATCCGCAAACCAGGGACATTCCCGTCATATTCATCACTGCCGAAAATACTGCTGAGGCAGAGAGGCGGGCATTCGCCGCCGGGGGTGCAGATTTCATCGCCCGGCCCATGCACCGGGAGGTCACGCTGGCACGCGTCAAAACGCACCTGGATGCCTATGCGCAGCGCAGAAGCCTGGAGGGCATGTTCCGTGACGTGCTGGAGTTTGCACCGGATGCTTTTGTGCTGACCGATGTGCAGGGGAAAATCGTTCAGATCAATGCCTGTGCCGAACGCATGTTTGGGTATGCGCGGCGCGAACTACAGCAGTTTTCGCTGGAGCGCCTGCTGCCGCAGCGCTTGAAGGACGGCTATTCCGCCGCGCAGGGGTGCCGCAAGGATGGTTCTGTTTTCCCCGCAGAGGTTAGTTTCGCGCCGTTGCAGACAAACCGCGGCATTCTCAATATGGCGGTGATTCGGGACGTCAGCCTGCGCAAGCGGGCCGAGTCGGATCTGAAAGAGTCGCGTCAGCAATTGCGCGAACTTGCGGCAAAGCGCGAGGCCAATCGGGAAGATGAGCGCAAGCATATTGCCCGCGAGGTCCACGACGAGCTGGGGCAAATTCTCACGGCATTGCGCATCGACTTGTCGTTGCTCAAGATTCAACTGGGCAACGACAACCCGACCACGGAGCGCAAACTTCAGGAAATGAAGGATCTGGTGGACCAGGGCATCCACGCGGTGCGCAATGTAGCGGTTTCCTTGCGCCCGGCTGCGCTCGATATGGGGTTGGTGCCCGCGATCGAGTGGCTGTGCGACCACCATGCCCGACAGTCGGCGGCCAGAATCGCATTCGAGTCGGACGAGGAAAATATTGCCATCGATGAAGTACGGGCCATCATCATTTTTCGCATTGTCCAGGAGTCACTGACCAATATTGCCCGCTATGCCAAGGCCGCTCGGGTGTTAGTCCGCATCGAGCACCTGGCTGGCGAACTGTGTGTGAAAGTGAGCGATGATGGGATGGGTTTCAATGTGGAACAAGTCGGGCGCAATAAGACATTTGGCTTGCTGGGGATGCGCGAACGGGCGATCGCACTGGGGGGTGTTCTGGACTTGGAGAGCAGCGTGGGCGGCGGGACGCGCATCACCGTCAGAATTCCCATGGATAACGCCCAACATCAGGGGACATCATGATTCGTTTGTTCATAGCGGATGACCACGCCATTGTGCGCAGTGGACTCAAGCAGATCTTTGCCATGGCACCCGATCTGTGCGTGATCGCCGAAGCCGCCAGCGGTTCCGAAGTAATCGATGGCTTGCGTATCCACGAACCTGATCTGCTGCTGCTCGACATGAACATGTCGGGCCTCAGCGGCCCGGACCTGATCGCGCGCGTTCGAGCCCAGCGTCCTGTGCTGCCGATTCTGGTGCTGAGCATGCACAACGAAACGCAACTTGCTACACGCGCGCTGCGTGCCGGGGCCAATGGTTACGTGACCAAGGATTGCGAACCCGAGGTCCTGTTGGCCGGAATCCGCAAGGTGGCGTCCGGCGGCAAGTTCATCGCACCGGAAATGGCCGAAAAAATGGCATTTGATGCCAGCTCCCCGACCGACGGTCCGCGCCACACCCGCCTCTCAGACCGCGAACTGGAGGTGTTTCGGCTGCTCGTGACGGGCCTGAGCGTCAACGAAATAGCGGAAAAAATCTGCATCAGCAACAAGACGGTAAGTACCCACAAGGTGCGCCTGATGGAAAAGCTCCAAATCAACAGCGTGGCCGAGTTGGTGATGTATGCCGTGGAGCACAACTTGAAAGGCTAACGGCCGTGAACCAGGGGTAGTCATTTTCTGACAGGCCCACAGAGTTTTCCGACATAAAAACCGGACGTGTCTGATAGCGGGCGTTGACACATTGTTCCATGATCGGATTGCCATGAATTGATGGTGATTATTCCAATGGAGTTGCTTTAGAGCCTCATTGGAAGTTCTGAGGTATTTGATGCACGCGCCCTTTGACCTTCCTGCTGATCTTCGGATTTACAGTGCCATCGACACACGCGACGCACTGCTGGCCTGGGTTGCCGAAGAAGCGAGTGCGGGGCATGACTACCTGCAAATCTCGGCACGCGATGTAGAGGAAGTAGACGGCTCCGGGCTGCAGCTTCTGGCAGCGCTCTCCAACATGGAAACCCCTTGGCACCTGGTGGAGATCAGCGAGCCTTTTGCGCAGGCCTGTCGCCACATGGGCTTTGCCTACTGGCTGGACAAGCGTTACCTCAAGACCCAAGCAGGAGATAGTGCATCATGAGCTACGGCACCGATTCCGACTCCGACAAGGAATTCATCGCCCAGGCAATGCCCGCCTTCATCAGCGAAGCTGCGGAACAAATTGAAGCCATCGAGACCCTGTTGCTCGAACTCGAAGAACGGCCCGACAACCGCGACTTACTCGACTCCCTGTTTCGCTGTGCCCACACCGTCAAGGGCTCGGCCGGCATATTCGGGCTCAACCGCGTGGTCGAATTCACCCACCACGTGGAAACGCTGCTCGACAAAATGCGCGCCGGCGACATCGCCCTCAAGCCGGACATCAGCACATTGCTGCTCCAATGCAATGACCAGATTAAATTCCTGGTCGATACCGCCGCTGATGAGAGCGCCGACACACCAGAACAGAAAGACACCCGTGCCGAGCTGGTAGTCCAGCTGCGTGCGCTGACCGAAGGGCCAGCACCGACCCCGGCTGCCAGCGCTGCCGCTGCAGAGCCTTCGGTTGCTGGCGGGCCTGCGGGCCTGCGGGTCTGGAGCATCTCGGCGCGCTTTGGCCTGGAGACATTTCGCAACGGCATGGATCCGCTGTCCATCGCACGCTACCTGTCGGGCCTGGGACGGGTGGTCAGCGTGCACAGCGGCGTGGACACGGTGCCCGCGCTGGTGAAACTCAATCCGGAAAATTGCTACCTGAGCTTTGCAATGGAATTGGAGAGCGCTTCTACCCGCGAAGACATCGAAGGCGCCTTCAGCTTTGTGCTCGACGACTGCCAGTTTGACGTCGTGGCCCCAGAGACCCAAGACCAAAAGTTGGCCCGCGCCATTGAAGAAATGCCGGAGACCCCCCGGCTTGGCGCCATGCTGGTCTCGGTGGGCGCGGTGTCGCAGGACAAACTCGACCAAGTTCTATCCACCCAGCAGCAGACCCGCGGCATGCCCACCGTGGGCAAACCCAAACTTGGCGACCTGCTCGAAGCGCAGGCCGGGGTGGCCCCCGAAGTGGTGGCTGCAGCCGTTGCCAAGCAACAAAAAATCCGCGATAACCCTCCCAGCGAAGAGCGTTACATCCGGGTGCAAGCCGACCGCCTGGACGCCGTCATCAATCTGCTCGGTGAACTCGTCATTGCCGGTGCTGGCGCCACCCTGCTTGCGCGTGCAACCCACCACGTGTCGCTGATCGAAGCCAACCTGCAAATGAACGGCCTGATCGAAGAGATTCGTAACGGCACGCTGGGGCTGCGCATGGTGCCGGTCGGTGAAACCTTCAGCCGGTTTCGCCGCGTGGTGCGCGACACCGCATCCAGCCTGGGCAAGGAAGTTAACTTCGAGATCGTCGGGGGCGATGCCGAGCTCGACAAATCCATGGTGGAGAAGATTGCCGACCCGCTCATGCACCTGGTACGCAACTCCCTGGACCATGGGCTGGAGACGCCCCAGGAGCGCCTGGCTGCGGGCAAGAGCCGCGCCGGGCACCTGACCTTAAGCGCGCGCCACGAAACCGGCGCCATCCTGATTCGCATCGATGACGATGGACGCGGCATCAACCGCGAGCGCGTGCTGCAGCGCGCCTGGAACCGCGGCCTGGTGGAGCAGGGCGTGGTGCCCAGCGACAACGACATCAACATGCTCATCTTCGAGCCCGGTTTCTCCACCGCCGAGCAGGTGACCAACCTCTCCGGACGGGGCGTAGGTATGGACGTGGTGCGGCGCAACATTGAAGCGCTGCGCGGCTCCATCCGGCTCAACAGCCACCCCGGGGTGGGGCTGCAAGTGGACATTCGCCTGCCACTGACCCTGGCCATCATCGATGGCTTCCTTGTGGGCGTGGGCGCCTCCAAGTTTGTGCTGCCGCTCGAATCTGTGGTCGAAGTCATCGAGGCTGCCGACCAGCACACGCGGGTGGATGCGTCGGGGCGCCATGTGCTGGAACTTCGCGGGGCAATTCTTCCAGTGGTGCGTCTGCGTACGCTCTACACCATCGAGTCGTCCCCGCCCGATCGGGTCAGCGTGGTAGTAGTGAACTCGCCGCGGGGCAAGTTTGGCATCGAGGTGGATGTGCTGCTGGGTCAACACCAGACGGTTATCAAGCCACTGGGGAGCCTGTTCAAATCGCTCAGAGGCATCTCGGGCTCGAGCATTCTGGGCAGTGGTGAGGTGGCGCTGATTCTGGATGTGGAGTCGCTGGGCGCATTGGTGACAGCCGAGCAGCAGTCCGCAGCGTCGCGAGCCGAATTGCCGCTAGGCACTCCAGTTGTTCAACAAGTCAAAGCGATTGCCAGCGTATGAGCTCGCAAGTTGCGGAGACCGCATACACCGCTGGCGATGCGTCGACCATGCAATGCCTGGTATTTCAGGTGGGATCTGAAGTGTTTGCCATTGAAATCCACACCGTGCGTGAAATCATCCAGTATGCGGGCATCACCATGGTTCCCCAAATGCCTGCCTTTGTGCGCGGAGTGGTCAATCTGCGCGGTGCCGTGGTGCCCGTCATCGACGTGCGCGCACGCTTCTCTGGTCTCAAATCGACAGTCGGCAAGAGGACCAGCATCATCGTCATCGACGCGGTCGTTGAGGGAGGGCATGCTCCTCTGGGTCTGCTGGTAGACGCCGTCACCGAAGTGGTCGCCTTTACGCAGCAGAACATCGTCGTACCACCCCAGTTTGGGACGGTTATTCCCAAAGACTTCATTCGCGGAATGGGCAAATTTGGTGATGAATTCTTGCCCATCATTGATCCCGCGCGGGCGTTTGACATCGAAGAGATGGCGCTGCTGGTCGAACACGATCGTTGAAGATCTCTTCGGGGTAGGGAAATCCTGAGGACGCGCAGGAAGCTCCTTACAACAAAACCGGAAGCGTCTGATGTTCAAACCGGTCTGTATTCGAGATCATCGGTTCACTGCAAACACATTGCGGTTTGAACAGTAACTTTTCTTAACCTTGATCTTGGAGTATTTCCTATGTTGCGTCGTGTAGTTCTTGCCGTGGCTTTGTCCTCTGTAGCTTCTTTGTCGTTTGCCAATGAGCCCGAGACGCCCACCAGTCTGAAAGGCGGAAAGGTCATCAGCGCGGAGGAAGCGGGGACACTGGCCAAAAGCAAGGGAGCCGTATTCATCGATACGCGCAGTGCCCTGAATTTCGGCAAAGGTCACGTACCGGGCGCGATATCGGTCTCCTACAAGGAAAAGAGCGACAAAGTCGAAGCTTTTGACGGAAGCCAAGACCAGTTCGAGTTCGCCAAGATTCCAGCGGACAAGGCCGCCAAGATCGTCATTTACAGCGATGGTCCTACGGGCTGGAAGTCCTACAAGGCGGCAGTGCTGTCCATCAAGCAAGGCTACT
The DNA here is from genome assembly GCA_021737865.1 of Rhodoferax sp. Taxonomy (GTDB): domain Bacteria; phylum Pseudomonadota; class Gammaproteobacteria; order Burkholderiales; family Burkholderiaceae_C; genus Allorhodoferax. The sequence continues at coordinate 10,001 of JAIPDC010000059.1, forward strand.
CCAACGTAATGTATCTGCGCGGCGGTTTTACCGATTGGTCAGCCAAGGGCCTGCCGGTAGAGCGTTGATTTAGACAGTTCGAACATCCCACAAGCTGTGTGACCAATTCCAAGGAAATTTGATGATGTTATTCAATTCGTTTTGGCCGCGCAGACTTGCGGCGCAGGTAAAGTGGGGTGTGGCGTTGGTTGTGATGTTGGGTCTTGCCCTCATCACACTCACTGCCATTGGATTTAATCGTGCGGAAGACGCGCTTCAAAGTGCCAATATCGCCAAAGAGCTCAAAATTTCGCTCGACACTACACTGCGCGGCGTCGGCGAAGTCATTTTGACTGAGGGATCCAAGTCATCGCGGGTGTTGACCGAGACCGCGGTGGATCAAGTCGACAAACTGTTCCCCTTGGTCACAGCAAATCTCCACGAACTGGACAAGGCATCACAGAACTGGGCCGCTTTCAAGCCCCTGGTGGGCACCATCCTGAAACAAAAAGCACCCAGTGTGGAGGATGCCGACACGGTTGTTGCATTTGGCAAACTCACTGGCGGGATTGCCGAGGACACTGCCATGATCAGCAAGGTGGCAGAGCAGGCTCAGGAGAATGCGCTCTCGATAGTGCACAAGGTTTTCCTGATGTTTGTCGCTGGTGCCAGCCTGCTGGTGGCTGTCACGGCAGTCGCAGGGCTGATGTTGGTGCGAGCTCTGAATCGTAGCCTGGGAGGCGATCCACAGGAAGTACTGCGGGTTGTTCAGGCTGTAGCCTCCGGTGATCTGTCGACCAAGGTCGCGCTGCGGGCAGGCGACAGCAGCAGCCTGCTCGCGGAAGTCAGGGACATGCAGGCTGTGCTCGCACGCTTCCAGAACGAGCAGACCGAGATGGCGCGCAAGCACGATGCCGGTGACACCAGCTATGCCATACCAGCCAATGAATTGCCTGGCGCTTATGGCGAAATGGCGCATGCGGTGAATGCGTTGGCACAGTCGCACCTGACGGTCATGTACCGCTTGGCCGATGTGCTGGGGGACTATGCAAAGGGGCGCTTCGAACAACAGATTGACGAGTTGCCCGGCGAGAAGCAAAGGGTGACCAGAGTGGTACATGAAGCGCGCGAGGCCATGCAATCGGCCGCAATGGCCGCAGTGACCAACTTGCGCGTGGTTCAGGCGCTGAACAAGGCGAGCACCAACGTCATGATTGCCGACACGAAGAATGACATCATCTTCATGAACGACACTGTCAAGGCGATGATGCAGCGCAACGAAGTGCAACTGCGAAAGGTTCTTCCGAATTTTGACGCCAGCAAACTGATTGGCCAGAACATTGATGTCTTTCACAAGAACCCTGGGCATCAGCGTGCCATGGTGGCAAGCCTGTCGGGCACGTACCGTACGCAGATTCAGGTCGGCGACTTGTACTTCGGTCTCAACGCCAGCCCTATCGTCGATTCCAGCAGTACCCGAATCGGGACCGTGGTGGAATGGTTTGATCGCACCGCGGAAGTCGCGGTGGAAAACGAAGTGGCGGCGGCTGTGAGCGCGGCCTCCATGGGTGACTTTTCGGTACGACTGGTGACAGAAGGAAAGTCCGGGTTCTTCGGCAATCTCGCCACTGGCATGAATCGGTTGATTGAGACCAGCGAGCGAGGATTGACCGAAGTGTCAGAGTTGCTGGCAGCCTTCGCCAATGGCGACCTCACGCATCGCATGGAAGGCGATTACCAGGGTCTGTTTGCGCGGGTGAGGGATAGCGCTGACGCGACTGCTGAGAATCTCACCCGCGTCATGACCGAAGTGCGCGCGGCTGCAGATGCGCTCACTGGTGCGGCCAACCAGGTCAGTGCCACAGCCCAGTCGCTGAGCCAGGCCGCCAGTGAGCAAGCGGCCAGTGTGGAGGAGACGACATCACAGGTGGATCACATGTCTGCGTCCATCAGTCAAAACAGCGACAACGCCAAGGTGACCGATGGCATGGCGACCAAGACCAGCAAGGAAGCTGTGGAGGGTGGCAGTGCAGTCAGCCAGACCGTGATCGCAATGAAGCAGATCGCAGCAAAGATCAGCATCATCGACGATATTGCCTACCAGACCAATCTGCTGGCGCTCAATGCTGCGATCGAAGCCGCACGGGCGGGTGACCACGGCCGGGGATTCGCCGTGGTGGCGGCCGAGGTGCGCAAGCTCGCTGAACGCAGCCAGGAGGCGGCCAAGGAAATTGGTGGTCTGGCGAGCAATAGTGTGACCACGGCAGAGCGTGCTGGAAAATTGCTGGAGGAAATAGTCCCCAGTATCCAGAAGACCAGTGAACTGGTGCAAGAGATCGCTGCAGCGAGTGTCGAACAAAGCGATTCGGTGGTGCAAATTGGCGGAGCGATGGGGCAGTTGTCCAAAGCCACCCAGCAAAATGCCAGCGCATCGGAGCAGCTTGCCGCCACCAGTGAAGAACTCTCAGGGCAGGCAGAGCAACTGCAACAGTCGGTGGGGTTCTTCCGTGTCGGGGGTGACAATGCTGCCGTTATATCGCGGCGATCGGTCGCCAGCCCCACGAGCGAGCGCCGTGCAGCGGCACCGCCCCGATTGCGTGCACCGGGGCTTGCGGCAGCAGCGGCGGGTACTTCCGGAAACGGCAATTTCAAGCCGTACTGACGTTATCTCGCAGCTTCTTGTAAAGCCGTGAATCTGCTGGTCGTCGATAGCTCTGAACGCATACGCTCGCGCCTGTCCGAGCGCCTGCGCAGTGTGCCAGGGGTGACAACTGTCGCCACTGCTGAGACCTTGCGCCAAGGTTTTGGCTATGTTCGGTCTGGTCGGTTCGGACTGGCGATTTTGGACCTGCATCTGCCAGACGGTACTTCATCAACCATTGTGGATGCCATGAAACAGGCATCAGAGAACATCGTCGTGGCCATCTTTAGCAATCACGCAGATGAGGTCAACCGCAGGCTCTGCTTTAGAGCGGGCGCTGACTGGTTCTTTGACAAGTCGTTTGAACTCGACGAAGTGCTGAGGCTCGCGACCATGCTTGCGCGGCTGCGAGCCGGTGAGCAGGGCACCACGCAGCGTGAAAACCCACACATCAGTCCACAAGGCAATACCTGATGAATCCCTCAAATCTGAAAATAGCAACGAAGATTTGCGGCTGGTTCGCCGTTGTTGTCGCGCTGCTGGCGTTTCTGATTGTCAGGTCGATTGTGGCCCCGATCCAGACCTCCGTGCAGGCAGCCGTGTCTGCGCAGGCTGACCATTTATGAGCGACAACAGAATGTTTCAAAATTCAGTGAGTAGTCAAATTCCCGCCTGGGCCAGACTCGGGGTTGCCGTGATGCAACGGCTGCGCATGTCCTTTAAGTTGACCATGCTGGGAGTAATTGCGTTTGTGCCGTTGCTGGCTGTCACCCTGATGCAGTTATCGTCCCTTGTCGGGAACTACAAGACGGCGCAAATGGAGCGGTCGGGCGCACAGACCATCGCCTTGATTACGGACCTGGTGACGGAGATTCAGGAGCAGCGGGTCGAACTGTTGTTGTCGGACAAGGGGGCCGCCGACGGCGGGCTGGAACAAAGTCGGCAGGGGTTGGCCAAGGTGACGGCTTTGCTGGACCAGTGGCTGCACTCACACGCCGAATTGGATGTAAACCGTCAATGGACTTCGCTCAAGCCTCAGATTGACGCCATCGGGTCTGGACTCGACGTCAAAGACAACCAAAATTTCTCCAAGCACACACTTGTCATTGAAGAGCTTCGCAAACTGACCCTGCTCGCTGGTGAGACGTCGGGCCTTTTACTGGATCCTTTTGCGCAAACCTACTTTTTGCAAAGCGTCACAACCCAACAGGCGATTGGGTGGCTGGAGTCAGCCAGCCGTGTGCGTGCGGTCGCGGCAGCGGTGGTGGGTCAAACGCCCGACAAGGATGCGCAAACGGCCTCCATCCCCCTATTGCTGGAAATGCTCCAGGTTAGAACACAGGGCATGGGTGAACAATTGGACGCATTGGCACGATCGGGGGGGGCCGTGCCGCTGCCCCTGGCCAAAGAGGCACTTGCGGCGGCGAATGCCGTAGGCCAGACGGCATTCGTCAAAGACCCCACCCCGGAGCACGCCAAGGCAATGCTCGCGCAGACCGGCAAGCTGCTGGATGCGGGTCGCGCACTGCGAACCGATACCGCCAATCGTCTTCTGGAGAAACTTCAGAGTCGGCAAAGCGAATCCCTGGAGCAAGGGGGCTTGCTGGGTGGTTTGATCGTGGGCGGCATCCTGGTGGCGCTGTATTTTTTGGTGTGCTTCGCCTTGGCGACGCTGTGTAGCTTGAGCATTGTGCACATGGCGCTGCAAGAAGGCACCAATGGTAATTTGGCGACCAAGGTGGATGTGAAAGGGTCGGATGAACTGGCCATGATTGGCCGCGAGTTTGAAAAAATGCTTGCGGTTCTTTCGTCTCTGGTAGCCGATGTGCGTAGTGCTTCGAGCATGGTGACGCACGTTGGCGGCCTGTTGGTGGATGATGGTCACTCGCTATCGCAGCGTACCCAGTCGCAGGCCCTGAGCCTGGAAGAGGCCACCACCAATGTCGGTGAGGTCAGCGACACCGTTGCACGCAATTCGGAAGCTGCGCAGGAAGTCAGCATGATGACCCGTAGTCTGCACAATGAGGCGGAAAATGCCACCGAACTGATGGCCACGACCATTACGGGCATGACGGCATTGCAGACCACCTCCAACCGCATGTCCGAGATCATCGGAACGATCAATGGTATTGCCTTCCAGACCAATTTGCTGGCGCTCAATGCAGCGGTAGAAGCCGCAAGAGCTGGCGAACAGGGTAAGGGCTTTGCAGTGGTAGCAACTGAGGTGCGAAATTTGGCACGTCGCAGCCAAGCGGCCGCCGGCGAGGTGCGCGGAATGATTGCAGATTCCGCAGCGCGTGTAGGTTCTACCGTCAAGGCGATTCAGGACGTCAACCATTTGATGGAAAGCCTGGTGGCCGGGATCCGCGAGATTGCAACCAATGTGGACACCATGGCCGACGGAAGCGTCAAGCAGAGCATGGCGCTGGCCGAAGTGGTTCAGGCCGTGGGCGATCTGGACAAGGTGACGATCGAAAATTCCGGTCTGGTGGAACGCACATCGCACCGATCCACTCGGCTCATGCAGCGCTCACGCCAATTGGAGCAGGCTGTCACCCATATCCGATTGCGCCAGGGAACGACCGACGAGGCGATGGCGATGACCCAACGTGCGCATGCCCTGGTGGAGTCGCTGGGGTTGGAGAATGCGTTCCCGGTATTGCATGACCCGCATGGTGGCTACGTCGACCGTGATCTGTATGTGTTTGTGTTTGACCGACAGGGTGTTTACCGCGTTATGGGTGCTGACAAGAACCTGGTCGGTACCTATTTGTCCGATGCGCCGGGCGTCGATGCAGACCAGTTGTTGCATGATGCTTGGGAGCGTTGTGCCAAAGGTGGTGGTTGGGTCGAGTACAACATCGTCAATCCGACGACGGGCGATATTCGTGGCAAGTCCTCATTCGTGCTTCCCATTGACGACGACCGGCTCATTGGCTGCGGTGCCTACCGCAGTGCGCTCAACGAATTGGACATCCTTTAATTGGTAGTCTAAGTTGTTACAGCGGATGTTCCGCATAGTTGCGCCCACCGTGGAACAGTAGTGGAGAAGCGCCTCCGCGATGCATGCAGCGTTTCACTTCATCGACAAATATCACATGGTCACCTTCCTCGTACTGGCTACGATTGAAGCATTCAAAACAAGTGGCTGCACCGCCAAGCAGCGCACATTGGCCTTACTCAAGGCACTGGGCCTCAAGACCATTTCCGAAGGCGTCGAAGACGAAGCCACAGCAACCCTGCTGACCAGCTTGGGTGCAGACTATCTGCAGGGCTACTACTTTGCCAAGCCCATGCCTCGCGCGGATTTTGAGCAGTGGTTGAAAAATCACCCAGTTGCTCATGACGTATAGCTACATATCATCCATCGTTACGTGATAAAGGCAGCCGCTACCAGCACGCGCTGGTAGGTTTGCTTTGATGGCCTGCTCGAGTCGTGTGGTTTGAAAACTGCAATTTTTCCTGTACTGTCACCTTCGTTCTGACGGCGGGTTGCACCACGCAGACAATCGACCCATGGACTTTGCACATTCCCCCCGGGCGCAAGACCTGCGCCAGCGACTTGACGATTTCATCCGGCGCTACGTGTTGCCGTACAACGCGGCATGGCACGCTTGCGTGCAAGAGGGTGTCTACCCGCCGCCGTTTCTGGAAGACCTCAAAGTGCTGGCGCGTGAGGAAGGCCTGTGGAACCTGTTCCTGCCCACGCTGGGACCGGATGAGCCCGGCACCTGCCTTGGCAACCTCGACTACGCCCCGCTGGCCGAGATGATGGGGCGCCTGCATTGGGCCCCCGAAGTGTTTAACTGCAGTGCCCCCGACACCGGCAACATGGAGTTGCTGCACCGCTTTGCCAATGCGCAGCAGCGCGAGCAGTGGCTGGTGCCTTTGCTCAATGGAGCAATTCGTTCCGCCTTTGCCATGTCCGAGCCCGATGTGGCCTCGTCCGACCCCACCAACCTGCAAACCACGGTGCGCCGTGATGGGGATCAGTTGGTCCTGAACGGTCGAAAATGGTTCATCACGGGTGTGGCGCACCCGCAGTGCAAGCTTCTGATCGTGATGTGTCGCAACGCCGCAGATCTGGATGACACGCCAGACGCCAGTGCCCACCATCAGCACAGTATGGTGCTCATTCCCATGGACACCCCGGGCGTGCAGATTGTGCGCAATATTGCCGTTGTGCACCACCGTTCGCCCGAAGGGCATTGCGAAATTGTGCTGCGCGATGTGCGCGTGAGCGCCGAACATTTGCTGGGTGAGTGGGGGGCGGGTTTTGCCATGGCGCAAGCGCGCCTGGGGCCCGGGCGCGTGCACCACTGCATGCGTGCCATCGGCCAGTGCGAACTGGCACTGGAACTGGCGACCGAGCGCACATTGGAGCGCCAGGCCTTTGGCAAATATTTGTCAGATTTTTCCAATGTGCAGGACTGGATTGCCGAGTCGCGCATGGAGATCGATCAAGCCCGATTGCTGGTTTTACAAGTGGCCTGGATGCTGGATCAGCAGCCGGGCGTTGTGGATCCGGGTGCGCTGCGTGCGCAAGTGGCTGCCATCAAGGTGGTTGCCGCGCGTTTGCAGTCGCGCGTGGTGGATCGCGCCATGCAAGTTTTTGGTGCCATGGGGTTGTCGCCCGACACGCCGCTGGCCTTCTTTTGGACCTGGGGTCGCGCACTGCACTTGATGGATGGGCCCGATGAGGTGCATTTGCGCACCGTGGCGCGTCACGAGCTCGCGCAGGGGCGTGCCAGGGCGGGGTCGACGGCGGCTTACTTCACTACGCCGGAACAAATGCTGGCGCTGCCGCGGATTCGGTAGCTGCCAACCGCACCAGTGGCAAGGTCCGTTCGACCCTCAGGGTCTTTTCTCCCGGCGTAAGATGAATGCGCTGCACCTGCCCGACCAGTCCGCTCCACCGGAGAAAACAAAATTACTACTGCTTCACTACCGAAAACATTGCAAACCATCACCCTGGGCGGTGGTTGCTTCTGGTGCACCGAAGCGGTCTTTGTCCAGGTCCAAGGCGTTACAGACGTGGAGTCCGGGTATTGCAACGGCCAGAAGCACCAGCCCAGTTACGAGGACGTGTGCACAGGCACCACTGGCCACAACGAGGTGGTCAAGCTGGTGTATGACCCGGCGCACATCAGCACCCGCGAGATTCTGGAAATATTTTTTGTTATCCACGACCCGACCACGCTGAACCGCCAGGGCAATGACAGTGGAACCCAGTACCGCAGTGGCATTTATTTTTCGACACCCGAGCAGCAATCCGTGGCGCGGGAAGTGATGGCCGAGATGGCGGCCAGCGGCGTCTACGGGCAGCCCGTCGTGACCGAGGTTGTGCCATTGAACAACTACTGGCCCGCTGAGGACTACCACCAGGACTTCTTCGAGCGCAACCCTGGTCAGGGCTATTGCATGGCGGTGGCGGCGCCCAAAGTGGCCAAATTCCGCAAGACGTTTTCGCGGCTGCAGAGAACCTGAGCGCGTTTGCCGGGCGTCTTCAGGGGCGCTTGCAGGGAACTGTTGACCTGCATCAACTTGTGTTCGGTGCCGGTGCGACCAAAGCCGAAAACCACAGGCTTGCACGGGTAATATCTGAATCGTGATTGCACCCAAACGCCTTCTTCGCCAACCTCTTGGCCATTGCTGCCACCCGCCGTTCTGGCACGCGCACCCTGGTCAAAAAACCAACGAGAGCTTGTCATGACCCAAACCCCTAGCACCCACATTCGTACCGTCGCCCTGGTGGGCCATGGGGCCGCTGGCAAGACCACGCTGGCC
>JAIPDC010000060.1 GCA_021737865.1 Rhodoferax sp.
GCGTAATCCATCTTGTAGATATGGTCACCGGCCAACACAAGAATATATTTTGCGCGGTGTCCGCGCAAAATATCAAGATTCTGAAAAACAGCATCGGCCGTCCCGCGATACCAGAACGCTTCACCCAAACGCTGCTGCGCAGGAAGCAGCTCAATGAACTCATTGAACTCATTGCGTAAAAATGACCAGCCGTGTTGCAAGTGGCGCTGCAGGCTGTGTGATTTGTACTGGGTGAGAACCCCGATGCGGTGCACCCCTGAGTTCATGCAATTAGACAGCACAAAATCAATAATTCTGAACTTGCCACCGAAATGCACGGCCGGCTTTGCGCACTGTCTGGTCAGTCCATTCAGTCGCGAACCACGCCCCCCGGCGAGCACAAGAGCCAGCGTTTGGCGCACCGGTTGATGGTGATCACCGCTGTTCATGATTCAAGCTTTCGATCGGGTCAGACCGGTGTCGACCTGTCGATTGCACGTCATCACGATCAGTTTTGTCTTCAAATTCTCGGCAAAGTTTTGGCTCATAAGTGCCCCCGGCTACTAGCTTTAATAAGCAATCGGACCGACCCATCGCTAGTAGTCATCATCGGGCGGAACCCACATGCTTTTGCGCTCGAGGTGTTTTGCCGTCGCTACCGCGATGCGCAACGTCTTGCCCTCCTCAACACCAACAGAACGCAGGGCATTGGCAATTTCGATCGCCTTCCCGAGAGTCGTATCGCCCAACTCCAGCATGCATGTCGGAAGCTCTCTGGTGTTCAAAAACATGGTTCACTATCGCAAGGAAGGGACGCCGATCATCCGGTCTGCATCGCTCACCCGATTTGACAATTCGCAAGAATTCCAGTCGCGATAGTGATGGCAAAAATGAGTGATTCAAGCCAACTGTCATTCGGTGCCGCTTGACTATTCGCAACACCAGGGTGCAGATGTTCCTTAGCATTGGCTGGCTATTTGGCACGAAGTTTTTGGATATGGAGGTTCACCATGAATGACATGACAGCAACGCAGAGAGAAAAACTACTGAGTGACCTGAAAGTTGTGGTCGCTGATGCAGACGAGCTGGTAAAAATTACGGCAGGAAGTGCTGAAGAGGAAGCTCGCGATATCGCTGTGCGCCTGCAAAGGCGCATGAACCACGTGAAAGATGAGATGGCCCATGTGGAGGCAGTTGCCGTTGCCAAGGCCAAGGCGATAGGCCAGAGTACTGACGGCTATGTCCATGAAAATCCATGGAAAGCCATTGGTATTGCCGCCGGTTTGGGCGTAACTATTGGACTATTGGCTGGGAGAAGATAATTATGGCTCGCGAGGGGCAATCCGACGCACAACGCCAAAAAAATTGCCTTCTGATGGCCTGGAAGGTACTCAGATCAAGAAGCGATGCAGAAACGTTCCCCATCCCGCCGGCCAAGGTCATACGCGGACTGGACTGCCGCCGCATTGGTGTAGTCCCACGCAGCAACAGGTATCAGTTGTGAAGGCTGCACGTAGGTACGACCTGCGATGCTGGGTAAGTGGCTGTACTGGCGCGTCAAAAGTACTAGCGTCTGACCGCTGTCCTGTGCAATTCCATCAACTGGCACATTGCTGAAAAGTCCTCCGTCGAACAGAACCATCCCGTCACGGCGCGCTTGTGGCGTCAGCGGTGGAACGCAGGAAGATGCGATGATCAGATCGGCCAGAGCCTCAGGACTGGCACATTGGCGGACAGAGCGAAACACAGGGCGAAAGCCAACTCGCTTTCCACCCGATGTGTGCACTTCATGGTATTGGATTGCGTCAACTCCAACAGCCACCATTCCCAAAAGCATCGCAATGCTTCGAGAAGCCCAACGCGGCGGACATGCCATCAACACCGTGATATCAGGGCCCTGGTGAAGACGTGAGAGCGCTTGTCGGTCAATGCTCTTCAAAATCGCCTCCCGATACATGCTCCCGTGTGGAAAGACGGGTTGGCGTCGCATCAGGTTCTTCAAATAGAAGTTGCGCTGATTGGTCGCCAAGGCACGCTTGTATGCCAAGAAGCCATTCTCAAACGTATCGGAGAACAGAGCGCAGGACACGGCGGCACCAGCGCTAACCGCTGCGATTCGCAACGGCGCACGCTGTGATTGACTAGCCAGAACTGACCAAAAACCAGCCTGCCAAAAGCAACGATTCCCTCCACCAGCGAACACAACGCTGTCGAATCGTGGCAGCCCATTTGCAGTGCTCATGTCTTTTCACTCGGCTAATGCTGGCCAAGGACTTGCAAGGCATCATTTTGTGGAGGTCTTACTTCACGAGCACAACCGGAACCATCGCATCATGAAGCACCTTCTGTGCCACCGAACCCAGAAGCACTCGACTCAGGGTACCCTCTCCACGCGTGCCCATCACGATCAGATCCGCCTGCAATTCCTGGGCGGCTTTCACAATTGCGTGTGCCACATTGCCGTAGGCGCGAATTGGCTCGCTTAGTGGAATTCCTTGCTCCTTGGCTAGTTTGGTGGCTGCCTCCAGCACGGACGCTTGTGCCGCTTCTTGCTCCGCATCGAGCTTTTGCACGGTGATCATTGAGTAGTCATTGGCGAACAATGGATCCAGAATGGCCCCCGCTCGCACGTTGATGAGACTGGCTTCCAGGGACACGGTGGCATGCGCCATCTTTGCCACGGCTTCAATGGTTCTTTTGGTATGTTCAGATCCGTCGACTGCAATCAATATTTTCAACATCGTGTTTCTCCTATTGGTCATGCTGTTGCGAAATTGGTGTCCCTGTGCAGTCCATCAGGCGGGTGCCTCCAGTGCACGCTTGACGCGAACGTCTAATTCCGGTCCGGTGAAATGCGTGAAGTCCTTCGCTACTTTGCGCGTCAAAGCCTGAACTGCAACTGGATTCAGACGGGGTTCAATCTCGCCGAGCATCGGGCCGGTGGCAATGAGGACCAACGACTGGTATTGGTGCTCTGCAGCTGAAGTATTCAGGTAGTCGGCCAGTTGTTGCGCGAAGTCGGCGCGTGCTTTGTCGGTTTCACTGGTAACCGGTTCAAACTGTGTTCCTGCGTGCCCTGTGCGGCCATGCCCCTTGCCGGCGGCCCCCGTCTGGCTACCAGCATCTAGCTGGTTGACCATCTGGCGATGCGGGGATACAAAGTCTGCCAACTCCACAAGCACACTGCTGCCGACAGGACGCTCGAAGCAACGGGCCCTGTGGGCATCTGAAATCAAAACATATGCTGTATTCATGGTGAAACGTGTGTAATGGTTTTTAGAACATGGGGCTGTTTGCCTCGGAGTCGATTGACGCATCGCCCCCCGATGGTTTGGAGGTGCTCGCGATCATGCAATCAGTGGTAAGCACAAGGCTGGCGATTGACGCGGCATTTTGCAGCGCCAATCGGGTCACTTTTGCCGGGTCGATAACCCCCATCTGTAGAAGATCCCCGTAAACACGCGTTGCGGCGTTATAGCCAAACGCGCTTTCTGACGATTCGCTCACGCGATTCAAAATCACTGATGGCTCATCCCCGGCGTTGCTGACAATGCGGCGCAGGGGTTCTTCCAGAGCGCGGGCAACCAAGTGGATGCCAGAGGTTTCATCCAGTGTCTGCCCGGTCAATCCGATGAGCGCACGACGAGCCCGCAACAATGCAACGCCTCCGCCAGGAACAATGCCCTCTTCAACCGCAGCACGGGTCGCATGAAGGGCATCCTCAACCCGCAACTTGCGTTCCTTCAACTCGGTCTCAGTTGCAGCCCCTACCTTGATCAAGGCTACACCACCTGAAAGTTTCGCCGATCGTTCATCGAGCTGCTCGCGATCGTAATCACTACTGGCCAACTCGCGCTCCTTGCGGATGGTAGCAATGCGTTCCTTGATCGCCTTGTCGCTTCCCGCGCCCCCAATCAGCGTAGTGCTCTCCTTGGTAATTTCCACGCGCTTCGCTCGCCCCAGGTCCGACAGCTTGACTTTGGCCAACGAGAGCCCTGCCTCATCGCTCACAACCAGGCCACCGGTTAGCACAGCAATGTCTTGCACCATGGCCTTGCGCCGGTCGCCAAACCCCGGGGCTTTAACAGCACAGGTCTTTAAGGTTCCTCGTATGGTGTTGATCACCAGCGCGGCAAGCGGGTCGTTGTCAACCTCCTCGGCGATGACGAGCAATGGCCGTCCCGTCTTCACAACCTCTTCGAGCAGGGGAATGAGGTCCTTCAGTGCTGAAAGTCGCCCGTCACACAAAAGAATAGACACATCCTCCAATGCGGCGCTTTGGCGATCCGCATTGTTGATAAAGTAGGGTGACAGAAAACCACGGTCAAACTGCATACCTTCAACGATTTCCAGAACACTGACCAGTCCTGAGCCGTCCTCAATCGAGATGGCGCCTTCGCGCCCCACTTTGTCAATGGCGCTTGCAAGCAAGTCACCGATGGACCGATCATTGTTGGCCGAGATCGCGGCGACATGCGCTATCTCCTGGGATGTGGTGCAGGGCTTCGCCATCTTCTTGAGTTCTGCAACCAGGACTTCAATCGCCAGTTCAATGCCCCGCCTCAGGTCCATCGGGTTCATGCCGCCAGCCAGGTAGCGCAGTCCCTCTTGAATCATGCCGTGAGCCAATACCGTTGCTGTGGTCGTACCATCGCCAGCCATCTCGCTGGTGCGCGCAGCCACTTCGCGCAACAATTGCGCGCCCATATTCTCGAACCGGTCTTCCAGCTCGATGGATTTGGCCACCAGCACCCCAGAGTTCACAATCTGCGGCGGGCCATATTCCCTCTCCAAAATGACGGTTCTACCCCGTGGACCCAGCGTCACCTTGACCGCTTCCGCCAATGCGTCGACTCCCCGACGGATCTTGTCGCGGGCATCGTCGCGGAAAATGAGTTGTTTTGACTTCATGGTCGATACTTTGGTGCACAACGTGCTCACATGCTAGGTTTGTTCCAGACCCGTCTGGGTGCGAAAACGCAAGGAATGCAATAGTGCGGTTATTTGGCGGAAAACACGGCGCGCACCAGTCGATCATCGGACAACTGGCACTGGCCCTCACCCCCACCACGCATGCCCATTGCAGGCGACGACAAATGGAAACGGCAACGCATACGCTGCCCGGTTTGCGAGGTAAGCGTGGCGACCACCTTGCCGCTATAGTGGGTAATAAATTGCGTCGTTGGATAGGGTGGCGACCAGGACGAACCCCAATAGGGCCAGTCGTGCCAACCTCGGCGCCAATGAACCCATAACGGATCCAGCAGCTCGCCTTTGGTCAGACTGGTAATCTGGAAGAAACGCCCTTCAAAGACGTCGCCTGGAAGCGAAGCAGTCATGGTTCCGGTGATTCCCGCATCCGTACTCTTCCAGACAAACTCGACCGGTTGATCACTCGCGCCTTGACGTGACATTTGACCTTCCCCGGTGCCGGTGAAGGTACATCCATTCAGCGCCATGAGAATCAACAACTGTAATCCAGGCCGAGTCAGATTTTTCACGATAAGCTCCTATCAATTCATAGCGAGGTGACTGCTAACGGCGTGCAGTGCCGCTACTCCATATCACCCACCTGGTAGGCATCCCGCAGGCGATCCGGCGCTGCCTCAACCTTTGCAAGTTCTTGCTCCAACGCAAAGTGATGCTTGCGCACCAGGTCGCGAAACTCGGCGAACGGGCCACTCAAGAGGTAAACAGGAGCGCGTAGGTCTGGCTCAAAATCTGATCCCCCTTCAACAGTCCTTGAAGAGTGACGTTCAAGTTCCGTCAACCCCAACCCCAGCAGATCCTCGAAGACCTGATCTCGCCTTGTTTCCGGGTGCAGTTCGCAAAGCGCCTCAAGTCGCGCAGCCAGCGCAACAGGCAACCTGAGCAAATACTGCTTATGTGTCCTGCTGCGCGTATTGACATCCACAGCGGCAGTCACAGGGTTTTTCACCTTGAACTCCAGCTTGCTATGAATGCGCGAAGGTTTCAGCGCCGCCGGCGCGTGGCGCACGCTCTCTGGTCGGCTGTTCGACCAAACGATTGAGCTGGGATGCAAAGTCCACCAACTTAGTGCCACCCATATCCTTCTGGATTTCGTCATCTCGCAGCGCCAAAGTGGCCACCGCCTTGCAACCGCACAGCACCGCCATATCACCCAATACCTTTGTTGCGCCTGAACCTCCGTAGGTGCAAAAGAATGCAACTCGCTTGAGTGCTGGTCGGTGCAGTCGAATAAAGCCGCGCACCGGGCTCGATATATTCCAGAACCAGACGGGCGTACCAATCACCACCAACCCGTAGTCGCCATGGAGGGATATTTTTCGGATAGCAGATCCCCAGTGCATTGCCGCCTCCAGCGAGGACCGCAAGTAGCCCAGCGCTCCGCTGCGCGGCTTAACGTCTTTTATTGATAGCAAATCGGCATGGCAGTCACGGGCTATGCGCCTAGCAACGGCGCCAGTAAACCCGCTACGGGAATAGTAGACAACCAGCATCTTCTTCACATTGGTGTCGCCCCTGGACTCGAAAGTTTTGGCTCTCATACGCTTGCCCCCCGTCTCTACATCGTTTGAATCGTCACACGCTGGCACAGCACAGTGGTTGACATTTATCAAAATGGGCACAGCACCTGGATACGGGCTACAGGAACTGAATTTTGTGATATGTCAACCGCAAGTGCTGCTGACGCCCCTATCCTGCTCCCTACTTGCCTTTGAAATCAGGATCAGTCCAGGTGGGCGCATACGGCGCTTTCTTCTTCCAGCGATAGCCTGAAGCTGCTACTTGAGTCCACGCAATGAAACCTCCAATTCATCCGCTCGGAGACACAGACATGCAATCACAGTCCGCTACATCCGCCGAACCACAGAACCCACAAGATCCCGGGCCTATTCCTGATGATGCGCTGGTCATCGTGCCGGTTCGCGACATGGTGCTGTTCCCGGGGCTGGCAGTGCCCATCTCCATCGGCCGAAAGAGTTCAATCGCAGCAGCACAATATGCTGTCAAGGGCGAGCGGCCAATTGGCATCCTTTCTCAACGCGATCCGGAAACTCAGAACCCCGGTGCCGAGGACATGACCCCGGTGGGGACCATCGCCGCTATCCTGCGCTACGTCACTTCGGCCAGCGGAGAACACCACATCATCTGCCAGGGACAACAACGCTTTCGTGTCACAGACTACCTCGATGGCTATCCGTTTTTGGTCGCCAGAGTCGTACCTATCGAAGATCAACCAGGGGAAAATGACCATGAGATAGAGGCACGGTTTCTGCAACTCAAGGAAACTGCCATAGAGGTTCTCAATCTTTTGCCACAGGTGCCACAGGAAATTGTCAATGTCGTGCAAAGCATCGATGCTCCGGGCACACTGGCCGACCTGGTCTCCGGGTACCTTGATCTCAAGGTACAGGAAAAACAATCGCTACTGGAAGAGATCGACCTTCGCAAGCGCTTGGACCGACTGCTCGAAATGATGGTTCACCGCATTGCGGTATTACGCATTTCTCGCGAGATAGACAAGACGACAAAGGTTGGCCTAAAGAAGCAAGAACGAGATTTCCTTCTGCGCGAGCAGATGAAGGCTATCCAGAAAGAACTGGGAGAGGATAGCGCCGGTAACGTTGCCGAAATTGATGAATTGCGGCGGCAGATAGACGAGGCACAGATGCCGGAGGAAGTGCATACACACGCGCAGAAGGAGCTCAAGCGACTGCAACGCATGTCGGACGGTTCATCTGAGTACTCGATGACACGCACCTACATCGATTGGCTGGTTGAACTACCCTGGAAGGTGCCTCATCCCGACGACATCGATGTGACGCGAGCAAAAGAAATTCTGGAAGCTGACCACTTCGGCCTCGAACAGGTGAATAAGCGAATTCTCGAATTTCTGGCGGTCAGAAAACTCAAACCGGATGGGCATAGCCCTATTCTTTGCCTGGTCGGCCCACCCGGGGTGGGCAAGACCTCTCTGGGACAGTCGATAGCCAAAGCACTAGGGCGGCCATTTGTGCGAGTTTCCCTGGGCGGTGTCCACGACGAGGCAGAGATTCGGGGACACCGGCGCACCTACATTGGTGCCCTGCCGGGCAACATCATTCAAGCCCTGAAGAAGGCCGGAACACGTGGTTGCGTAATGATGCTCGACGAAATTGACAAACTCGGCAGCGGCATCCACGGCGACCCGTCGGCTGCATTGCTGGAAGTACTCGACCCCGAACAAAATGGCACTTTTCGCGATAACTATCTGGCTGTACCCTATGACTTGTCGCGGGTGCTTTTCATCGCCACAGCCAATGTACTGGACCCGATTCCTGGACCCTTGCGTGACCGCATGGAAGTATTGCCATTGTCTGGCTACACGCATGATGAGAAGCGCGAAATCGCCCGCAAATACTTGGTTTCACATCAGATGGAAGAGTGCGGACTAATGCCTGAGCAACTGGAAATTACCGATGCCGCGCTCCTGACCATTGTTCGCGACTACACGCGTGAGGCTGGAGTCCGGGGTCTGGAGCGCCAGATCGGTACGGTCTGTCGACGCGCAGCGGTGCGAATTGTGAATGGAGAAGCCCAATCCGTGCGAATCGACGAATCCGATCTCGCAACGACATTGGGCCCGGCAAAATTCGAAAATGAATTGGCCCTGCGCACGGCCATGCCTGGGGTTGCCACCGGTCTTGCATGGACACCAGTGGGTGGCGACATACTGTTCATAGAGGCCACGCGAACCGATGGCACCGGACGCCTGATACTGACGGGGCATCTCGGAGACGTTATGAAGGAGTCGGCACAGGCGGCTCTTACGCTGGTCAAGTCCAGAGCAGCGCTGCTTGGCCTGAGTCCCGGAGTATTCGAAAAGTCTGACGTGCACGTTCACATTCCGGCCGGAGCCATTCCAAAGGATGGGCCCAGTGCCGGTGTCGCCATGTTTGTTGCAATGGCCTCGTTGTTCTTGAACCGGTCGGTTCACCAAGACCTTGCAATGACCGGCGAAATCAGCCTGCGGGGTTTGGTGTTGCCGGTCGGTGGAATCAAGGAAAAAGTGCTCGCGGCTTTGGCTGCTGGTATCAAGCGAGTGATGCTGCCGCAGCGCAATCTGAAGGACCTTGAAGATGTGCCTCTGAGCGCACGACAGCTACTGGAGTTCATCTTCCTGAACGATGTGGAGCAGGCGATCCAGATAGCTATCAGGCAGGAAACGCCCTGAAGAAGAAAGAACGTCGATGCCACCATCAGCCCTGAAAAGGTAGATGGCAAGCGCTACAAGACTGCGGGCTGTGTTCGTGGGGTTTCATCGTCAATATCCCAATCCAACTGGCTGGCCGCTTCGTAACGTGCGCGCCCATCCGACTTGGCACGGTACATTGCGGCATCTGCTGCGTTGATCAGCGACACCACGCCCTCCGTGGCCTCGGGCGTGCGGCTGGCGACGCCAATGCTTAAAGTAACAAATGCTGCTACCGGCGAGGCCGCGTGAGGCAGAGCGACCTCGCGCATCCGGTCCAGGCATTGCTGCGCGGTGTCGCGCGCTTCATCAAGGTCAGCTCCCGGCAACAGCAATACAAACTCCTCGCCTCCGAAGCGAGCCACAAAGTCGCCCGCTCGGCGTGCGCACAACAGTAGAGTCGCAGCAACTCGTCGCAGACATTGGTCGCCGGTCAAATGACCATAGCGGTCATTGTATTTTTTGAAATGATCAATATCGACCATCAGGAGGCTAAGCGGCGACTGGGTTCGAGCTGCCCTGTTCCACTCAGCCAGGAGAACTGCATCAAACTGGCGCCGATTAGCCAGACCAGTCAATGCATCGGTCGCCGACTCCAGCGCGAGACTACGCACACGGTCTTCCAACTCCTTAACCCTTCTGACCAGGTTTGTCACATCAACCCGGGCCGTGGATCGGTATCCGGCAGTTGAGGTCGCCTGGAATGTGAGAACCCAACGGTTGCCCGACAACAAGCGCATATACGGCCCCTGCGGGTTGCCCTGTTGTGCCAATTCGCTCGACGATTCCACACGGTCCTGCAGGCGCGCATTCGCTTTATTGGACATCAGTTGCTGCCCATGCTCGTCCCAGACTGCAAGCCCTAAATCCAAAGCCTCAAAGCATTCGAGGACACGCTGTTGCACCTGCTGGGGTGCAAATCCCGGAACCAACAGTCGTCCACGCGAGGTCAGCCAATTGACAGACGTACCAAACCAGCCCTCACCGTTGCGAACGCGCGGTACCAATGCATGATGGTTACTCATATACACCCCCACGGCCTGCTGTGTGACTCAGTCGCTAGCCGCTTCAACCGAATCCATGGATTGTGACGATGAGCTTACCGACGGAATGGGAAAGAAGATATACCGGGAAACGCCGAAAACGCATACCAGAATGCGGGTAATCACCACCCAATCACTCAATCTCAAGGTGGGGTGGGGATTGACCCTCTGCGGGCTCGCCGGTTTCTGGATCAATCCATTCCGAGATACCGATTTCACGCTCAATCTCCGGCAAAATATCTGCCGGATCGGCTTCCCAATCTGCAGCCGCCTCTACGCCCAGTGAATCCCAATGCATCAGACTCCGATCTCTTCGTTTGGGAATAAAGAAATCATCATCAGGCGACTGCTTTGCAGAAAAGGGTTCGGAAGATTCGCATTCCGTCCAGATTGCGGCGGCGGCTTTTGCGTGATTGCGCCTATTTGTATGCTGGGCTTTGAGCAGCGGGTCCATCCATGTTGAAGGCATTTTTTCTCTCCGTAGTGATTCGCATAAAGTGTGAAGGCATGAGACGAGGTTAAGGATGGCGCTTCAGCGGCGATTGCGAATTCTCAAACGTCCGGCATGTGCAATTGCGGCCTTGGATGACAGTCGGATGAATCACCCCGGACTAGCTTCACCCGGAGGCTGGCAGAGGTCGACCTGCATTCAAGATTTCAATGACTTCCTCGTCGGTCACTTGCGGAAAAATTTGATAGAACTGGCCAACCGCCTGAAAATGCTGTGGGGCGCCCAAACACACAACTTCGTCGGCCATGGGCGCAATCCTTGCCAGGGAATCCGGGGCCGCAACGGGCACCGCACAGATCAGGCGTGCGGGTTTGCGCGCATGCAGGCAATGCAGGGCTGCTGCCATGGTCGAGCCGGTGGCAAGACCATCGTCCACCACGATAACAATGCGGCCGGCGGGATCAATCTGTGGTCGTGCGGCGGTGTATTGCGCTCGACGGGATCGAATGGTTTGCAATTGAAGCTGCTTCTCCGTTTCGACATACTGCTCACTGACGAATGGGTTTCCACTGCGGTCTGGACTGTACGTCCACCCCCCCTCATCAACTGCCCCGATGGCCAGCTCCGGTTGACCTGGGGCACGCAGTTTGCGCACCAGCACCACGTCGTATTCACCGCCAAGAGCTTCGGCGATCACCTTCGCCATGGGCACTGCGCCACGCGGAATTGCGAGTACTAAAGGATTCCTGCCGGCAAACTGCTTAAGTCGCTCGGACAGGCGCGCCGCAGCATCGTGGCGGTCACGAAACGTCACACGGTCATCTGCCCACCCGTCACAAATTTTCATGCAATAAACCCTAGTCGTGTCCAGCACATTTGCGGCGATCAACTTCTCCCTTCATGCCGATCGTTCAAGATGCTATTCGAAATGTGATCAGCATGCGACTGCAGTAGTTTGATTTGGGCGCCAGAGATGACAGCAGTGGAATCCAGCACAGCCTTCAAAACCTGCTCCGACTGATTTCGATACAACTCCGGGATCTTCTCTATCAAATAGCCGCCATTCCCGGGCGAAAAAAGCGGGACACTGCCAACCATTTCTGTGGCAAACAGGGAGGCCAATGTTTCCGTCTGTATCGCACCAAGCTGACCCAGGGCATCGGCAATGATGTGGAAAATGTCACCGACTTCTTGGGTGAACAACTGATATGCATTGGTTGAATTGCGCACCGCTTGGTTATGGGCGTTTGATTTCATGGTTTTATCCTGACATCTGAAGTACGTCAAATACTGCATCGGGTTACGCTTTGACGCATTGGCAATCTGAGTCCAAAACAGTCACTGGCGCTCAACACCACAGATCATCTTTTTGTCAGTACATCCTTTCCTTCTGTCCAATTCTGCCCAGCTTGATTCGAGCGTGAACCGTGAGGCTACGCATTCCTGACGAGGTGCAAATGACATTTCTCAAGAGGATTCAAAGTCGTCGTTCTAGCATTCCAACTCAGGCAAAAGACCCAATACCCGTCGCCGAAGCAGGAGGCTCCATGACACGAAGGATGCTGATCATGACTTTGATCGCCGCAGGCTTAGCGGTGGCTGCGACCTCGGCCGCGTTCAATCTGAATGCCCCGCACTGGTTTACAAAGGACGGCGGCGCTACTTCGCACGCAGTCATCGCGCCTTCAGCTTTGCCCGACATCAGCCCGAACCTGACCCCGGTTGCGCCAATCGCGGCCGGCACCACACCAAACTACCGGGCGATCGTGCAGCAAGTCAGTCCTGCTGTTGTCGGCGTTACGGTAGCCGGACTGCACAAGGCGGCACCCGACCAATTCCCTCTCGATTTGAATGATCCTTTTTTTCGCTTCTTTCGCGGATTGCCTGGTTTTCAGCTTCGAATCCCTAGTCAGGGGCAAGGTGGCAGCATCCCGTTTCGCAGCCAAGGCTCTGGCTTCATCATCAGCGCGGATGGCTTGATTCTTACCAATGCCCATGTCGTACGCGACGCCAAGGAGGTGCTCATCAAATTGAGTGATCGCCGTCAATTCAAGGCCAGGGTGCTGGGCGCTGATACGACCACCGACATTGCTGTGTTGCGTGTCAATGCAAAAAATCTTCCCCTGGTACGCCTGGGTGATTCACAACAGCTACATGTGGGCGATCCCGTGCTGGCCATTGGTTCACCCTTTGGCTTTGAGCAGACCGCCACACAGGGTATCGTGAGTGCCACGGGCCGATCTTTACCCGGAGGAGTCTCTGTTCCTTTCATCCAAACCGATGCAGCAGTGAACCCTGGCAATTCTGGCGGGCCGTTGTTTGATGGCAGCGGCGCTGTGGTGGGCATCAATGCGCAGATCTACTCCCAGTCTGGTGGTTATCAGGGTCTGTCGTTTGCCATTCCGATCAATGTAGCGCTAAAGGTCAAGGACCAGATCGTTGCCACTGGTCGAGCCTCACACGCACGACTTGGAGTCACTGTTCAAGACCTGAACCAGAACCTGGCCGAGTCATTCGGCTTGAGTCGCCCTGATGGTGCATTGATTGGCAATGTTGCGCCTGACAGTGCTGCAGCCCACTCGGGTCTGCAACCGGGAGATATTGTCACGGCAGTTAACGACGACCCCGTTACGCGATCCGGGGACTTGAGTAGCCGGATCAGCCTTTCCATACCGGGCGAGACGGTGCGGCTCAAAGTCTGGCGTGATAGAGCTTCGCGTGACATATCGGTCAAATTGGGGCGAGCCGACGAAGACGCCACTCCCACCGCACAGAACGAGTCCGAGACGGGGTCCGGCCAGCTGGGTTTGGAACTGAGAGCGCTCACGCGAGAAGAGCAGATCAGTGCCCACGTTCAGGGCGGCTTGTTGGTGGAAGGCGTTTCTGGCGCGGCGGCACGCGCGAATGTCATGCCAGGAGATGTGCTGCTGGCCATCAACGGCACGGCGCTCAAGTCGGTGGAACAAATTGCCAGCCTAATGGCCAAAAAACCAAAAGTTGTCGCGCTGCTCATCTTGCGCAACGGCGAGCGCATCTTCCTTCCGGTGGAGTTGGTCTGATGGATGCCACCGTCACTCGCATGAGCGCCGATCAAAGCATAATCGGCCGCTTTTTGGCCGCCTTGAAGCCGCTGACCGACATACCTTTGCGACTCACGCTCTGGAACGGTTTACAACACGATCTGGCTGAAAAGCCCACAGTCACTGTCCATATCCCGGCTCCAGGCTCGCTGCAATACTTTTTACCCCCCAGCCTGGACAATCTGGCCGAAGGTTACGTCAATGGCCACTTCGATGTACAAGGGCGGGCGTTGGATATTGCGGAAGTCGCCAGCAGATTGGCTCAAATCGGGGTACCCATGCGTGGCCGGTTTGGTCGCCTTTTTAGCGCCCTACGGCATGACCGCCTCAAGGATACGCACGCCATTGAGCAGCATTACGATGTCTCCAATGATTTCTACCGTTTGTGGCTCGATCCAGCCATGGTGTACTCCTGCGCCTACTTTCCCACCGGGACCGAAGCACTAGCCGAGGCCCAGACTGCTAAGCTGGACCACATACTGAACAAGATCATGCTCAAGCCAGGAGAGCGCTTGCTTGACATCGGCTGTGGGTGGGGTGCCTTGGCCCTTCATGCCGCTCAAAAATACGGAGCCAGCGTGGTGGGCATAACGCTTTCAAAAATTAGATTACAAGACTACCGTGATCTGGATGGGCGTGATGGACTCTTTGACAAGATCACGTCGATCGGGATGTTCGAGCATGTGGGCCTGCAGCATCTGGATGCCTATTTTGGGAAAATCCATGGCCTGCTCAAGGACGGGGGATTGGTACTGAACCATGGCATTACCTCCACCGATCCTGGTAGCGGAGTGACGCCCTTCGGGGCCGCGCGGTTCATAGAAAAATATGTGTTTCCAAACGGCGAATTGCCCCACATCAGTCTGGCACTCAAGGGCATTCAGACGGCCGCATTGGAAGCGCTTGATATTGAGTGCTTGCGACGCCATTACGCTCGAACGTTGTCTTTCTGGTCCGAAAACTATGAACGTGAAAGTGAGAACATTCGTTCCAAGGTCGGCGAAACCACCTACCGCGTATGGCGTATTTACCTCGCCGGTTGTGCCCACGCATTTTCACAAAACTGGGTTTCGCTGTATCAGGTATTGGCCTGCAAGGCAGGTGACAGCGAGCAGCTCAACCCCACGCCGTGGTCTCGCGCCTATATGTACGCCTGCCAGACCCGATAGGCTCAGCACGCGCGCAGTTGCATCTGCACTGGTGCCGAGACATGATGTTCCCCCTCAGTCGCAAGTGCCGAACCAGGGCATACAGTCCGTTACGGCCCAACGGTCAGCTCGTTCACCACCCGTGAAATGCCCGGGGCCTCCCAGGCTGCGCCGGCGGCCGCCGCGCGCTCGGACCATGAATCCACTTTGCCATGCAGGAACACGGAGGAGTCACTCACTGTGACCTTGATGTTCTTGGCTTCTAGCTCTGCGTGCCGGGTCAAGGCGTCACGGATACGGTTAGCTACATTTGCAGGTGTGACAGAGGGCTTCAGAGTGATTCCGTTACTCACGCCGACGACGCCTAGCAGGGAGCGGACCGCCTTGTCGGCGCTTTGCCGCTGATAGTCCCAATTGACTTCTCCACTCAGAGTGATCCAGCCCTTCTCCACCTTGACATGGATCTTGTCGTCCGGAACGAGCGCATGCCACTTCAGAGCGGATTCCACCGCCGTCGCAATTTCGGTGTCGCTGCGCTTGTGACCGGGATCCAGCTTGACGTCGATCTCAACGGCGATTGCCTTGACACCTTCGACGCGGCCAACAGCTTTCTCGATGGTGTACTTTTGAGCATATGTATCCAGATGTCCAGTTAGCGTGACAACGCCATCAGATACCGCCACGCCAACCTGGCTGGCATTGATGGACGGGTCCCACGCCAGTTCGCTCATCACATCTTTCTTGAGTTGTTCATCGGTCTTCATGAATGTCCTTCTTTATCGGCGCTCGGTTGGAACTCTATTCGACTTCAATCGGTGTCACCGGGAGCGCCACGCACCAGTGTCCGACTGAAACGCATGCTAAGGTCGCCACGACCCATGCCATTGAGAAAACGCAAAGAGACGCGTCAGCGGCGCATCTGACGCTCACGCTCGCCCTCGCTATCGATGGCTTCCACTAACAGGCCGAGCTCCTCCGTCAGGATAGAAAGCACATCATCCAGCGTTGCGACACCACGCAATTCACCCTGACCACCAACCACCGGCACGCGGCGCACGCCCTTGCGCCGCATGGTGCGCATCAGGTCAATCAGAGAGTCGTCCTCGCGCGCGGTGACCAGATCGGTTGTCATCACCTCGCCGACCCGCACTGCGCAAGGGTCCATATCAGCGGCAACGACCGAGGTCACAATGTCGCGATCGGTCAGAATGCCCACCACAATGCGTTGTCCGGCCACTTCATCTACCACCACCAGGCAGCCCACGTGGTTCTCTCTCATCAGACGAGCAGCGCCGTTCAAGGGTGTTTCTCTGAAGGCAATGGTCACGCTGCGTGTGCATATTTCGCCGGTGGTCAGTCTTTCGCCCATGAAATTCTCCCGT
Source organism: Rhodoferax sp. (assembly GCA_021737865.1). Taxonomy (GTDB): domain Bacteria; phylum Pseudomonadota; class Gammaproteobacteria; order Burkholderiales; family Burkholderiaceae_C; genus Allorhodoferax. The sequence goes on from JAIPDC010000060.1 coordinate 16,301, forward strand.
TAACTGATGTGCAAGAGTGCCGAAAACGTTCAGCCCATGGATCATTGTTTGGGGCAGACGCAGCGACACCCTTGCGAAATTTCAAGCCACGCCGGGCTTGTCGTCCAACGCACGAAGTTTCAGATAAAGCTCACGTTGTCGACGCGTCAACTGCTCGGGAATATGTACCCCGATGCGCAAATACAAATCCCCTCGCGAAACACCACCAAAGGCGGGCAATCCTTTTTGGATGATGCGTAACATCGCGCCGCTTTGCGTACCGGGCGGCACCGTGACGCGGACCACAGCAAACAGATCACCCGCTTGCCCGCCCACCTCTGCGCTGGGCATGCCCTTGCCTGGTATGCGCAGGGCAAGTCCCTCTTCCACACCAACCGGGATAGTGACACTCAGCAACTCTTCCTTTTCCACCTGCCCGCTGCCCCGACAGGCGGAGCAGGGATGCACCTGCAGCGTACCGCGCCCCTGACATGCTTCGCCCACTACCGCCGCAGGCCGTGCATGCTGGCCGCGTCACGGGCAACGCCAAGCACTTCGTAGAAATCACGCTGTGGTTCCATGGCAAGGGGCTTTTGGTGTCGGCAATCTCAAAATCAGCCGGACTCGTCCGAGGCGGCCCGATGCCTTTGCGGTTGGCGAGCCAGCGCCTTGCGGATCTCAGCCAGCTCGGAGATTCGGTTGGCGACGCGGAAGTTGATACTGCTTTCCGGATACCGGTCATCCGCGCCGAGCGGTCCGGCGAACTCACCGGTCAGGATCGTGATGGCCTGGTCGACCGTGTCCACAGCGTAGACCCAAAATTTCCCGGCCTTTACAGCCGCCACCACGTCATGCCGCAACATCAGGTGTTTGACGTTGGCCGATGGAATCAAGACCCCCTGATCGCCACTCAGCCCACGTGCCGCACAGATATCAAAAAAGCCTTCAATTTTTTCATTGACCGCACCGATGGCTTGCACTTGTCCGAGCTGATTGACTGACCCGGTGACCCCCAACGACTGACGTATCGGAGCATTCGCCAGATTGGAAAGCAGAGCGCACAACTCGGCCAGTGAGGCACTGTCCCCCTCAACCTGCCCATACGACTGCTCGAACACCAGGCTCGCAGTCAAAGCCAATAGCTGACTTCGTGCATAGCGCGCGGCCAGGAAAGCGGACAGGATCAATACACCCTTGGAATGGATCGCGCCCGACAGCTTCGCCTCCCGCTCAATGTTGACCATTTCCCCATCGCCCAGTCGGCTGGTTGCGGTAATCCGGATCGGCTGCGCAAAAGCAAATCCGCCCAGATCGATGACCGACAGAGCATTGATTTGGCCTGCTATGGCACCTGTGGTGTCGATCATCAGGGTACCGCGCAGAATCGCCTCCTGCAACTGCTTGCGAATCCTGTCCTGGCGGCTGATCTGGGTATCGATGGCCCGCTGCACATGCTCTGCCGTTACCACCATCACTGCGCTCTGGTGCGCCCAGTAGTCCGACTCCTGCAGCAGATCGGCGATGCTGCGCATATGGGTGGACAGCCGTTGCGCGTCGCCGACCAATCGTGCGCTGTGCTCGACCACCCGGGCGACCGCGCCACGGTCAAACGGCAGCAATTTCTCCTTGGCACACAGCGTCGCCACCAGCCGTGCATAAAGCCCGTGTGACTCGGTGGTACGTTCCATGCGGTCCTCAAAGTCGGCGGCCACTTTGAACAACTCACCGAAGTCGGGGTCATATTCCTGCAGCAGGTAGTAGAGAAGCCGATCACCAAACAGGACGATCTTGACGTCCAGCGAAATCGGCTGCGGCTCCAGTGACACAGTGCTGACCAGGCTGTACATCTGCCCTAACGACTCAATGCGGATCTCACCAGACTGGATTGCTCGCTTCAACCCGTCCCAGGCAAAAGGCTGCATCAAGACCTTGCGTATATCCAGCAGCAAGTAGCCCCCGTTGGCGCGGTGCAGAGCTCCTGGTTTAATCAAAGTGAAATCTGTG
>JAIPDC010000061.1 GCA_021737865.1 Rhodoferax sp.
TGCCCGCCACCCTGACCTTCAACACCGGCGCACCCGAGATCATGGAATGCGTGGCCGGCAGCTGCGAATACAAGATGGCGGGCTCCGACGTCTGGGTCCAATCATCCGCTGGCGAGCAATTCAGCGTCCCCGGCAACGCCACGTTCGACATCCGCGTCACGGCCGGCTTTGACGCCTACCACTACATCTGCCACTTTGGCTGATTGCCGACTCACTCGCTTCCCGTTTGCTCCATTTTTCATAGCTGCTCACGCATATTCCGCGGGGGCTAGAGGCCAATTTCATGTCAAATACCATCCTGCAAAACATTCCTGTCGGCCAAAAGGTCGGCATTGCCTTCTCCGGTGGCCTGGACACCAGCGCAGCCCTGCACTGGATGAAGCTCAAGGGCGCCCTGCCCTATGCCTACACCGCCAACCTGGGCCAACCCGACGAAGCCGACTACGACGAGATCCCGCGCAAGGCCATGGAGTACGGCGCTGAAAAGGCCCGCCTGGTGGACTGCCGTCCGCAACTCGCCGCTGAAGGCCTTGCCGCGCTGCAGAGCGGCGCCTTCCACATCAGCACCGCTGGCGTGACCTACTTCAACACCACGCCGCTGGGCCGCGCCGTCACCGGCACCATGTTGGTGTCGGCCATGAAGCAGGACGACGTCAACATCTGGGGCGACGGCAGCACCTTCAAAGGCAATGACATCGAGCGCTTCTACCGCTACGGCCTGCTGACCAACCCCGCGCTCAAGATCTACAAGCCCTGGCTCGATCAGGCATTCATTGACGAACTGGGTGGCCGCGCCGAGATGTCCGCCTTCATGACCGCGCACGGCTTTGGCTACAAGATGAGTGCCGAGAAGGCCTACTCCACCGACTCCAATATGCTGGGCGCCACGCATGAGGCAAAAGACCTGGAGTTCTTGAACAGCGGCATGAAGATCGTCAACCCCATCATGGGCGTGCCGTTCTGGAAAGATGACTGCGTCGTCAAGGCCGAAGAGGTGTCGGTGCGCTTCGAAGAAGGCCGCCCGGTGGCCCTGAACGGCGTCGAATACCCCGACCTCGTCACACTGATCCTGGAAGCCAACCGCATTGGTGGACGCCACGGCCTGGGCATGAGCGACCAGATCGAGAACCGCATCATCGAAGCCAAGAGCCGCGGTATCTACGAGGCCCCGGGACTGGCGCTGCTGTTCATCGCCTACGAGCGCCTGGTCACCGGCATCCACAACGAAGACACCATCGAGCAGTACCGCGACAACGGTCGCAAGCTGGGGCGCCTGCTGTACCAGGGCCGCTGGTTCGACTCGCAAGCCATCATGCTGCGTGAGACCGCCCAACGCTGGATCGCCAGCGCCATCACCGGCACCGTCACACTCGAATTGCGCCGTGGCAACGACTACTCGCTGCTCAACACCGAGTCGCCAAACCTGACCTACGCGCCCGAGCGCCTGTCAATGGAAAAAGTGGAAGACGCGCCATTCAGCCCGCTGGACCGCATCGGTCAGCTGACCATGCGCAACCTGGACATCACGGACACGCGCGCCAAACTGGGCATCTATGCGCAAAGCGGCATGCTGTCGCTGGGCCAGGATGGCGACTTTTTGAAGCTGGGCGGCGGCAAGTAAATCGCCTTACGTTTTGCGCTTCTACACCCGCCGCAAATACTCCGCGGCAATCGGTCTGAGCGCAGCGGGTCGGATACCCAGCGCCTCCAAACCGGCAACCTGACCCGTCGCCACGTTGTCCACTTTCATGGAATCCAGGTTATCGCGGCTCATGAGCGGCTCGCCCGGGGCCAGTTCCATCAACCGCGCTTGCAGACGTCCCATCCAGTCGGGCAAGGCAATGACGGGTCTGCCCCGGCCTTGACTGACTCCGCTGAGTTGGGCCGACAACTGAACCAAGTCCTTCAAGGTAAACACCTCGGGGCCACAGGCTTCCAGAATCCGCGCAGGGGGGCCGCCTGGTGACCATCCCAAACCTTGCTCAAGGCTTCGCACCACGGCAGTTGCCACGTCATCGACCCACACCGGTTGAAAACGGGCACCCGAACCTGCCAGGTGCATCACAGGGAATACGCTTTGGAGTTTGGCGAACAGATTCAAAAACTTGTCTCTGGCACCAAAAATGATACTGGGACGCAACATCGTCAGCTCCAGATCAGACCCGGCCACCGCCTGCAACAGCACGGCTTCACCGCGCTCCTTGCTGCGCAAATAAGCAGAAGGGCCTGAACCCGGCTTGGCGCCGTTTACCCCCAGCGCGCTGATGTGCACCAGCTGGCGAACCCCATGCACTTTGCACGCCTTCACCAGCTTCTGCGGCAGCGCCACATGCACCTTGTCAAACGCTTCAGGGCTGCCATGGAGAATCGCAATCAGGTTGATGACTCCGTCATGTCCAGCGACGATGCGCGCCAGCGCCAGCTCTTCATGGACATCCATCTCCACCAAGGTGACGGTCGGCAGGTGCTGCAGGTGACGGGCGTTGACGAGGCGGCGGGTTGGCACCGTCACTTTGTAGCCCTGGCGCACCAGCTTTTCGCACACCGAGGCACCTACATACCCGGCCCCGCCCAAAACGAGAATATTTTTCATCGCCCCACTGTACGCCCAATGGCTGTGCGCGTGCGACGCAGGGGGCAAAAAGCACCTGTCAGTCAAATCCGGCGCCGTGGCAGACCTTTTTCCCCAAACCGTAAAAATGACAGTGATAACCCGGTGGCAGCGGATCACTACTGCTCAATGGGTCAGCAAACGGGTCCGCATCACTGATGGGCGTGGGCACGTCAACCGCTTTGGCAGCATCAATACGTTGCGCCAGCCGTGCATGGCGTGCGCTAGCGCGCACATCGCCGGTGGCCGCCGCACGTGCATACCACTGCAGGGCTTCTTGTTGCTGCGGCGCTGTGCCGTCTTGCAGTGCATCAGCCAGAGCCAATAGCGCATCCGGCCATTGCGGGGCAACCTGGCGCAGCATATCGAGCGCCAACGCGGCCTGCTCGGGCGCCTCAATACCGTACAGCAGACACATCGCCTTCTGGTAGGTCTGCACCAGCGACAAGGGTGTCTTCTGGAACAGCAAGGCAGGGCAAAACGGTGTGACCTCTGCCCTGCGGGTGCGTATCTGAAATGCGATATCGGGATCAAGTGCCCAAGCAGTTGAACCTGCCGCAACAGTCACCACCAGCGAGACAGCAACCCGGCCGACTGACGTCATAAAACGACGGGTTCGGGCTCCAGCAGAATGCCAAAGCGTTCGTACACGCTGGTCTGAATGGCCTTGGCCAGGGTCATGACCTCGCCGCCCGTAGCACCCTTGGCGTCCACCCCGCCACCCCGGTTCACCAGCACCAGCGCCTGCTTTTCATACACACCGGCTTGGCCCACGGATTTGCCCTTCCAGCCGCAGGAATCAATCAACCAGCCAGCCGCCAGCTTGATAGCACCGTCGGCCAGGTGGTAGTGCACCACCTTGGGGTCACGGGCGATGATGTCAGCGCACTGCTCGGGCGACACCGTCGGGTTTTTGAAAAAGCTGCCCGCATTGCCGATGACTGCCGGGTCCGGCAACTTGGCGCGGCGAATGGCGCACACCCAGTCGAACAGTTGCTGGGCCGTAGGCTGCGTGGAACCGCTTTCGGTCATTTTTTTATCAATATCGGCATAACCCAGCACCGGCTTCCAAGCCTTGGGCAAGGCAAAACGCACGCGCAAAATCAGGGCGCGGTCTCGCAAGCCCATGACCTGGTGTGTGCCGGTCTGCGTGGTGCCCCCGTGCTTAAAAATCGAATCGCGGTACCCAAAAGCGCACTGGCCCGCGTTCAGCGTAAAAACTTGCCCGGTCTGCAAGTCCATAGCGTCCAGGGAGTCAAAACGGTCCTGCAGTTCAACACCGTAGGCACCAATATTTTGCACCGGAGATGCGCCCACCGTACCCGGGATCAGGGCCATGTTCTCCAGCCCGGGGTAGCCTTGCGCCAGCGTCCAGGCGACAAAATCGTGCCACACCTCGCCGGCGCCAGCTTCCACGATGAAGGCTTTGGCGGTCTCGCCCACCAGTCGGCGTCCCATGATCTCCACCTTCAACACCAGTGGCTTCACATCGCCGGTAAAAACCACGTTGCTGCCGCCACCGAGTACAAACTTCGGAGCCGCGCTGCACTCAGGGTCTGCCATTAGTTCCATTGCATCTGCTTCGCTGCCAATACGCACCAGCGCGTGCGCCCGGGCCACAATATGGAAGGTGTTAAAGGGCTGGAGCGGGACGTTTTTCTCGACTAACATGGCAAGATTGTCGCATTGGGGTGCAGCCACCCCACGCGCAAGCCAAACCAACTACTGAACCAACGTATATGCCTTCATTTGATACCGTCTGCGAAGCAGAAATGTCCAAGGTCAAAAACGGGGTGGACAACACCTCAAAGGAGATCACCACCCGCTTTGACTTCAAAGGCACCTCGGCCAGCGTTGCACTCAAGGACAAGGAAATCACCTTGATTGGCGATGCTGAATTCCAGCTTGATCAAATTGAGGATGTCCTGCGCAACAAGCTCACCAAGCAGGAGGTGGATGTGCGATTTCTGGATATCGGCGATGTGCAAAAAATGGGCGGCGACAAGGTCAAAGTGGTGATCAAGGTGCGCAACGGCATCGAGTCCGAAGTATCCAAAAAAATCCAGCGCGCGATCAAGGACAGCAAAATCAAGGTGCAGGCCGCCATTCAGGGCGATGCCGTGCGGGTGACGGGCGCCAAGCGTGACGACCTGCAGGCCGCGATGGCCCTCATCCGCAAGGAAGTTGCCGATTTGCCATTGAGCTTCAACAACTTCCGCGACTGATCCCTGATACCTTGCTGCGAAATCCCGATCGAGGTACGCCGTGAGTATCCAGAGCGCCAACGAATACGAAGACCTGCTGGCCCTTTGGTCGGATCTGGAATCGGGCCTGGGCGTCATCCTGGGAAGCCCTGACAGCACGCAGGAGTTTGCCCACCGCGTCGTTCAGTACGACCGCTGGATGCAGGGCCTCTTGCAGCGCGACCCCGATGTGGGCCTGTACCTGCTGTTTCAACTGGCCGCCAACTCACCGGTAGGCTACAGCGCGTCGCACTCGCTGGTCTGTGCGGTGCTGTGCCACCTGATTGCCCTTGAACTCGGCATTGCGACCCAAGAGCGCGACAGCCTGGTGCACGCCGCCTTGACCATGAACGTGGCTATGACCGCCATGCAGGACACGCTGGCAACGCAAGTCGAGAAGCCAACCACGCAACAACGCGACATGATCAAGGCTCATTCAGTCAAAGGCGCACAGATATTGACCAAGCTGGGTGTGGCAGACGGGCAGTGGCTCGACATTGTTGCCAACCACCACGATGACGCAGTTGAGCGCGTGGATTTCCACACCGCGCCGCCAACCACACGCTTGGCCCGCATTCTCAAAGTGGTGGACCGCTATGCGGCCATGATCAGCCCGCGCATGTCGCGTGCCGGACGCACTGCGACCGAGTCGGCACGCTCGATCATGGCCAATGCCTCCGTAAAAACCGATGAAATCGGTCACGCACTGGTGCGCGCAGTGGGGCTGTGCCCGCCGGGCACCTATGTGCGTCTGGACAGCGAAGAGTTGGCCGTTGTCTTGCGGCGCAGCAGTCAGCACAACCACCCGTTTGTCGCCATCATCGGAAAGCCAACGGGTGAATTGATTGCTGCGCCCCGATTGCACTGGACTGAGCACGGCCCGCACATCCGATCAGCCCTGGCCGCATCGACGGTACGGGTGCGTCTCAATCATTTCCACATCCTGCAACTCAGTGCCTACGCCGGGCAGTAGCCGCTGGCAAGTTGTGCACCGCGCACGCTCACTTTTTCTTCTTGCCCAACTTCGACTCGGTGCCCTTGAGCAGACGTGTGATGTTTTCCGCGTGGCGCCAGACCAGCAGACCGCTCATGACAACCAGGGCCAACATCACGTGCCTGTTCATGACCCACACCACACCGTCGCCAAAAATGTAATACACCGGTGTCAGGATCGCAGCCACCAGCGACGACAGTGACGAGTAGCGGGACAACAAGGCCACCGCCAACCAGGTGACTCCAATGGCAAGCCCCAGAATCCAGCTGGTGGCCAGCAGCACGCCCAGCGCTGTGGCCACGCCCTTGCCGCCTGCGAACCGGAAAAACACCGGAAACAAATGACCCAAAAATGCCGCTAGTCCCACCATGGCCATGGTGCCCTCGCCCAGTCCATAGCCGGCGCCAAACCACTTGACCAGCATCACCGGCAGCCAGCCCTTGAAAGCATCCAGCAGCAGCGTGATGATGGCCGCCGCCTTACTGCCGGAGCGCAGCACATTGGTCGCGCCGGGGTTCTTGCTGCCAAATGTGCGCGGATCATTCAGGCCCATGACGCGGCTCACAATGACCGCGAAAGACAAGGATCCAACAAGATAGGACGCAAGCACGGCCAACCAGGGATAAAAAACAACGAGGGAATCCAAAACCAGTTCTCCTGAGGTCAATCTGCCAATGCGCACTGTACCCGCTTTGCCGCCAGCAGCTGCACGCAAACGGCGGGGTCAATACCCACCAGATAGCCGCGTCGCCCACCGTTGATCAAGATTTTGGGTAAATTCAAAATACTCTCTTCGATAAAAATCGGCATGGCGCGCCGCGTACCGAATGGCGATGTGCCCCCCACCAAATAGCCGCTGTGGCGGTTCGCCACCTCGGGCGCGCAGGGTTCCACCGACTTGGCCCCGATTTGCCGTGCCAGATTTTTGGTCGACACCTTGCGGTTGCCATGCATCAGTACCAGTAGCGGCTTGGCATCCTGATCCTGCATGACGAGGGTCTTGACCACCGCAAACGGGTCAAACCCCAACACCTGTGCGCTGTGCTGGGCACCACCGTGCTCCATGTACTCATAGGGGTGTTCGGTATAGGGCACCTTATTCGCCTTCAGCATTTGGGTGGCGGGGGTTTCTGAAACATGATCCTTTTTGGCCATGGCCGTATTTTCATGTAAGAACCAGCCTGCAAAACCGACCAATGATCCTGCGGCCGGTACGGCCCCATCCCAGTTTGACGGAAAGCCCCCTTGTGAAGATTTTGAATGCCCTACTCCTCGGCGCCGCGCTGATCGGCCCTGGCATCGGCAACGCCCAGCCGGCGGCAACTGCAGTCACACCCACGGCGCCGCTGCAAACCCTGCGTTTGCAGGCGCACAACATGGTCGGTGAGCAGTTTGGTGTTGATGCCTTGCAGGGCAAAGTTGCCATCGTGGACGAGGGGAGGCTTGTGCCACCCAAACTGCCGTTGACACTCCTGGTCAACGCCCAGGGGAAAGTGGTGGCGCGCTTTGAGGGGCGCCTGGCCCCCGAGGCCTGGGACGGCGTGGCCGACCTGCTACCCTAAGTCCGCGGACCTACTCCCGTGTGTCAGGACCCTGATAACCGCGCCACTGCCGCATGGCATTGCGCATGGTAAGGATCTGCCGCTCGAAAACCGGGCAGCTGTCGCAAAGCTTCATGTGGATGCGCAGCGCAAGGCGTTCACGTAGCGGCAAATCGCGGTCTTCGCGCGCAATCACCAGCGCGGTAACTTCCTTGCAGGTACGGTTCAGCGGAATCATGGTGTAGAAGTCCTGGCAAACCAGTTAAGTTCCAGGCAAGCGCGCAAACGCAATCGGGCGCGATGCAGTTGAACATAAAGATTAGTCGGGGTCAGGTTCAAATCCTTACAGATGTCTTCAACCGACAGCTCCAGCCATTCGCGCATCAGAAACAGCCGCCCCTGCACCGGGGGCAGCTGGTTCGCACAGGCGTCCATGACCGCCATGAACTGGCGACTGCTCAGGTCCTGCTCGGGGTTGCCCCAGTTGGCGGGTGCCTCGGTGAAATGCCCGTCGGCCTGGTAGCCGATGTAGTCCAGCGGGTCTGTCTCGTCGTTTTCGCTGGAAATACTGCTGACAGTGACCTCGCGCCCGTGCTGGCGCAGCAGGTCGATGATTTTGTGTTTCAGGATGCCAACCAACCAGGTCTTGAGTTGGGAGCGATGGTCAAACGCTTGTGGCTTGCCCAGCGCGGCAAGCACCGTCTCGGAGACCGCGTCCTCGGCCCACGCCTCATTGCGCAACTGCAGACGGGCGAATTTCAGCAGGTAATCACGCAGGTCGGCAATTTGCTGGTTGAGGCTTTCCATACTTTGCAGTCCTGTTTGAGTGGGTGAACGGTCAATGACCGAAGCCTATTGTAAGAATCCGGCGACTCGACAGACTAAACAGTAACCAGAGTCGACGCTGTCTTGGTGACAGCAAGGCGACCGGTTGTTTCAACCCTACTGACTGTTATTTTTTGGAGTTATCAAATGAACCAACGTGCTCTCATTGCCTCGGCAGCGGCTTCCCTCATGTCACTCGCGCTGGTGGCCACTCCGGCCGCTGCGGCCGAAAAAGAAAAGTGCTTCGGTATTGCCAAAGCCGGTCAAAACGATTGCGCCAGTATTTCCGGCGTGCATTCCTGCGCCGGTCAGAGCAAGGTGGATATGGACAAGGGCGAATGGAAGTACGTCGCCAAGGGAACCTGCAAGGACTTGAAGGGCTTGTCCATGGACGAAGCCAAGGCCATGGGCAAGAAGGCCTGAGACCCATGTTGATGCGGTTGCCTGACACCCCTGCCCGTCCGCTTGGCCTGCCCAGCACGGTTGAGGTAGGTATTGGCTGGCGCCATCCGCATTACGGCGAACTGCTGCAGCGCCTGCCGGCCCTGGATTTTCTGGAAGTGCATTCGGAAAACTTCTTCGGTGAAGGCGGTGCGGCACTAGCTGTTCTGGAGCAAGGCCGCGCCCATTACCCGGTCAGTCTGCACGGGGTGGGCCTGTCCCTCGGTTCGGCCATCGGGATCGACCCCTGGCACCTGGAGCGCCTGGCGCAACTGGTTCGGCGCATCGAACCTGTACGGGTCAGCGACCACGCCAGTTTTGCGCGCGGCCCTTGGTCCGGTGCCTCCGGACAACAGACTGTCCACGGCGCCGACCTGTTGCCCATACCGTTCAGCAAGGAAGCGCTGGACACCCTATGTGCCAATGTGCAGCGGGTGCAGGACCGCCTGCAGCGCCGCTTCATGGTGGAAAACCTCTCGGCCTATCTGCACTGGCTGCCTCAGCCTGACGAGGCCCTGTTGTCGGAGACCGAATTCCTGAACACGCTGGTGGCCCGCACCGGTTGCGCGTTGCTGGTGGATGTGAACAATATTTACGTCAATGCGCTCAATGCCCGCATGCATGGAGACCATTCAGATCCGCTGCAGCAGTGTCGAAACTGGCTGGACCAGATTGCGCCCGGACAGGTGGCCGAGATTCATTTGGCCGGCCATTGCCATGTGCAGCCCCAGGCGGGGGAGGATCCGCGCAGCGAGATCGTTGTCGATGACCACGGCAGCCGCGTGTGCGCCGAAGTCTGGCAACTGTACCGGCATGCCGTCAACCGCTTTGGCGCGGTGCCGACTCTGATCGAGTGGGACACCGCGGTGCCAGCGCTTGATGTGCTGCTGGAAGAGGCCGCCTGTGCCAGACAGCACGTGCAAGCCAACGGGATGCTGGCATGAGCCTGCTGGCGGCTCAACAAGCGGCACTGCTGGCGCTGCTGTTCGATCAGCCAGCCAAAGTTGCTATTAAAAACATAGCTACTTATGTAGATTCCGCCTGGGCTAGAGGCCTGAATGTCTACCATGCCAATGGCCACGCCCTGGCGTGCGGCGCGTTGCGGGCGGCCTATCCGACACTCGTGCAACTGCTCGGCGACGACAGCTTTGACGCGCTGGCGCGGGCGCTGTGGCATGACCAGCCGCCACAACATGGCGACGCGGCGCAATGGGGCGAGGGCTTGTCGGCCTTTGTGCGCACTAGCGAACAATTGGCCGACACGCCCTATCTGGGCGATGTTGCCGCCCTGGAATGGGCGCTGCACCGGGCTGCCACCGCCGCCGATGCCCTGACCGACCCGGCCAGTTTTGCCTTGCTGGGTGAACACGACCCGCTGGATGTGCAATTGCTGCTGGCGCCCGGGTGCTCGGTGCTGTGCAGTGCCTGGCCGGTGGCCAGCATGGTCAACGCGCACCTGCACCAAGACCCCGGGTTGGAGCAGGTTGGCCGGCTGTTGCGTGCCGGCATAGCCGAGGATGCGCTGGTCTGGCGCAGTGGCTTGCAGCCGCGGGTGCGGGTGGCACAGGCCGGTGAAACACCGTTTGTAGGCGCCCTGCTCGACGGCCAAAGCCTGGGCGCTGCACTGGACCAGGCACCTGCGCTGGACGTTGGCGCCTGGCTGCCCATGGCGGTTCAGTCAGGATTGCTGCTGGCGGCGCGGCTGGCCGGTGTTCAAGGAAAAAACGGGCTGTAGCCCGCGCTCAACAAGCAGGTGACGCTATGTTTTTGATACCAATGTCAAATTTTCTGAATGGAGAAAGTTCATGCCAAACCTCGCCAGACTGACACCGCCGCCATCGGCCAGTGGCCGCTTGGGAGCCCACGCGTTAAACCTGTTCCACGGCCTGAATAGGGCGCTGGACGCATTGCAGCCCGTAACAGTCTTGGTCGCACGCGGCTACGTGGCAGAGGCCTTCTTCAAGTCCGGCCTAACCAAGTTGCGCGACTGGGACACCACACTGGCGCTATTTCACGATGAATACAAGGTGCCGCTGCTGCCCGCCGACTTGGCTGCCGTGCTGGGCACCGGCGGTGAGCTGTTTCTGCCAGTGCTGCTGCTGTTGGGGCTAGGCGGGCGGGTCGGCGCCCTGGGCCTGTCGGTAATAAATGTCGTTGCCGTGTTATCACTGGTCGATATCGCTCCGGCGGCCTTGCAGCAGCACATCACCTGGGGAGTCTTGCTGGCCGGAGTCGCGGTGTTTGGCAGCGGCCGCTGGGCGCTGGATGGATGGATGCTGCGGCGTTGGCCGATGCTGTCGCGATGAACCCAAGGGGAGTGCAGTGTTGGATGCGGGAGACATGACCAAGGTCAATCTTTTCGCCAAAAGCGGGTGCTAGGATCAACCCGCGCCCTAGGGCAAACCCTAACATCACTTCCGGAGAAGTTCCATGAGAAAAAAAGTCGTATCCGCAGCCGAAGCCATTGCCATCTTGCGCGACGGCGATACTTTGTGTTGTGCCGGATTTGGCAGCAACGGCGTGCCGGTTGAGCTGATCCTGGCACTGGAAAAGCGTTTTCTGGAAACCGCCACGCCGCGCAACCTGACACTGCTGTTTGGCGGCGGCCCTGGCGACGGCGGAACCGGCGGCGTCAACCACCTGGCACACGAAGGCATGCTCAAGCGCGTGATTGGTGGCCACTACGGATTGGTGCCCCAAATTGGCAAACTGGCCATGGAGAGCAAGGTCGAGGCCTACAACCTGCCACTGGGCGTGATTTCCCACCTATTCCGCGACATCGCCTGCGGACTGCCGGGCACCGCGTCCAAAGTGGGCCTGGGCACCTTTGTAGACCCGCGCCTGGAGGGCGGCAAGATCGGCACCAAGACAACCGAAGACCTGGTCAGTGTCATCAACCTGGGCGGCAAAGAGTTGCTGTATTACAAAACCATGCCGATCTCGGTGGCCTTCATCCGCGGCACCAGTGCCGACGCCGAAGGCAACATCACCATGGAACGCGAAACCCTGACGCAGGATATGCTGGCGATTGCCACCGCAACCAAGAACAGCGGCGGCTTCGTCATTGCCCAGGTGGAGCGCATTGCCGAGCGCGGCTCGCTCAATCCCCGCCGCGTCAAGGTGCCCGGCATTCTGGTGGACTGCGTGGTCGTTGCATCGGCCGAAAATCATCCGCAAAATCTCAACGGCGCCTACAACCCGGCCTTCTCCGCCGAGGTGCGGGTGCCGCTGGACGCCATCGCTCCCATGCCGCTGGACGAGCGCAAGGTCATTGCCCGGCGCGCCTCCTTTGAGCTGCTGCCCAACTCGGTGGTCAATCTGGGCATTGGCATGCCAGAGGGTGTGGCTGCCGTGGCCAATGAGGAAAAGATTTTGAAGTACATGACGCTCACCGCCGAGCCCGGCGTCATTGGCGGGATGCCAGCATCGGGCGTCAACTTTGGTGCAGCCACCAACCCCGACGCGGTGGTCGACATGAACCAGCAATTCGATTTTTATGACGGTGGTGGCCTTGACCTGGCCTGCCTGGGTTTGGCCGAATGCGACCCTGCCGGCAGCATCAATGTCAGCCGCTTTGGTCCCAAACTGGCCGGAGCGGGCGGCTTTATCAATATCACGCAAAACAGCCGCACCGTCGTGTTTGTGGGCACGTTCACGGCGGGTGGGCTGAAAGTCAAGGTCGCAGACGGCAAGGTCAGCATCCTGCAGGAAGGCCGTGCACGCAAGTTCGTCAACAAAATCGAGCAAGTCACCTTTAGTGGCCCCTACGCGTCCAGCACCGGACAAAACGTGCTGTATGTGACGGAGCGCTGCGTATTCAAACTCTCACCCGGCGGGCTGGAATTGATCGAAGTGGCGCCCGGCATCGATATCGAAAAAGACATCCTGGCGCACATGGACTTCAAGCCCATCATGAACAACCCGCAGCCGATGGACGCACGAATTTTTCTGCCCGATGCAATGCAGCTCAACGACACGCTGCTGTCCATCAGCCTGGTGGACCGAATGCAATACGATGCCGCAAAGGGTACTGCTTACTACAACTTCCAGGGCCTGCGCGTGACCAGCAAGAAGGATGTCGACGATATCCGCCACGCCGCCGAGCAACTCTGCATGCCCATCGGGAAGAAAATTTTGGTGGTGGTCAATTACGACAATTTCCAGATTGACGAGGCCGTGGTGGACGACTACTCGGCAATGGTAAAGACGCTAAGCGACCAGTATTACACCGATGTCTCACGCTACACCACCAGCGCCTTCATGCGTCTGAAACTTGGCTCTGCCCTGGAGAGTCGCGGGCTCGCAGCACACATTTACGAGACACCACAGGAGGCGATGGAATCGGCACGCCAAACCCCCTGAACCCATACGAAATCTTGGCTGGCACGTGCTACATGTCAGCAATCACCTGACCAAATGATTCAACCTGCGCCCAGTCGGTAAACTCGATTACGGCGTCGGGTTGTGTCGGTCCATGGGTCATCCACATAATGAGTCGGATAACCAAACGGTCCAATGGACTGTAGACCGGGTAATTGATCTTGCCGGCAAAGACCGCCAGATGCTTAGGCTGCCATTCGATTTGCCGCAAAAATTTCAGCAAATAGGGGTTGGTCGTCGGCTGACTCTTTTCAGGTTTTCTGGCCACGAGGTTGACCGAAAAAAATGCATTGGGTTTGCTGTCAAGCAGGGCTGCATGGCGTTGAACAAAGTCGCGCACCATTGGTGAGTGCTTCCCGTAGCGAATGCTCGCACCCAACGCAATCTTGTCAAACGCCGAAAGGTCATGCTGGGCCGCCTGCTCCACTGGCGCTAACGTGGTCTTGTGCCCGCAGTCTTCAATAATGTGCTGTAAATGCTGGCAAATTCGCAAGGTTTGCCCATCGGTGGAGGAATAGATCAAAAGAATAGTGGCCATTGCCACTACCTTAGCACCTGCGAACGCACGGGTCCAGCGCAATGCGATGGCATATCCTCTGGCGTGGAGCACTGCAGACCCGGCAAATCGGCTGCCCTTGTCGATGCGCCCAACCGATGGGTGGTGGATGAGGAACCAACATGAAAATGCCAGATTATGAGTATTGGCATGACCTTGATCAAATTGGCTTGCATATTGCTTGCCAATAATGAACCAGTCACTAATCTGAGGAGTAATCTATGGCCACCGCAAAAAAAACCGTCACACCCAGCACTGAAACGCCCACAAAGCGCGCAGCCGCAAAACCTGCGGCTGCCAAGCCCGTCGCGGTAAAGGCAGCGCCGGCAAAGCCCGTTTCCGCCAAGCCTAAGCCCGCTGCCAAAAAGGCAACGACAGCACCCACACCCGCAAAAAAAGCCGCTGCGCCAAAAATGCCAACAGCAACCGCTATAGCCAAACCGGCCATCAACCTCGCCCAGCGCAACAACTATGTTGAGGTTGCTGCCTTCTACATTGCCGAGCGCCGTGGCTTTGCAGCGGCAAATCCGGCGGACGACTGGATTGCAGCCGAAGCCGAGATAGACCGCCTGATTGCCAGCGGCCATTTCGGAAGCTAAAAGGCGCTGGCGGGCTCTCACATCAGTCGGTCTACCCAACGTCTCCCTGCTGTGCGCACTTCAGGGTAGTTCAAAAATCAATGTCGCGACTTCCACCAAGAAGGGCAATGAGCCATGTGTGAGCTATTTGCAATGTCGACGCGTGTGCCCAGCACCATCACGCTGTCACTGGAGGAGTTTTCGCGTCATGGCGGGCAGACTGGCCCACACAAAGACGGATGGGGCATTGCCTGGTACGAGCAAGGCGATGTGCATTTACTGAAAGAGGCCACCTCGGCCTCCACCAGTCGGACCATCCAGTACATCAAGGAGAACCCGTTTCACAGTGCTTTGGTTCTGTGCCACATTCGCAAGGCTACGCAAGGCGATGTGGCAAGCCGCAACTGCCAGCCATCGCTGCGCGAGTTGGGCGGCGTGTGGCACAGCTTTGCCCACAACGGCAACTTGAAGGGATTACAGGGAGACCCGCGCTTCACCACCGGCAGCTACCAACCGGTTGGCGAAACGGATTCTGAATATGCTTTTTGCGTTTTGCTGGGGAGAATGGAAACCCTTTGGCGCCCAAACCAAATGCCCTCGTACGAAGCGCGGCTCGCGGTCGTGCAAGCGTTTGCTGCAGACCTGCGCGAATTGGGTCCGGCCAACTTCTTGTACAGCGACGGTGAGGTGCTGTTTGCGCATGCGCACCAGCGCCATCAATCAGACGACACCATCCGGGCGCCCGGACTATGGCGGCTGGCACGCCACTGCGCTGAAGGCGGTGTGTTCGAAGGTTCCGGCCTTCAAATTTCTGCTCGCGGGTCCGAGCAGGATGTCGTGCTGATTGCCAGCGTTCCGCTATCGCACGAGAACTGGCAACCCCTGGCTGAAGGAGCAGTCATTGCCGTGCGCCATGGGCGGGAACTGTAAGCTTGCGCATCACTGCGGAACTTTGACATGAAATTACTCATCGACTTGCTCACCACCGACTACGGCTTGGCAGCCTTGCTGGTCACCGTGCTATCCATCGCCATGGCGATCGGGTTCCGCGTTTTTTTCATCCGGAAAATGCGTGAATCTGACAACACTGCGCCACCGCCGGCCTGAAGCTGCCCGCAAACGGCCGCCATGTCGGGGCGCTGGGCCGGATCGGGATGCAGACAAGACTGCGCCAGCTTGGCGAGGGCAGCCAGTGCACTGGCATCCGATGCATGCGGCTCGACTTGGGCCGCCATCTCTTCCAACAGGCAACCAAAGGCACGCACCTCAAGCGCCTGCAGCGCGCGACCCAGCGCGTGCTGATCCAACGGCAACAGCGTTGCTGCCCCAAAGTCACTCAGCACAGCATCGCCGCTGGCGGGGTTCCACAAAATGTTGTGGGCATACAGGTCTCCATGCATCACACCTTGCCGGTGCAGGTGACAAACTGCATCGGCCACACTGCGGGCCAGGCGCATAAGCGTGGGCAGTGGGATGCGCAAGCCCATCGGGTACACATCACGGGTGCAACTGTCCAGACTGGGTGGGCCTGCCAGGTTGGTGTGACTGGCAGGAATCAAGGGCAAAAGCAAGCCGCGCGCACTGTGCGGATGCCCGGTCAACTCAGCACTGGGCGTGCACAGCGCCGGGTGCTGACCGGCGGCCAGGCAGGCGGCCAGCTCATGCTCAGGTAAGCCGTCGCTGGTGACAGCGCCTTTGAACAATTTGAGCGCCAGCGGTTCTGCAACACCCTCGCGGTGCGTCTTGTAAATATGGCCAGATGCACCCTCGCCCAGCAGCCCAACCATCTGCAGTTGCCGCCACGGCACGCTCGGAAAAGCAGCGGGGGGTGGCCTATCCCAGCCCAACGGGTTACCAGCGAGTGCCAGCCAACTCAGACTCGGTAATTCGGTCAACCAGCCCGGCAACCGCGTCAGCTGATTGGCCGCCAGGCGCATCAGTTCCAAACGGTGAGAGCCCGCGAGGTCCGGCGGCAACTCACGCAACCGGTTTCCTGCCAACATCAGCTTTTGCAGTGCCGGACGTTGGCCCAATTCGCTGGGCAAGGTGGCTACGGCGTTGTCAGTCAATATCAGCCAGCGCAGCGCCGGGGGCAGCGCGGCGCCCGGCACATCCTTGATGCGACAAGCCTTGAACCCAACCACCTGAAGCGCCTCACATTCACCCAGCACATCAGGCAACTGGGCAAAAGGATTATCCGAACAGAAAATGACTTTGAGTTTTTTCAGGCGAGCCAAATCGTGCGGCAAGCTACTGAGCAGGTTTCCCGAGAGGTTAAGTACCTCCAGCGTATCGGCCAGGTCAAACACTTCCGGTGGCAGGGTGCGCAGCCCGCAGGACAAATCGAGGCGGCGGGTTCCAGCCAAGGCGCCGCTGCGCAGTTCTTCAATGGTGTGCATGCTGTTCATTATGTCGGCCGCAGTGTGCGCCTCCACGCGCAGCGGCCATGCAGGTCTTGCTTCTGTCGGAATTTTTTACAAATGGCAGGCCCTCATCGCCCGGGAAAAAGCCTAACCCTTTGTCACTATTGGAAAAAATCACGGTGGCATATTTGATGCGTAAGAACCTCGATCCCCACAACTGTGAAGAAAAGAGGAACACCATGAAGACCAAAAAGTTAGCCCTGCTCAGCAGCCTGTATGGCATGTGCATGACCGCATCGACACTGGCAGTCGCCGGCCCATTGGCGGTTTATGACGTAGCGATCGACAAAAACTCCGTGGCCTGCCAAAACTGGGGCGACGTTGTCAGCTGCTCTGCCCCATTCCTCAATTACCTTGCGGGCAAGGCCGAGCAAACCACGGTGGCTGATGGCGGCTACGTCATCCCCACACCACAAGGGCAACTCGATAGCTACATCGTCGTCACGGCAGGCGGCGGCGCACAGGGTAACGGTGACATCGCGCCAAACTCGGCCATGGTCGAAGACGGGTTCAAGAGCAACGATACCGGAGCTGATCATTTCCTGGCCATGGGCAAGGCAGACGGAACGACTGTGGCCTTGGGCAACTTGTCAAACCCGCTAAACAATGGCCTGGTGGCCGGCGACAACCCTGGCACCTGGGACGTGAATGCGCAGTGGTTGATTGATGCCCTAACAACCAATGGTGTACGCCGCGAGTTGGCGATTGGCTTTGACTTCAACCAACCGCAAAGTGGCGGGTCGATGGACTTCTGGGGCTTGGTGACCCTGCGCGATCTGGATGGCGGAAAAGCCGACATCAATTACGAAATCCAGAAAAGTTCAATTGGGTATGCAAGCTTCTCAACCGGGAAGAGTTTTGCAAGCATGCCGTACTCGACTGATTTTGGGACTGTGCAGACGGCAACCTGCATTCACACAGTTGGCGGCGTCATTACG
>JAIPDC010000062.1 GCA_021737865.1 Rhodoferax sp.
CCAGCTGGTTTGTGCCGTCGCAGGCAACCAATGGGCTAGATTCGCCCTCATTTCGCGCGCCGCCGGTTGATAGCGCTGGATCAGCGTCGGCAGGTCCGTGCCTTGCGCGCGGATGCGTAGCATCCAGCGTGATGCGCGTTGGGCAATAGCGATCAATTTGGATAACAAGTCAAGTTGCAACTTTGCCTCGACCTTGTAGTCCAGCGCATCGAGCTGGTCCCACAGTGGCTCGAGGTCAAAAATCTCTCGGGCCAGAGTAAAGGCGCGGATCACATCGGCCGTTGCGGCTCCCGATTCCGCGGCTATAAAGTTCACAAAAGTGGCGCCCGTGCGGTTGAGAAACGTGTTGGTGGTATGGGTCGCAATGATTTCACGTTTGAGCGGATGTGCGCCAATGGCGGTGCCAAATTTCTCGGTCAGTACCTGTGGGAAGTAGGCTTTGAGCGCCCGGCCAAAGAATGGGTCATCCGGCAGGTTGCTGGCCACCAGTTCGTCAAACACGGCCATCTTGGCGTAGGCCAGAACGACGGCGTTCTCCGGTGCCGTCAGTCCGACCTTGCGGGCGCGGCGTTTGGCGATTTCATCATCGGTGGGCAGAAATTCGATCGCACGGTTCAAGCGGTTGCTGCCTTCGAGCCATTGCATCAGACGCTGCTGACCATCCAGCACATACATCGGTCGGTGCGATGCAATGTCCAGTGCCTGTGTTTGATAGTAGTTGTCCTGCAACACCAAGTGGCCGACTTCGTCGGTCATGGAGGCCAGCAGGTCGTTGCGCTGCTTGAGCGTCAGGTCGCCGGCCTCGACAATGGCACCCAGCAGGATCTTGATGTTGACCTCGTGGTCGGAGCAGTCCACCCCGGCTGAGTTATCGATCGCATCGCTGTAGATCAGCCCACCTTTTTGGGCGTATTCAATCCGGCCGTTCTGGGTGCAGCCCAGGTTGCCCCCCTCGGCCATTACCTTGCAACGCAACTCGCAGCCGTTGACGCGGAAGGCGTCGCTGGCCTTGTCGCCTGCCTGCGCATGGGTCTCGAAGCTGGCTTTGACGTAGGTGCCGATGCCGCCGTTGTAGAGCAGGTCCACGGGCGCCTGCAAAATGGCCTTCAGAAGTTCGACCGGCGCCAATTCCTGCGCCTCAATGCCGATCACGGCACGTGCTTGAGGGCTCAGCGCGATCGACTTGGCTGTGCGCGGATACACGCCACCGCCTTGGGAGATCAGGCTCTTGTCGAAGTCGTCCCAGCTTGAGCGTGGCAGGTTGAACAGGCGCTGGCGCTCGGCAAAGGAGCGCCCGATATCGGGCGTTGGGTCGATGAAGATGTGGCGGTGGTCGAACGCTACCACCAGTTGAATGTGCTCTGACAGCAGCATACCGTTGCCAAACACATCGCCCGACATGTCGCCAATGCCGGCCACTGTGAATGGCGTGGTCTGGGTGTTGATATTGATTGCTCGGAAGTGACGCTTGACCGCCTCCCAGGCGCCACGTGCAGTGATGCCCATCTTTTTGTGGTCATAGCCAACGGAGCCACCCGATGCAAACGCATCGCCCAGCCAGAAACCGTAATCGGCCGACACGCCGTTGGCAATGTCGGAGAAGGTGGCAGTGCCCTTGTCTGCCGCCACGACCAGGTAGGGGTCATCGACGTCGTGGCGCACCACGTTGGCGGGCGGCACGATGGCACCTTTGACGATGTTGTCCGTGACGTCCAGCATGCCCGAGAGAAGAATCTTGTAGCAGGCAATACCCTCGGCCATCCACGCGTCCCGCTCGCTTGCCGGCGGCAGGTTCTTGGGCACAAAGCCACCCTTGGATCCCACCGGAACGATGACCGTGTTCTTGACCTGCTGGGCCTTGACCAGCCCCAAGATTTCCGTGCGGAAATCTTCGCGGCGGTCGGACCAGCGCAGCCCGCCGCGTGCCACCTTGCCCATGCGCAGGTGCAGGGCCTCGACCCGGGGCGAGTAGACCCAGATTTCAAACAGCGGCTTGGGCTCGGGTACGCCGGGCACTTCGCGCGGGTTGAGTTTGAAGCTCAGGTAGGGCTTGGCCCCACCCGCTGTGGCTGTCTGCCAGAGGTTGGTCCGCAGGGTCGCCAACACACTGGCGACAAACTGACGCAGGATTCGGTCTTCGTCCAGGCTGGCGACCTTGCCCAAGGCAGCGTCGATTTGCTGCTTCAGGTCCTGTTGCGCTGCGGCGCGGTCACCGGTCGCTGTCGGGTCAAAGCGGGCCATGAACAGGTTGATGATGGCCTGTGCAATGCTTGCGTTCTTGTTCAGCGTGGCTTCGATATAGGTCTGGCTAAAGGCAAAGCCCAGCTGCTTGAAGTAGCGCGTGTAGGCCCGCAGCACGGAGATTGCCCGCGCATCCAGATGCGTCACCAGTACCAGCTTATTCAGGTCGTCGCTTTCCACCTCGCCGCGCCAGGCGGTGGCGAACAGGGCTTCAAAACGGTCCTTGACAGTGGCCAGATCCGTGTCGGGGGGCAGTTGCAGGCCCAGGTCGTGAATCCACAGTGCGCTGTCATTGGTGCCAATGCGGTACGGACGTTCGTCAAGCACGCGCGCGCCCATGCGCTCGAGCACGGGCAGGGAGTCCGATAGCGCCACTTTGGCGATGTTGTAAATCTTGAAGCGCAACATACCCGCCCCGGCGTCCAGCGGACGGTACAGCTTGACGGCCAGCGGAGATGCGGGTGACAGAGCCACCAGCATATCGGCGTCTTCAGCAGCCACCTGGGCCGAGAAGTCTTCCCGGTATGACGTTGAAAATGCCTCGGAAAATCGGTGCGCCAGTGCCAGACCCGGGCCCTCGCCGTGGGCGCGCAGCAGTTCGGTGGTGCAGTCGTCTTCCCAGCGCTGGGTCAGTCGCGTGATGCGGGCCTCCAGTGCCGACAGACTCACGTTGTACGGAGCGCTCTCTTTGGCCCGCACCAGGTAATGAATGCGTGCCAGCGGGCTGTCGGTCAGCATGGGCGTGAACTCAATGGATTGGCCGTCCAGTGCCGCCATCAGTTCGTTGCCGATCTTGATACGCAGTTCGGTGTGGAACCGCTCCCGAGGCACAAAAACCAGAGCCGAGGTAAAACGGCCAAACGGGTCGCGGCGCAAGAACAAGCGCGTGCGCTGGCGTTCTTGCAGGCGCAATATGCCGATGGCGTGCTCGGTTAATGTGGCGGTGTCGATCTGGAACAGCTCATCGCGCGGGTACACATCCAAAATCGACTGCAGCGATTTGGCTGCGTGGCTGTCGGGCACCACACCGGCGGCCGCCATGACTGCGGCGATGCGGCTGCGCACTTGGGGGATATCACCGACGGCAGCGGTGTAGGCTGTGGCCGTGTATAGGCCCAGAAAGCGGGCTTCGCCTACCACCGTGCCTGCCGCATCGAAGCGTTTTACGGCCACATAGTCCAGCCAGGCGGGGCGGTGCACGGTTGCGCGCGTCATGGCCTTGGTGACCAGCACCAGCTCGTTTGACTCCAGCAGTGCAACGGCTTCGGGTGGCAGGCGTGTTTCCAGCGTCTTGACTTCGCCACGCAGGATGCCCAGACCGGTTTCGGGTTTAGCCACCAGGCTGACCACATCGCCATCGCGCTTAAGGTCGTAATCGCGCGCTCCCAGGAAGGTGAAGTGCCTGTCTTCAAGCCAGCGTAAAAAATCAACACCCTCCTGGCGGCCCGATGCCGAAAGCGAAGAACCAGACGCAGCAGCAGCCATGGCCTGGGCGCGCTCGAGCATGGGGTGCCAGTCTTGCACGGCGCCGCGCACGTCGCACAGCACACGCTCCAACTCGCTGGCCAGGGCCATTTGCTCAGTGCTGCTGACGATGCGGTCGCATTCCACCAGAATCAGGGATTCCACCGGGTCATGGCGACCCGCAACGTTGGCTGCTGCTGCGCTGCTGATGTCCATGACCCTGCCCTGGGGGTCACGCGTCACGCTCATTAGAGGGTGAACAATCCAGTGGGCGGTGCGGTTGCTGCGGTTGACCGCCATGGTGACCGAGTCGACCAGGAAGGGCATGTTGTCATTGACGATCTGCACCACCGTGTGGTCACTGACAAAGCCATCCTCCGCCAGCGTGGGGTTGAAAACGCGAACCTTGGCTGCGTTGGCCGGGCGCGCTACGTCAAGCAAGCGCCAATGTGCGTTGGCAATGGCGAACAGAGTGGCGTGGCCGCGGGCCTGCAGTTCATCCGGGTCGGTGTTATCGAAATAAGCTGCCACGAAACTGGCAAGGTGTGTGGACGAGGGACCTGCGTGTTCCCGGGTAAAGGAGAGCAGCTCGTCGAGCGTGGAATGGGTCATTGGGAGCTCCGGGTTATCTTTTGGATGTGCCGGATTCTAGGCCTGCGCCGTGGCTCTGGATATGCAGAATTGCCCTCATTCATGGCCTTATGCAAAAAGCGCATCAGGCGGGTGCTGCCGCCCAGGCGCTACCATCGCGCGGTAGCCATTTCAACCAAGCCACTACGCACAAGCCACCATGCCACTCCAATTTGCCACCCGCCTGAACCATGTGGAAACTTCCGCTATCCGTGAACTTTTCAAACTGCTGGGCAAGCCCGGCATCATCAGTTTTGCAGGGGGGTTTCCAGACCCCGCAATGTTTGATGTGGAAGGCATTCGCGAGGCGGTCAACGCCGCGCTGACCCATGAACCGGGTGCCACGCTGCAATATGGCGCTACCGAAGGCCACAACCCGCTGCGAGAACAACTGGCTGCCTTCATGCAAGGCAAGGGCGTGCAAGACCTGATTCCCGAGAACCTTATCGTCACCACCGGCAGTCAGCAGGCGCTGGACCTGCTGGGCAAGACCATGATCAGCCCGGGCGACAAGGTAATCGTGGAAGGCCCCACCTTTTTGGCCACCATCCAATGCTTTCGCCTCTATGGGGCAGAGTTGATCAGCGCACCGATTGACGCCAGCGGCGTGCAGGTGGAGCAGCTCGAGGCGCTGATTGCAGAACACAAACCGAAGTTCGTCTACTTGATTCCCACCTTCGGCAACCCCAGCGGGGCGATGCTGAGTCTGGAGCGCCGCAAGCGCGTTCTGGAACTGGCAGTGCAATACCAGACGCTGATTGTGGAAGACGACCCCTACGGCGACTTGTATTTCAATGACGCACCGCCGCCGTCACTGCTGGCCCTGAGCGCCGGTGTGCCGGGCAGCCGCGAGTTGCTGGCACACTGCGGATCATTGAGCAAAGTGCTAAGCCCCGGCCTGCGTGTGGGATGGATGATCGCGCCACCCGAGCTGCTGGGCAAAGCCACCATGTGCAAGCAGTTCAGCGATGCCCACACCAGCACCTTCGCCCAGGCCACCGCCGCGCAATACCTGAAGGCCGGGCGCATGCCGGCCACGCTGGCCCATGTGCGCAAGGTGTATGCCGAGCGGGCGCTGGCCATGGGCCATGCGCTACATAAGGAGTTGGGCGATGCCATTGAGTTCGTACAACCCCAGGGTGGACTGTTCGTCTGGGCGCGACTGACCGGCGCTGGCGGCAAAGTAGCCGATGGTGGCGAACTGGCCAAGCGCGCGATAGAGAAGGGTGTGGCTTTCGTGCCAGGTGCCCCGTTTTATGCCAACAACCCCGATCTGGCCACGTTGCGGCTGAGCTTTGCCACGGCGGATGTGGCAAAAATTGAAGAGGGCGTGGGGCGTTTGGGGCAGGCGATTTAGCCCGCGTAGCCTATGAGCAAGCCCATTGAATCTGACGTGCTGGTGGTAGGCGGCGGCCTGGCCGGCATTGTGACCGCCATCGAGTGCCTGCGCGCTGGCAAAAGCGTGACCCTGGTGGACCGCGACACGCCCGAGCGCCTGGGGGGCTTGGCGTTATGGGCATTTGGCGGTATGGCCCTGGTGGACACGCCCATGCAGCGGCGCATGAAGCTCAAGGACTCGCCCGAAATTGCCTTGGCCGATTGGCTGCGCTTTGGTGAACTGGGCGAGACCGATGTGTTGCCGCGCCAGTGGGCTTCGTACTACGTGGATCACTCGCGCGAGCAGGTCTACGACTGGGTCATTGACCATGGACTCAAGTTCATGCCGGCGGTGAATTGGGTGGAGCGTGGCATGCAGGGCGATGGCAACACCCTGCCGCGCTACCACGTGGTATGGGGCACCTCGCGGCACCTCACGCGGCGCATGATTGAGGTGATGCACCAGGCCAACACCGGTAACCGGTTGAACCTGCTCAGCCGCCATCGCATCACGGCACTGGTGGCTGAAAGCGGCAACGTCACCGGGGCCGTTGGTGTCAATGAACTGACTGGCGAGGAGTTGCGCTTTGGCGCGCAGGCCGTGGTGCTGGCCATGGGCGGCATCAACGGTAGCCACGAAGAGACGCGAGCCAACTGGGTCAAGAGTCGACCCATGCCCGCCACCATGCTCAATGGCGCGCACCCCTTTGCCGATGGCAAGCTGCACCATTTGGTGGCTACTTTGGGTGGGCAGATCACACATGCCGGCGAGATGTGGAACTACGCTGCAGGCTTTGCGCACCCGCAGCCGCATTTTGAGGGCCACGGCCTGTCGGCGATCCCTTGCAAGTCCGCTCTGTGGCTAAACCACAAGGGGGAGCGCATCGGGCCAGAGCCGCTGGTCACCGGATTTGACACCCATGCGTTGTGCCAGCGGGTTGCGGCACAGGAGAAGTCCTATACCTGGCAGCTCATGAATTGGCGCATCGCGGCCAAGGAATTCGCCATTTCCGGCTCGGAACACAACCAACGCATCCGCGATCTACAGTTCCCGCTGTTTCTCAAGGAAACCCTGCTGGGCAATCACCGGCTGGTCAGGCAAATGGCTGCCGAGAGCAAACATTTCCTGGTCGATGAGACCCTGGCAGGTCTGGCAGCCAAGATGAATGCGCTTGCCGGCACCCAGGACGTGAAGCCAGAGGTGCTGCAACGCACCGCCGATGCCTTTGACGCCAACTTTTCAAGGGGCGATTCGGTGGTCAATGATGACCAGATCCGCCGTATCGAGCACGCCCGCCACTGGGGGCCGGACAAGCTGCGCACCTGCAAACCCGCGCCGCTGCAAAAGCGAGGTGCCGGGCCCTTTATTGCGATTCAGATGCAGCTCATTACCCGCAAGAGCCTGGGTGGCTTGCAGACCGACTTGCAGAGCAGGGTGCTCAACGCCGCGGGCCAGCCCTTGCCGGGCCTGTATTGCGTGGGCGAAGCAGCAGGTTTTGGCGGCGGCGGTGCCAGCGGCAAACGTTCACTGGAGGGCACCTTCCTGCCTGGCTGCATTCTCACTGCGCGTGCTGCGGCACGCTCTATCAACTCAGGCCGGGGTCTGTGACATTCACAATGTCTTTCACCCTGTCAGAACAACAAGGAGACTCAATGTCTAACGGCGCGAATGCTCTGATACAGACCCTGGTCAATGCCGGTATCACCACCTGTTTTTCCAACCCCGGCACTTCCGAGATGCACTTCGTGGCGGCGCTCGATACGGTGCCAGAAATGCGAGCGGTACTCACACTGTTCGAAGGTGTGGCAACGGGTGCGGCTGACGGCTATGCACGCATGGCCGAAAAACCCGCCGCCACGCTTTTGCACCTGAGTTGTGGCCTGGGTAACGGCCTGGCCAACTTGCACAACGCACGCAAGGGCAAGGTCCCCATTTTGAATATCGTGGGAGACCACGCCACCTACCACACGCAGTACGACTCGCAGTTGCAGTCCGACATTGAAACGGTGGCCCGCAATGTGTCACCCTGGGTGCGCACCTCCAAAAGCACGGAAGCACTGTGCCAGGACGCCGTGGAAGCCATTGCAGCCTGCATGGGGCCACCCGGACAGGTCGCCACGCTGATCCTGCCAGCCGATGTGTCGTGGGGCGAGGGTGGTGTGCCCAAACCCGCGCCCAAAATTTCCCCGCCGCCCGCAGCAGACGATGCCACCGTGGCGGCTATTGCGACAGCACTGCAGAGTGGGGGCAAAACGGCCATCTTGCTAGGTGGCCGTGCCTTGCGTGCGCCTGCTCTGATGGCCGTGGCGCGCATCGCCGCCCGGACCGGTGCCAAGCTGTTTTCGGAGGTGTTCCCGACCCGTCTGGAGCGTGGTGCCGGCTTGCCGCCTGTTGAGCGAATTGCCTACCTGGCCGAACTGGCTTCGGTGCAGTTGGCAGGGCTGAATAACCTCATTCTGGTCGACGTCAAAGCGCCTGTTGCGTTTTTCGCCTATCCCGGGAAAAAGAGCTACCTGGTGCCCGATGGTTGCCAGTTGTTCGAACTGGCCTCCATCAAGCAGGAGGTGCTGGGTAGCCTGGACAAGCTGTCCAAGGCCGTGGGGGCTGCGCAGGCCATGCCCGTGCTGCAGGCTTTGAAGCGTCCGGGTCTGCCCCGTGGCAAGTTCACCGCCGACAAGGTGTGCAAGGCGCTGGGGCAACTCATGCCAGAAAACGCCATCCTTGTCGACGAGGCCATCACCTCGGGCCTCATGCTGGCGATGTACACCGCCGGTGCGCCCCGCCACGACGTGATTACCCTCACCGGCGGCGCCATCGGCCAAGGGCTGCCCAGTGCCGTCGGTGCTGCGATTGCCTGCCCGGATCGCAAGGTGATTGCGCTGGCGGGCGACGGTTCGTCCATGTACACCATTCAGGCCCTGTGGACCATGGCGCGCGAGAAGCTCGATGTCAT
This sequence comes from Rhodoferax sp., assembly GCA_021737865.1. Classification (GTDB taxonomy): domain Bacteria; phylum Pseudomonadota; class Gammaproteobacteria; order Burkholderiales; family Burkholderiaceae_C; genus Allorhodoferax. The sequence goes on from JAIPDC010000062.1 coordinate 8,667, forward strand.
CAGCATCATCTTCAACAATCGTTCCTATGCTGTTCTCAACATTGAGCTGCAACGGGTGGGTGCCGGCAATGTGGGCGAGAAGGCCCGGGCCCAGCTTGACTTGCGCACGCCCGCGCTGGATTTTGTGCATCTCGGGGAAGGCATGGGGGTGTCGTCCCGCCGAACAACCACTACCGATGAGTTCGTGGCCGCCTTGGAGCACGCATTGCGCACGCCCGGCCCCCACCTGATCGAGGCCATCGTGCCCCCGACCTTGGCTGGATTGAAGCTGCGGGTGCTACCACATATTTTGCAGTCGTTGGCCAACCTGCCGCGCCCGATCGCCAATGCACTGAAGCGCAAAATCGCACCTTGAATGCTTAAGCGACTGCTGGTCCCCGCCCTGGCGATCGGCCTGGCCGTTCTGGTTGGCGGGTTGGTATGGCACGTTCAGAGGTCACTACCTGACGCGCAGACAGAGAACGCCACGTCCGGGAAGAGTACGCTCACCGAGCCCGTCGCATACGTTGGCAATGACACCTGCTTGTCATGCCACGCAGAGCAGGCCAAGCAATGGAGTTCTTCCCACCATGCACAAGCCATGGCGCTGGCTACGCCCGCAAGTGTGCGGGGAGCTTTTGACGGGCGGCAGTTCAAGCACAGCGGAGTGACCTCGCGTTTCTTCAAGCGCGAGGACGGTTTTTTTGTCACCACCGACGGTCCCAATGGCAACTTGGCCGATTTTGAAATCAAGTACACCTTTGGGGTTGAGCCGCTGCAGCAGTATTTGATTGAGATGCCGGGCGGACGTCTGCAGGCACTGCAGATTGCCTGGGACGATCAGAAGAAGCAGTGGTACCACCTGCGGCCCAATGAGAAGACGCCGCCGGGCGATGTGCTGCACTGGACGGGCCGCTACCAGACCGCCAATACCATGTGCATCGTTTGCCACACGACGGGTTATGAACGACGCTATGACGCAGCTACCGACTCCTTCGACTCCAAGTGGAAGGAAGTCAATGTGTCCTGCCAGGCCTGCCACGGGCCGGGCGAAGCGCATGTCAATTGGGCCAAAGCCACTGAGGCAGAGAGGCCGAAGTTGAACCGTACCGACGCCATGGGTTTGACCGTCCGGCCCGGTACACGGGACCCGCGTGTGGCACAGGAAATCTGCACACCTTGCCACTCGCGGCGCAGCGAGCTTTCTGTGACCGGCGAGCCAGGGCAACCGTTGATGGACCATTTCTTGCCCACTGTGTTGCGTGAGGGCCTGTACCACGCAGACGGTCAGCAGAGCGCCGAGGAAGTCTTTGTGGATGGTTCGTTTCGACAAAGCAAGATGTTCAAGATGGGGGTGACCTGCACCAACTGCCACAACCCCCACACCGGCAAGCTGCGCCAGCCGGGTAACGCCTTGTGTCTGCAGTGCCACGCCAGCCAACACAATGCAGCGTTCCCCGGTGCGGCAGGCAGCTACGACTCGACCAGCCACCATTTCCATGCGGCAGGGTCGCCCGGTGCGCAGTGTGTGAGCTGCCATATGCCGTCCAGGCTCTATATGGGCATCCAGCGTCGACCCGACCACAGCTTGCGGGTTCCGCGGCCCGACCTGACACCAAAGACCGGCTCGCCCAACGCCTGCAACAATTGCCATACCAAAGAAACGCCGGAGTGGGCGGCGCGCCGTGTGGTCCAGTGGTATGGCCCCAAGCGGCAACAGGACATGCACTATGGCGAGGTGTTCGCCAGCTACAGGGCGGGTAAGGCCACTGCACCCGGTGCGTTGGTTGGCGTCATCGCCGATTCTGCCGCCAGCCCGATTGTTCGTGCAACGGCGCTGGACGCGCTGCGGGGTGATGGCGTTACCGGGCTGCCCATTCGCATCGCGGCCTTGTCTGACACCTCGGCCGACGTGCGTGCGGCCGCTGCTGACAGTCTGTCCGCGCTGGCGCCTGGACGCAGGATCGAGGTGCTGGGTTCGCGCCTGAGTGATCCGCTTCGCGCTGTGCGCATGGCCGCCGTGCGCAGCCTGTCGACCATCCCTCGCCAGCAGTTCGATGCAGAGTTACGCGGCCCGTTCGACCATGCTGTGACCGAATACATGTCCGTTCAGCGCCTGAGCCTGGATATGCCAGGCGCGCGTTTGAATCTGGCCGTGATGCACCAAAATACGGGCCAGCCCGAATTGGCCGAGCAGCAATACCTTGAGGCATTGAAGCTCGACCCGGATTTTTCCCCGGCGCGACTCAATTTGGCGCAGATGCTGGCCGAGCAGGGCCGCACCCATGATGCGCAGGCGGTGCTGCGAGATGGCTTGTCACGTGTTCCCGCGGTTGGCGAGATGCAGTACGCGCTGGGCCTGCTACTCGCCCAGGACGGACAAACGAAAGAATCCCTGGTGGCGCTGCAGCAGGCTGCCAAACTTCTGGCCCGGCGCGCACGCGTTCACTACAACCTGGGCCTGGCGTACCAAAAGGCCGGCCAGACCAAGGCCGCCGAGCAGTCGCTACTGGTGGCTGCCCGCGCGGGTGAGATGGACGCGACCGCAGACGCAGACGTGCTCTATGCCCTGGCGGCTTTTTACTTTCATGAACAACAGTTCAAAAACGCCCGCGTCTGGGCCGACAGGCTCGGGCAGGTGCAGCCTGCTGACCAACGGCTGTTGCGCCTGGAGCGGGCGCTTGGCGCGCGGAATAAGGATTAAATATGCCTCTAGCCCCCGTAGGATATGCGTAGACAGCTATAAATAATATAGCACTTTCAGGAGGCGTCTGCCATCAAGGACCAGTCGCAAAAGACCAGTCGCATAGGGGACAACACGCATGGCGCACCGGTGCGAATGCCGCCATCATTGCCGGCACCATTGGCCCATTTTTCAGGAGATTCCATGACCCAACGCGTTGCCCGATCTGCCCCTCCATTGGCCCTGCGGCTGGCCCCGTTGGCAGCTGCTGCTTTGCTGGCTGCCTGCGCCAGTCCGCCCATGGGAACGGACGCCCGCACGGCCACCATTCAGCGTACCGCCAATGGTGTGCCCCACATCAGCGCGGGCGACCCTGAGACCCTGGCCTACGCCATGGCCTACGCCTATGCCCAGGACAATGTCTGTATGACCGCCAATCAGCTGGTCACCGTGCGTGGCGAGCGTTCGCGCTACTTCGGTGCATCCACCCCGGGTTTGCTGGCGCGGCGCATGTTCCCCAACGAGCAGATTGACTTCTTCATGGCTGCCCATATGGACGATGCTGCGCTGGAGCGTGTCTGGTCCGCCGATGCCAGTGCGGAGTCTCTGGCTTTGGCGCGCGGTGCCGTCGCCGGCTACAACCGCTATCTCGCCGACAACGCCGGCAAGCTGCCGGTTGTCTGCAACAACCAGCCTTGGGTGCGTCCCATGACACTGGCCGAATTTCGCCGCCAGGGCGAGCTGACAGCGGTGCAGGCCGCCACGGCAGCCTTGGCGGACGCTATGCTGGGTGCGCGGCCACCCGCACCGGTTCCTGCGCCGGCACCCACTGCGGCGCTTTCGTCCGCCGTGAATCTCGCTGATGCGGCAGACGCCATGCGCGAGGCAGGGTTGCTGGACTCGCCGCTGGGCTCAAATGCATGGGCTTTTGGCAAGGACACCACAGCCAATGGCAGTGGCTTGCTGGTGGGTAACCCCCACTTCCCCTGGGCGGGTGTCAACCGTTTCTGGCAAGTGCACCTCACCATTCCCGGCAACCTGGACGTGATGGGTGTTGGCATTGGCAATTTTCCGAATGTGACGATTGGTTTCAACAAGGATGTGGCCTGGTCACACACTGTGTCCACCGGCAAGCGTTTCACCCTGCACGAGCTGACCCTGGCCGCCGGCGACCCTACCAGCTATGTGGTCGATGGGCAAACCGTCAAGATGACACCGCGCACCGTGAGTATTCAGGTGCCCGCGGCGGATGGTAGCCTGCAGTCAAAGACGCAGACCATCTGGTCTACCCGCTGGGGCCCGGTCATCGTGATCCCACGGGCAGGACTCAACTGGACCGCCAAGACTGCCTACGCACTCAAAGACGCCAACATTGGCAACGTGCGTGCCACGGACTCATCTCTTGGTTTTGGCCGCGCGCGCAACGTTCAGGAAGTGCGCAACGCCATGAAGAATATTGGCACGCCGTGGGTCAACACCCTGGCGGCGGACCGGCATGGGAACACGCTTTATGCCGATGTGTCCGTGGTGCCGGATGTGGATGCCGCACAGTTGCAGCGATGCGCCCCTAGCAAGCCTGCTGCCGCTTTGCTTCCTGCCGCCGGGCTGGTGGTGCTGGATGGTTCCAAGAGTGACTGCGACTGGCGCAAGGACCCGGCTTCGCCGGTTCCTGGGCTGATCCCGATGGAGCGCATGCCGACCACAGTGCGCACCGACTGGATTCACAACAGCAATGACGGATTTTTTTATACCAACCCATTGCAAAAGTGGTCGGGCATTTCGCCCATGGTCGGGACGGACGCTATCACGCGCCCGCGCACCCGTGCCGGCTTGACCGAGATTCCTGAAATGCTGGCGCGTGGCAAGGTCACGCCTGCAGCCGCGCAAGCCCAGATGTTTTCCAACCGCAACTTCATGGCAAGCGTGGTTGTGCCCGACCTGCTGGCAGCTTGCGGGGATGCCCCTACTGCCGAAGCGCGTGATGGTTGTGCGGCCCTGCGTGGCTGGGACCGCACCAATAACCTCGATTCGCGCGGTGCACATCTGTTCCGCGAGTTCTGGCGCACGGTGCGCACGGTGCCTGGCTTGCACCGTGTGGCCTTTGATCTGGCGCAACCGGCAGCCACACCAGCTGGTCTGAAAATGGCTGATGCCGCAGTGGCCATGAAGGTGTGGGAAAGCCTTGGCACTGCCGTCAAGGCCGTGCGCGCCGCAGGCTTTGCGCTGGATGCGCCCCTGGGTGCCGTGCAGCGCCCGCTGATTACCGACGAGGCCATCGCCCTGCATGGCGGGGAAGAGGTTGAAGGTGTCCTCAACAACCTGGGCAATCAGTTTGCGCAGGGCATCAGCGCCAAAGGACTGACCATCGACTACGGCAGCAGTTACGTGCAAAGTGTGACGTTTGACGCGCAAGGACCAGTTGCGAGTGGCATTTTGACGTACGGGCAGAGCACCGACCCAACCTCGCCGCACGCCAATGACCAGATGCGCCTGTATTCACGCAAGGAGTGGCCTGCATTGCCTTTTCGGGCTGAGGACATAGCCCGGGCCCGTGTGGGTGAGGTGTTGCGCCTGACGCGGCCCTGATCGTGGGTGGGGCTGGCGCCCCATCCTGTTCAGAGTCACGGTTTACGGACAGCCCACTTCCAGTAACGAACCAGCTCGTCCAGCCCCTCAGGGCCTGACACGGTGGCAAAGGTTTGCAGTGCTTTGTCGGTTTGCCCACCCTGCGCGTAGGCTACGGCCATGCGCAAGCGGGCATCCGACGGGCGCTTGGCCATGCCCTTGGCGATGGCCTTTTCCATCAGCTCCAGTCCTTTGTCGACTTGTTGCATGCTGACCATGTTGAAGCCGATGTTGAACAGCGCCAGGCCATCGGGTTTCTTTAGTGCGGCAACGGTATCTGCTGCCATGGTCTTGCGATCCTGATCGATTTCCTGGGTCAGCTTGATGCGCAGTTTTTTCTGGGCATCGGTGGTGCCCATCTGGCCGGCTGTCACGCCCTGGTCAAAGACGCGCAACGCCTCGGCTGAAAAGCCGGCTTTTTGGGCAAAGTCGATGTATTCGGTGTAGTCAGTGGTTTCCTCCAGCGTGCCGGTATGAAAAGCCAGACGGAACACGTCAAGCTGGAGCTGGGGTGCCAGGTCGGCACGTCCCCACATGCGGTTGATCAGAGAGCGCCAGTGGTCTTTGCTGGGGTAGTACTGCACCAGCATTTCAAGGGTACGCGTGGAGCCTGCGGTGTCCTTCAAGCCATTGCGGGCCTGCGCCAGCATCTCCAGGTACGCCTGTGCAGGAGTCTTCCCTGCTTTTTCGTTCAGGGAAATTTCGTCATTCAGCAACTCGCTGCCACGTTGCAAATTCCCACTGAGCAGATAAGACCGGATGCGTGCGTCCTTGACCGCCTCATCGGCCCCGCCGGCTTTGAGATTGCGCTCAAACCAGATCGCCGCCTGAGCGTAATCCTTTGACCGGTACTGGTTGATTCCCACCGCATGCATCAGGTGCTGCGCGTCGTCGGGCTTGAGCCAGGTTTCGTTGGCGGTGAGCTGCAGTATGCGCTCCAGAAACTGCGCCGCTGCGGGGGCGTCATCCTCACCGTTTGCAATCGACAGAGCCACACGGGCCGTGATGTAGTCCTCATAAGGCGTTTTGTTGGCGATGGCTGAGGCTTCCTGCGTCTTCAGTTTCGCTGGTGCGTATTTTTTTTCAACGATCAGGGCTTGTGCCTCCAGCAAAGGCGTGCGTACTTCGGCTCGCAGTGTTGGCAACGCTGGTGCAGAGGCAGGAGTCGCCGGTGGCGGTGCAGTTTGAGCCAGGAGGGCGGGTGTTATCAAGGTGCACGCGAGCAGGGCGCTCAAGCGAACAATTCGTTTTGTCATGTGTTCTTTCCGCCGCTCGCATTACACAGCGTGTGTTGGCCCATCTGGACGACCAGGTCGCGCGCCTTGGTCACCTCAGCTGCAGTGGCAACGGCTGCAATGTTGGAGGCCAGGCTGCCGACATATTTCCCGCTGCCTTCCGCCAGTGACTTGAGAGCCGAGCAGCGGGTCCCGAGGTGCTTCTTGACAATGGCCAGGTCACCAGCGTCGCGCACCTCGGCACCAACCACTCCGAGCGCCAGCACGCCGTCGGCGGTGGCGTCTACCAGGCTGAGTTGATTGGTTACCAGTTTGAGCATGTCCTTGTCGTTGGGAGATGCAGTCGTGGCACGCTTACCAAGATCCGCGAGGCTGGCGGCCAGCCCCTGAGATAGTTTGTGGAATTCAGTCACCGATTTGCTGATGGTCGCTTTGTTTTGGGCCAAAGCGGGTTGCATCAGAAAGACTGCAGACAGCAGTGCAGAGGTCAGGATTCGAATCGTGGGCATAGGAAAATGCAGTTGGGTTGAAGGTGGGCGAAACTGTACACTGGTTCTAGCCGGTTATTTTGCGTCCTTGAGCCACCCTTGCGCGTAGGCTCCAACGGCAATGCCCGCCACGACCAGCAGCAAATCCCAGTTCCCTGTTCCCAAACCGGCAATCGCCGGACCGGGGCAAACACCGCAGATGCCCCACCCCAAGCCGAAAATGGCAGACCCGAGAATGGTGTCGCGATCCAGAAGCGACGGCCGGATTGCAAATTGCTCGCCCAATAGCGGGCGGCCCAACAGACGGGGAGTCAACTGGTAGGCCACCGTGGTGATACAAACTGCTCCACCCATGACCAGCATCAAGCCATAGTCCTGAAAGCGCAAAAATCCCAGGACTACCTCGGGAGACACCATGCTCGAGAGCGCAAGTCCAAAGCCAAAGAAGCCACCACTGGCCAGGATGGCCAAAAATTTTGGAACTGACATCAGTGACCTCCCAGAAAGATGACCATATTGGCTGCCAACGCGCCTGTGGCCATAAAGATCAGTACTGCACCCAGGGATGGCCATTGGAACGAACTGAGGCCACAAATGCCATGACCCGAGGTACAACCGTTGGCCATTCGCGCGCCAAATCCCACCAGCACGCTGCCTGCACCCAGTTGCCACGCCGGAATGCCGGTTTGCAGGCGCTCGCCGGGGCCAAGCAATAGCCACCAGAGGCCGGCACCAATGACCAGCCCGCCAGCGTATACCAGGCGCCAGACCCGCGTTCCGACAAATCGCTCATGTTGGAAAAACCCCCGGCGTGATACAAATGACCAGGTGCTGGTGAATACACTGCTCATGCCGCCGATCCAGCCGGTCGCAATGAATAGAAGGCTGACACCCACCCCGATCAGGAGGCCTCCTGCGAGGTAATGTCCCCAACCCAGGGGAAAAAGCGATTGCATCATCCGGTTTCCTATGCTCTTGGTAAAACCCGAAAGCATAGCGCCTGCCCATTCGCATAGTTGAAGACCGGGTCATTTCGCGGCCTCGCGTGACAAAATCACTGCTCGCAGCATTTATGGGGAGCGAATCGATGAAGGGGAAAGTTTCAGGTCTTTCGGCACTGGGTGGACTGGTCTATTCGACCGATGCGGGTCGCATGTGCCCCACGTGCCGCAATCCCGTTGCACAGTGCATCTGCAAGCTCGCGGTTGTTCCGTCCGGGGATGGTACGGTGCGTGTATCGCGCGAAACCAAGGGCCGTGGAGGCAAGGCTGTTACCGTCGTGAAGGGTGTCTTGCTAGGCGATGCTGCCCTGTCCGAGTTGGCTAAACAGCTCAAGACTGCGTGCGGCACGGGTGGCACCGTCAAGGACGGCGTCATTGAAGTCCAGGGTGACCATTGCGACAAGGTGATCCAGGTACTGACGGCGAAGGGCTACACCGTCAAGCGCGCCGGGGGGTAGTCGGATTGCCGGCGACCTGTAGGATGTGC
>JAIPDC010000063.1 GCA_021737865.1 Rhodoferax sp.
TCGACAGCCAGCTGGGCAAGGGCAGCACCTTCTACTTTCAAATCGGTTTTGATTTGGCACCTGTGGTCGAGGCCCCATTGCAGGAGCGTTTACCCATCAAAGCCAACAAACCAGGCGGACCCCGTCGCTTAAGTGGTATGCGAATACTGGTGGTCGAGGACAACAAGATCAACCAACTCGTAGCGCAAGGATTGCTGACTCAGGAAGAAGGCGACATCACGCTGGCCGACAACGGCCAACTAGGTGTAGCAGCAGTCGCAAAGTCGGATGCCGCTTTCGACGTTATTCTGATGGATATACAAATGCCGGTGATGGACGGATACACCGCCGCCCGCGCGATTCGCCAGGAGCTGGGACGGGTTGATTTACCTATCCTTGCCATGACTGCCAACGTCATGGCCTCGGACCGGATCGCGTGCCTGGAGGCAGGCATGAACGACCATGTCGGCAAACCATTCGAGTTGGACCATCTGGTGGAATTGCTTTTGCATCACACCGGACACTCTGCAAAAGCCGGCGCCGCACCCATCCAAGAATCGACGACTTCGAGTGCAGTTGCTGTTGCTGCTGCACCTGCTGAAGAGAGCGTGACGGCGGACCTTGATGTTGATGACGCGTTAAGCCGCATGGGTGGCAACACCGCAGTGTTTGTGTCCATTTTGCAAGCGTTTTCACGTGATGCGGTGATGGTCCCGGATCAGCTGGCAGTCCAACTGGCAAGCGCACATTCTGATGACGCCGTGCGCACCTTGCACACCCTCAAGGGACTCGCCGCCACGGTTGGCGCCACGCAGTTGGCAAAAATCGCGGCTCAGTTGGAGACCCTTGCCAAAGCCGGTATAGCCCTATCAGAGCAAGGCCTGGCGGTTTCGCGGTTGCGCACATCGGTACTGGCCACCGTGCAGGCGCTTGAACCCCTGATGCAGCGATTTTCACCCGCGCCCGTATCGATCATGGGACCTGCAATGTCCGACGACCAGCTACGCGCGGAATTGACGAACCTGTTGGTACTACTACAAAGCTCCAACATGCAGGCATTAGATGTGTTTGAGACAATCCGCCAAACCCAGGGGCTGCAACGGAACCAGGTATTGGGTCCACTAGGGGACGCAATTAAGGGTCTGGACTTTGTTGCGGCCGCTGCACTGTGTGAGACGCATCTGAGTCAATCACCCGAATGATGCAAGCCCCGTTCGGTGCCAAGGACGCTGACATAGTCAGCCACCACCGGCCGCAATGGCGGGTGTTTGCTCGAAAGGACTGTACCGATGCTGACGAAACACAACGCATGTTCACCTTCTGCCACGCGGAACAGCGAGCGTAAAACGCTCGACTTCAGAGCCTTGCCACTTGTCAATGCGGAACCATAACCCAGCGCAGTAGCCATCAGCAATACATTTTGCAGGGCGCACCCAGCAGAAACAATGCGCTCGTGCAAATCGATTTCAGGGTCCCCACGCTGACCATCCACAATCACCAAAAACAACAGCGGTGAACGGTATGCCTTTTCTCGGGCCTGGCGCACCTGCTCAGGACTAGCCTGTGGATCACGTTCGAGCAGGGACCCACCAAAAGCCTCCGCGAGATTTTCACGAACATCCGATGGCACAAGCACGAATCGCCAAGGCAGCAGTTGTCCGTGGTCAGGTGCCGAAGCGGCGGCGTCCAGTATCAATTGAAGTTGATCCGCATCTGGGCCGGGCAGAGTCAAGCGCTTGGGCAAAATGGTCTGCCGCGCCCGCATCAATGTCGACACCATGTTCATCAGGTCTGCATCATGTGCCATTGCGATCACCCTCCTACCCGGGGCGCCCATCAGCGCGCACACGGCCGTACCAGCTTCCCATTCGCCCCCCCCAAAACAACAGTGTGGCAGCCCAGATGACGGCCGTAGGCAGCAGCAGCCAACCGGCTAGCGCACTTTGCGCGGCAGCAGCAACGCGCAGCAAGGCAGTCAGTTGCAACAGCAAAAAGAAGGACCAGACCAGATGGTCTGCAACCACCGCACGCCCACTGTGGCCACACGATACACGTGTGACCATGGCCAACATCAGCGAGGACAAGCAGCCTATCGTCACCGCATGCAGAGACCCCAAGCTGAACACTGGTGAGCCTTGTACCAGACCTATCAACTGAGAAAGGCCGCCCAACACCAATGCGATGCCCAACCACGTGAATCCAATATGCAGCATTGCAATCAGCCGGTTCTTGAGACTTTGCGCCAGACCCCAGACCCGTGCAAGCCAAAGCAATGCACTGCCGGCGGCCAACTCCCAGGCACCACGGGCCAACATCCAGACCGGTGCCATTGGGCCGTGCAGCGGACCGTCAATCTCCACCCAAACAGCGATGCACTCCAAGACAGCTGCGACCAGCATCAAGCCCAATGCCCAAAAGGGACGCCACGCGGTTTGAAACGGCATGGCACTCGACGTAAAAAATGGAATCATGCGATGCGCCACCGTGACAACGACCACCACGACGAACCCCCATAAACCAGTCAGAACACAGGCCATTGCAACAGCTGTGGCTCCAACTACCAGGTTGGCCAGCAATCCACCCAAGCTGAGACATCCAATCAAGCAGGCCACGCCTATGGTGCGGGCATGCAACTGGTCCTGCTCACGGCTGCGCCAGATCAGCCGCCAGAACAACCATGTCATGCTGGTCAACCCGCTCCAAGCCAGTGCCAGACCGAACAATGCCGACACCAAGTGGAGGTGCGTCCCAGTCAGCCACAAGAGCCAACCTCCGGCCTGCATCAGTATTGGCACCATCAACAAGCGCGTCGTCAACGGCGCAACGCCGAGCCATTTCGGTCCGGCAGTGAACAAAAAGCCAGAAAAAAACAGCGGAATGAAGCCAAACGTCATCACGGCGGCGTGTGCGAGTGTCGGCGAAAAGGTATAGGGCAAGACAACTGAAACGCTCACCCGGTCGAGCTGCACCAGTGCCCACCAGCCGCCTGATGCGGCCAAAACAACCATTGCACAAAAGAAGCCCAAGCGGTGCGGCGCCAACAACAGGTTGCTGACACGCCAGCGGCGATCAAGCGCTACAAGCGCCTCCCCCGAGGGCAATCCACGGTTCACCCACAGCTTCCTACGTGTCCGCACTGGGTGCAGTAGTCGCATCCATCTTTTCGAATCACGGCGTGGGCACCGCATTCACTGCATTTTTTCCCAGCCATCACGGGCAGGGGAGCCGCCGCCAAAGCACTTTCCTGCTGTGGCAGCAGCCCCTCCGGCTCACTTGGGCTGTCCGTCGAGCGGCGGTTGTAATCCTGCGTCAGCGCACTGTTGCGTTGTGACTGGATGTTCTGTATGGCGTAGGCCACCGCAGCCACTTCCGAATCGTGCCACATGGGAACTTGCGTACCATCTTCCTTTTGGTGCATTCCCAAGCGAACCGGGCCCCGGTCCCACGCGACTTTGCGCATATCACTGAGTGCGCGTTCCAGGAAGCCTCCGCGTGCTGCCAATGACAAAAGTCGCATGCTGGAGGTGATCCATTGCTGCGATTCGCCACTTTGACCCACGGGCATGAAAAACTCGATGGCCCGCTCAACCGTGCCGACACCATTTGCGGCGGGCACGGGCAAAAATGAGACCAACAGGTAGAGGGTCTTGTGCCCTTCCTGGGTCCAATAGTCGATCTTCTCGGCCACTGCCGACAGTGCACCTTTGGGACGGCGTTCGATCACCGTGCGCATCGGGTCTACGACCGGCGCAAGCACCGGCTTGGCAGCCTCGGGCTGTGCAGATTCCACATGCAAAACCGAACCCAGAATCGCGTTGGGCCGGTAGGTAGCCAGCCCTTTGAGGCGTGCATTCCAGGCCTGCTGGTATAGGCCTTTGAAGTCGTCGTAGGGATAGTCGGCAGGAACATTTACCGTCTTGGAAATGGCCGTATCCACGAATGGCTGCACGGCTTCCATCATGGCGATGTGGCTGGTCGCCGACATTTCCAACGCGGACACAAAGTAGTCAGGCAATTTGTTGACGTCCCCACCGAGTTCACGGTACAGGCGCCACGCGTGGTCTTCTACAGCGTACTCTGCGGTGCTGCCGTCAGCCTGGCGTTTCTTGCGCTTGTACATCCAGGAGAAGGGAGGCTCGATTCCGTTCGATGCGTTATCGGCAAAAGCGAGACTCACGGTTCCCGTGGGTGCAATCGAAAGCAAGTGGCTGTTGCGGATGCCGTGGGTCCGAATGGCCTGCTTGATTGCGTCAGGCAGACGACTGGCAAAGGTACCCTCTGCAAGGTACCCGTCTGCGTCAAATCTGGGGAAGACACCCTTCTCCTGAGCCAAGGCGACGGAAGCAGTGTATGCGGCGTTGCGCATGCTGGTCGCAATGCGGGTTGCCATATCACGACCATCGGCTGCGTCGTAGCGAAGGCACAACATGGCAAGAACATTGCCCATGCCGGTAAAGCCCACGCCGATACGGCGCTTGGCGCTGGACTCGTCGCGCTGGGCCTGCAAGGGCCAGAAAGTCACATCGAGCACGTTGTCCAGCGCACGCACCTGTATGGCCACCGACTTCTCGAATGCCTCGAAGTCAAACGCGGGAACGCCGGCAAACCCGAACGGGTTACGGACAAATCGCGGCAGAATGATCGGGCCGAGATCGCAGCAACCGTAGGATGGCAGTGGCTGCTCACCACAGGGGTTGGTCGCCGCAATGGTCTCACAGTAACGCAGGTTGTTGTCCTTGTTAATGTGGTCCAGAAACAAAATACCCGGTTCGGCAAAGTCATAGGTGGAACGCATGACGGTATCCCACAGCGCGCGGGCCGGCAGTGTCTGGTAGACCCACTGGCCATCGGCACGCTGGAACGCGCCCTTCTCCATCAACGTCGCGCCGGGCTTGGCCGGGTGCACCAACTCCCATGGTTGGTCGTCAATCAATGCCTGCATGAAGGCATCGCTCATACCGACCGAGACATTGAAATTATTCCAACGCCCAGGTGTCCGCTTGGCTGTGATGAATTCCTGCACATCCGGGTGGTCTATGCGCAACACACCCATTTGCGCGCCGCGGCGCGCGCCCGCGCTTTCCACGGTTGAGCAGGACTGATCGAACACATTGATGTAACTGCAAGGACCCGAAGCCATGGAGGCGGTACCCTTGACCGCAGCACCACGTGGGCGGATGCGAGAAAAATCGTAGCCGACACCACCGCCACGGCGCATGGTCTCGGCGGCTTCTCGCAAAGCTTCGTAGATGCCGGGATAACCTTCGGCGTCAACGCCCTGAATGCAGTCACCAACGGGTTGAACAAAACAGTTGATCAGGGTGGCCTGAATGGATGTCCCAGCTGCGCTCATGATGCGACCGGCGCCAATGGCGCCCGCATACAGGTTCTCTAGAAAAATAGCCTCATACTTTTTTCGGTCAGCCTCCTGCTCAACCGAAGCCAGTGCCCGGGCCACCCGCGCAAACAAGTCCTCAATTCCGGTTTCACCCGGCTTGAGGTATTTTTCAGCCAATACATCGTGGCTGATGGGCTGAATAACGATCTCGCTTGGCGCCGGGGTAATGGGGTCGCGTTTCATATGTTCTTCTCCTCAGGAATAATTGCGGTGAGTTTGTCGGTTGGGCTGTGTCCCGGTCCGTTGTGCCGGAATGGGCGTCCTCACCCTGGTCCGTTAAATAGTGTTATGGGCTGCCGGATGCTAACGAAATGGACTGATTTCCAGTTGTTCTGCATCAATGTTCCGGGATTCACTTGGGCGCCATCGTAGCAACAGATTGCCCCTCTGGAGCAGGGCTTCTGAAAGAAAATTGGCTATTGGCCTTACGTACAGGCGCGCCGAAAATTTCACATCTTAAAACAATGTCAAGGTGCCGGAAACCATTGAGACAGCAGCTACATTTTTGGTAGCACCAGATGCCCCCCACACACTTTGGCTTGGCGTGCCGCTGCCTGTGCCTCATTGCCCGCCAGCACCCCCGCCGAAAGACCCCGGTGTTGCTGACACGGTTGGGTGAACTTCATGACGTCCTTGACAGGAGGCAAACCGCTGCTGAGTGTTCCGGTCCAACGCTTGCATCAAGAATTTCGAGCACCAACATTTCATCCATGGGTTTCTACTTAATTTAATCAGGGACATTGAACTTTCCCATTAGCACTCATTCATAGAGAGTGCTAATATTGCATCCGACACACAAGGAGTTCTGGTATGTCCCTCAACATTGCATCCCCATCCCCCGCGCTGGCGCTTGCAAATCCGTGGTCCATGGTTCCCTCGCTGGGCAACCTGGATGCTTATATTTCTGCCGCCAACCGCCTGCCCATGCTCACCCTGGAAGAGGAGCAGAAGTTCGCACGACAGTTCAAGGTTGATAACGATCTTGAAGCGGCCGGTAAGTTAGTACTCTCTCACTTACGGCTGGTGGTATCTGTTTCCCGTCAATACCTGGGATATGGTTTGCCCCATGGCGACCTCATTCAGGAAGGCAATGTGGGCCTGATGAAGGCGGTCAAGCGCTTTGACCCGGATCAGGGCGTGCGCTTGGTCAGCTACGCACTGCACTGGATCAAGGCCGAAATTCACGAATACATCCTGAAAAACTGGCGCATGGTTAAGGTAGCCACCACCAAGGCGCAGCGCAAGTTGTTCTTCAACCTGCGCTCGATGAAGCAGCGCTTCAAGAGCGAGGATGCGGCAGCGGATGTGGGCACCCACCGCGACACCCTAAGCCCCGAGCAAATCAAAGCGATGGCGCGCGACCTGAAGGTCAAGCCCGAAGAAGTCATCGAGATGGAAACCCGTATGTCCGGGGGCGATGTGTTGCTGGACCCCAGTTCATCCGACGACGGTGAAGACGCCTTTGGACCGATTTCCTATTTAACCGACGCCAGCCACGAGCCCGTTGCGATGATTGAGGCGCACCAGCGAGATGTCCTTGCATCCGAGGGCATCCCTGCAGCGCTCGAGGCGCTGGATGCGCGCAGTCGCCGCATAGTGGAGGAGCGCTGGCTCAAGGTGAATGACGACAACTCCGGCGGAATGACCCTGCACGAGTTGGCGGCAGAGTACGGAGTAAGCGCCGAACGGATCCGCCAGATCGAAGTGGCTGCCATGAAAAAAATGAAGGTGGCTTTGGCCGACTACGCCTAAGCCGTCTCGAACCCAACCAGGTCCGTTGGTTTCCCCACGATCCCTGTGGCCTATGAGGCTTGCCGGAGCAAGATGCGCACATCCTCTGTCAAGGCCTTGGCACCCATTCCGTACCGGGTAAATAAGCGCAAATGACCCTTGGTGTCATAGACGTAACTGCCGGCTGAATGGTCCATGGTGTAACTTGTCGGGGTCTTCCCATCAACCCTTTTGAAGTAAATTTTGTAGTCCTTGGCCAGATCGTTCAACTTGTCTGATGTGGTGTAAAGGGCCAGAAACGTGGGGTCAAAGTTGACCATGTAGGCCTTCAGCAGTTCAGGCGTATCGCGCTGCGGATCCACCGTCACAAAGAGCCCCTGTAGACGATCTCCATCCTTGCCCAATGCCTTCTTTACCTCCGCCAACTCCGACATGGATGTCGGACAGACGTCGGGGCACTGGGTGTATCCAAAAAACACGACAACGACCTTGCCGACAAAGTCTGTCAGGTGGCGCACCTGCCCGTTGTGGTCGGTCAGTTCAAAGCCTTGCGCGTACTCAGCCCCCGTAACGTCGACAGATGCAAACGCAGCTTGTTGCGGACTACATGCAGAAAAAAGGCCTGTAACGCCCAAAAACAGAGCGCATGAAGCTATTATTTTTATAGCAAAACGTTTATATTTCATAGCATCCGCTGGCAGGGTATCACAACAGGTAATGGTCGAGTAAGAGCGCCGCAAACAGGCCGCTCAAGTGAATCAACGAAAACCGAAAAGTGCGGCGTGCCAACTCGTCCGAGTAGTCGCGCCAAAGAAACCAAGCGTACACGCAAAATCCGAACCCAAAAATCACCGCGGCGGCAAGGTAAAGCCAACTGCTCAGGCCGTACACAAACGGCAGCAGGCAACCCGCGAACAGAACAACGGTGTAGAGCACGATTTGTAGCCGCGTGTATTCGCTGCCATGCGTTACCGGCAGCATGGGTAGACCGGACTTGCGATAGTCCTCCACACGGTACAGGGCCAGAGCCCAGAAATGTGGCGGCGTCCATAGGAAGATGATCAAAAAAAGAAGCAGCGCTTCGGGGCCCACATCGCCGGTCATGGCGGCCCAACCCAGCACCGGTGGCATGGCCCCGGAGGCTCCGCCAATGACAATATTTTGGGGTGTCAACGGTTTGAGAATGACCGTGTAAACCACGGCATAACCGACAAAAGTTGCAAAGGTGAGCCACATGGTCAGCGGGTTGACCCAAAAATACAGCAACGCAGACCCCAGCGTGCATAAAACAGCGGAAAAAACCAACGTCTGTGTATTACTCAATTCCCCGCGGGCAGTGGGGCGCCAGGCTGTGCGCTTCATCTTCGCATCAATACCCTGCTCCACAATGCAATTGAACGCCGCCGCCGCCGCTGCGACCAACCATATGCCCAGGCAGGCCACCGCCGCCAGCCGGATCTGCGACAGATCCGGCACGCCGGGCACAGCGAGCACCATGCCAATCAACGCACAAAACACGATCAGCTGGATGACGCGCGGCTTGGTCAGCGCGTAGAACTGGCGAAACACCGAAGGGGCTCCGGGGGCGGCTTGAGACATCATCGCAGGGGCTCCAAGGTGTTCAGACGCGGTGCATTTCCCGAGCCTGCACTGCGGGTGGAAGCGAGCAGCCAGACCAGGACCACCACCAGGGCACCCGCCCCGCCGGTATGCAGGACAGCTGCCACTAAAGGCCAGTCCAATACAACATTGCTCAGGCCAGTTGCCAGCTGCAACACAAGCAAAGCGGCCAGTACCTGGGATGGTCCGCGCAGGGCGCCCTCCCCGAGCAGGCGCCACGCCACGGCCGCCAGCAGCAGCACGGTCGCCACCGCCAGCAGCCGGTGCATGAAGTGCATGGCAGTCAAGGCTTGAAAACTGATGAGTGCACCGCCACCGGTGTAGCCCAAGGGACGCCACAGTTCAAACCCGTGCGTAAAGTCCATTGGCGGCCACCAGCTGCCCTGGCACATGGGGAACTCGGTGCAGGCCAGCACGGCATAGTTGGTGCTGACCCAGGCACCTGACGCCGCCTGCACCAGCAGCAGGCTCAGCGCCAGCGCCAGCCACCACCGCAGACCCGGTGGCGCGACGGTGCCGACCTGAGGTGCTTGCTCGCGCACCAGCAGGGCCAGCTGCACCACCAGCAAGGCCAGCAGGGCATAGCCGCCCAGCAGATGCAAGGTCACGATGGCCGGAAACAATTTCATGGTCACGGTCAGTGCGCCAAAGGCGCCCTGCAGGCACACCCACACCAGCGTCAGCATGGCCCAGCCCAGCAGCGGGGTAGAAGGCTGGGCGCTGGCCGACTTTCTGCGCCAAGCCAGCAGCGTGAGCAGCAGGATCAGGCCGCCGACGCCGGTGGCCAGATAGCGGTGCACCATTTCCACCCAGGCCTTGCCGTGCGTCACGGGTCCGCTTGGCATGGCCGCCTGCGCCGCCTCAATTTCTGCCTTGGCACCAATGGGGCTGGCACTGCCGTAACAGCCCGGCCAATCGGGACAACCAAGCCCTGAGTCGGTAAGCCGGGTGAATGCCCCGAACAGCACCAGGTCAAAGGTCAAAAACAGGGTCAACACCAGCAGCGCATGGTGGCGCGCAGCGGGGGTGGCATTGCGCTTGCGCACCCAGACCCATAGCAAGGGCAACAGCGCCAGCGCGGCTCCGCCCAGCAGCAACTGCCCGATGGGGGACCAGTCATAGAGTGAAGTGGTGTCCATGATTGCGGGGCGCCTAGCGACCGGGCCCATCCCAGGAGGCGGAGGCGCGCAGCAAGCGTTGCAGATCAGCGCGCGCCTTGGCTGCGCCCGCGCCATCAAAGAGGGCCGGAAGGCGCATCATGGTATTGCCCATGGGGTCCACGACAAACAGGTATTGCGCGGCCGCTTGGCCACTTGGCACATCGAGCCAGCTGTCCAGTGTGGCCTGATCCGCTCGCAGCACCACGGCATCGCCCAGCGGCTTGTGCATGCTGGCATCCACCGCGTCGTTGTCACTGATCAGCCAGACCCAGTCCACGCGGTCCTTGTCCTTGCCCAGGGTTTCGCGCAACTGGCGCTGCAAAAACAGGCGCTGCTGACACGCAGCATCGCAGAGCGCCGAGCCCACGCTCACCAACAACCACTGGCCTTTGAGTGTGGACAGCGCGCGCACACGGCCGTCCAGTGCCACAGCGGTCTGCCCGCCCACGGGACGCACCGGCGCAATCAACTCGCCAAACCCGGCCTTGCCCTGCGGATGGATGCCAAAGTAGGCCAGATAGGCGCCCAGCGCCGGCAAGGAGCACAGCAGTGTGACGGCAAGCAACTTCCAGCGGCCATAGATGGAAGCCTGCCCCGTGGCAGTGTCCTGCGGTTTGGGCATCGAGTGCACAGCCAGTTCAAGGGGTTCGTCGCGATGCGATTCAGTCATGGTTTCTCAGGGTTCGCACGATTATCACCACACAAAAGACCAGAAGCGCCAGCGCCATGCTGAACCACTGATAGGCGTAGCTTTGGTGCTTTGCAACGCGGTCCTCGGGCGGCTGCCAGTTACGGATCAAGCCATCGGGTGTGATGGTAGTGGTTTGCAGTATGACCACGGGTTGCACCGGGTAATGGTGTTCGGCAG
This sequence comes from Rhodoferax sp., assembly GCA_021737865.1. Lineage (GTDB taxonomy): Bacteria > Pseudomonadota > Gammaproteobacteria > Burkholderiales > Burkholderiaceae_C > Allorhodoferax. The sequence continues at coordinate 10,757 of JAIPDC010000063.1, forward strand.
TGAAGCGTTTAAGGTCCAGACGACTCCAAAGCCGCGACAGGCTCTGGTCATGCTCGGGCATCAAGAAAAAGTTCTTGTTGAGCGGAACCTCGGCCACGCCGCTGACCTCGACCAGCCCGTCCACCACCGCAACCGGGGGCAAAACCTGGCGCCCCTGCACCCAAGCCGCCCAGCCCCGGTTGACCAGCACACGCGTCGCGCTACCCTCAATCCGCAGCGGCGTGACCACATGGACGCCGGGCTTGCCGTCTTCCTGGCGGTTGTCGACAAAGAACTGATCCTGGGGCTCGAAGCGCCCGCGAACTGAAACGCGCGCGCCCTGCAACAAACGGGGATCGACCAGTGATGAATCCATCGCGTAAGGCCCCAACTGGGTCCTTTCACTGTACTGGCTCAACTCGGCCGCACGCCGCTGGGCCTTGCCCAACTGCCAAAACCCCAGGTACAAAAGCAAGGCGAGCAGACACGCTGCCGCCATGGCGGGCACCAACCGGGAAACAAGGAAGCGTTTTTGCATGAAGGGGGGGCAGAATTGCATAATGGAGTGAAACAACTTTTCATCTCCACCCATGCTGCCAAAAATCATTATCCTAGCCGTACTGGCCGTCATACTGGCCAGCCTGTTCAGTGCGCTGGCCCTGATGTTTCGCAAGGATGGCGAAAAAAACCGGATGGTTCAGGCGCTCACCGTGCGCGTCGCGCTGTCCATCGGGCTGTTCTTGATGTTATTGGCGGGCTTCTATTTCGGCATCATTCCGCAACGCGGGTTGAAGTAAGCTGCCGCGCCCCTCAGGGCATTAAACCCAGTAGATAAACACAAAAACGATCAGCCACACCACGTCCACGAAGTGCCAGTACCAGGCAACCGCCTCAAAGGCAAAATGGTTGTGTTCCGAGAAGTGGCCCTTCATGCTGCGTCCCAGCATGACCATCAACATGATGGTTCCCAGCGTCACGTGCAACCCGTGAAACCCGGTCAAGATGAAGAACGTCGCGCCATACACGCCAGCCCCCAAAGTCAGCCCCAGTTCGCTATAGGCATGGATGTACTCATAGGCCTGAAAACCCATGAAAGTTGCGCCCAGAATCACAGTCAGCGCCAATCCCAAGTTGAGTTGACCACGCTTGTTCTTGATCAGCCCCCAATGCGCCCACGTCAAGGTTGCACCTGAAGTCAGCAGCAGCAAGGTATTGAAAGCGGGAATACCCCATGCCTTCATGGGCGTAAAAGCCTCCCCCAAAGGACCGCTACTGGGCCACGTAGCGCCGAAGCCTGCGTAAGGTGTGTACTGCGCCTCGTAGCCGCCCAGTTCCGGCAAGGCGATGCGACGGATGTAATACAAAACCCCGAAGAAGCAGGCAAAGAACATCACCTCGGAGAAAATGAACCAGACCATGCCAATGCGGTACGAGCGGTCTTCCCACAGCGTATAGATGCCCCGGGTGTTTTCGCTGATCACCTCGCCGAACCACCCGACAATGACATACAGAATCAGAGCCGTTCCCAGCAACATGCTCCACAGACCGGGGGGCGCGCCGTTCAGGCGAAAAATGAACCCCAGCGCGAGCAGAAAAATTCCGGCTGAAAGGAACGTGGAGTAATTGCTGGTCGCCGGCACGTAGTAGTGGGCCTTGGCCTGCGGCGATGGCGTGGTAGTCATGATTCGTTCCTTCTGCCTGTCAAATAAATTCCATTCAAACCGGTGCTTTCGGCGCTTCGAAAAACGTATAGGAAAGCGTAACGGTCCCCAAATCCCGACTCATGTCCGGATCGACATAAAACACAACCGGCATGGTGCGAATCTCGCCGGGCTGAAAAGTCTGCTGGTTAAAACAGAAACACTCGATTTTCTGAAAATACGGTGCTGCAACTGCAGGCGTGACACTGGGTACCGCCTGGCCAACAAAGACTTCTCCACTCTGGTTTTTCACCACATAGTTGGTATGGATGATCTCACCGGGATGCACGCGCAGTGAAAACTGCTCGGCCTTGAACTCCAGTCCCACACCGGGCATGGTGTGGCTCAGGAACTCGACGTTAACCCAGCGCGTCAAGTCCACCTGGGTGTTCTTGCTCTGCACTGCAGCCGTTGCGTTGGTTCTTCCATTCAGCCCGGTCAAACGACAAATCACATCGTACAAGGGCACCAGCGCAAAACCAAATCCGGCAAAGAACACCGACACCAGCAGCAAACGCCATCCCAGGCGCTGGTTGCTCAACTGCAAAGGCGTTTTCAGAGTCGCGCTCACAGGGGACGGTATTTCCATATCGCCACCAGAAACAAGACCACAGCAAGGGCGGCAAACACCCAGCCCAGCCGAACATTGTTGCGCCTGCGAAGCGCCCAGGTGTCGGCGTCAATTCTGCTGGATTGGACTTCAGGCAAGCTCATCTTGGTTATTTGCGTCGCGCTCGCGTTACTTGATCGTGGGCTGCGTCTCGAACGTGTGATACGGCGCCGGGGAAGGCACCGTCCACTCGAGGCCCTGCGCACCTTCCCACGCGCGCGCCTCCGCCTTTTCGCCGCCACGCATGCACTTGACTACGTTGTAGATGAAGATGAGATGGGAGGCACCGAGAATAAAGGCACCGACTGTGGAGAGCATATTCCACTCAGTAAACATCAGCGGGTAGTCAGGAATGCGGCGCGGCATGCCGGCCAGCCCCACCAGAAACTGGGGAATGAAGGTCAAATTGAAGCCAACCATAACCACCCAGAAATGAATACGGCCCATGCGTTCATTCAGCATATGACCGGTCCACTTGGGGAGCCAGTAGTAAACCGCGGCCATCGCGCCCATCACAGTGGTCGGATACAGCGCATAGTGGAAATGCGCCACCAGGAAATACGCGTTGTGGTACTGCGGGTCTGCTGCGGCATCGGCAAGAACCAACCCCGTCAGTCCACCCCAGCCAAACAAAACGATGAAGCCGATCGCAAACAGCATCGGGGTTTCAAAAGTCAGCGAACCGCGCCACAGCGTGGCAATCCAGCAGAAGAACAACACCGCCAGAGGCAAAGAAATCAGCATTGTGCTGTACATGAAGTACAACTGACTGCCTGTGGACATCCCGCTGGTGAACATGTGGTGCGCCCAAACGACGACCGATAGAGCTCCAATACCCCACATGGAATACACCTGGGCACGATAGCCGTAAGTCTCTTTTCTGGAGAAAGCGCCCAGAATATGAGGAATCACACCGGTAATCGGCAACAGCAGCACGTATACCTCAGGGTGTCCCATGAACCAGAAGATGTGTTGCCACAACACCGGGTCGCCACCACCTGCCGCATTGAAGAAATGGGTATCAAAATGCCTGTCCATGAGCACCATGGTCACGCCTCCGGCCAGTACCGGCATGATCGTGATCAGCAAAATGGCGGTAACCAGAAAACCATGGGCAAACAGGGGCATCTTGAACAGCGTCATGCCAGGGGCGCGCATATTCAGAACGGTAACAATCACATTGATTGATCCCAGAATGGACGATACGCCCAGCATGTGAACCGCAAAAATGGCAAAGTCCATGCCCCAACCGCTCTGAACGGAAAGCGGCGCATACATCGTCCAGCCCGTGTCAACGGCACCCGGGCCAATACCGACCAGACCAAGAAAGAAGGGTGTGACCAGCATCACCGCAGCCGGTGGCAAGATCCAGAAACCCCAGTTATTCAAACGCGGCAATGCCATGTCTGGCGCGCCCAGAATAAGCGGCAGCATGTAGTTGGCCAGTCCGGTGGCAGCAGGCATCGCAAAACCGAACACCATGATCAGACCGTGCAGCGTAATAAGCTGGTTAAAGAATTCCGGTTGCATGAGTTGCAGACCCGGGCGGAATAGCTCGGCCCGCACCCCCAGAATCATGGCGCCGCCAATCAACAGCATGGTGATGGCGAAGATGAGGTACATCACACCAATATCTTTGTGATTGGTGGTTTGAATCCAGCGCAAAAATCCGTAAGGGTGATGTGCCTCGTGTCCGCCGGCATGGGGCATATCGTGTGCCAATTCGTGTGCCATGGGCAACTCCTTTTAACTAAATTTCCTGTAACTTTTCAGAATACGAACTGGGCTGGCGCTGTCCGCCCGCACCACTTCAGCGTGGCGCACTGATGGTTGTGCTGGCGACCACGGCCACGGTCTTCTTGCTCTTCAACCAGGCATCAAATTCGGCTTGCGGCACGACGTTCACAACGATGGGCATGTACCCATGCTCCTTGCCGCACAGTTCCGAGCACTGCCCACGGTAGGTGCCGACCGTGTCAATCTTGGCCCAGAATTCCCTTAAAAATCCTGGCACCGCGTCACGCTTGACGCCAAATGCAGGCACCCACCAGCTATGAATCACATCGTTGGATGTGGTGATAAAGCGGACCTTCTTGCCAACCGGCAACACCAGAGGGTTATCCACTTCAAGCAAGTAATTCTCACCTTTGGGTTGTTCGTTGAGAATCTGTTCGCGCGGAGTGGTCAGACGACTGTAGAACTGCACGCCCTCGGCCGGGAACTCATACTGCCACAACCACTGACTGCCGGTGACCTTGACAACCAATTCGGCATCGGTCTTGGTGTCCTCATACATGAGCACCGCGTGGTAAGCCGGGATGCCGAAAACGCCGTAGTCAAGAATCAGCAAACCGACAAACGGCAGCAATACAAAAAACCATTGTTTCCCAGACTTGGGACCGGTAAAGGTTGCCGCCTTGTAGCCACGTGACTTTCTGTGCATCCAAAACGAATACAACATCAGCGCCAGGACACCAAAAAACAGCGTCAGCGCGATTGCCATAAACAAATTATGGACATGCAGCGTTTCGTGCGCGATGGGCGTGACGGGGGTTGGAAAATTCCACTGGAATCCCGCCCAAACTGCCGCTGAACCCACGGCGGCAATGGCACCCAGGACCCATTTTTTCAAGCCTTGCATAAACCTAAATCCTTTTTGTTCTTGCTGAACTTTGCCTTACCGCTGCCAGCCTTGCCAATTTTAGCGTTTTGCCCGGACGCCTTTGATCAGGCAAAACCCGCAGTGTCCCAGCCACGACTCGATCCGGAATGGCAGTTACCCCTTGAAAATCAGCCGCGCTGTGGGCCAGACCATCACCGCAGCCATGATGAGCGGTGCGAGCGCCCAGCACAACTCCACAGCAATCGACTTGTGAAAATTTGTAGCGTCTTTGGTGCCGCCACGATGGCGCACCCAGGCCGAAACCACCATCAGTGCGAATGCCGCTGTAAAAATCAGCACGCAGAAAATCATCAAAACCCAACGCAGTTCACCATTAAACGTCATCATCTAGAGCCTTTGAGCCTGCTTGTCTAAACCCAGCTCACCTCGCATTTGCTGCAAAGAAATGCTGCTTTCTGCACTTACCCTGGCCCGCTGGGCGGGCTTGAACGCATGGCCATAAATAATTTCAAAATTGAGCTTGATGCGCCCGCCGTCGGCAGGGTCGGACAACTCGCGCACGATCGCATCCAGTAATTGCTGATGCCAGCGGCGGCCCCGCAACCCCTTAAAACGGTGGCTGCCAAGATTACGCCCCAGCCCCCGCAACTCAAGCAGCAGCCGCTGCGGTGTCTCAAAACTCAGGCTGATGCGCTCCATATCCATCACGGGTTCGGCAAATCCGATGCCCACCAGCATATCCCCCCAGTCATGCATGTCGGTGAACTCATGGGCGGGTGGCGGCCACCCCAGCGCGGCATAAACTGCCCGCAGTTCCCGCAGGGTATCCGGCCCGAGACAGGAAAACATCAAAAACCCGTCCACATCCAACAGTTGGTGCCAACGCTCCATCAAAGCCATCGGATTGGCATCCATATGCAAGGCCATGTTGGCCCACAGCATCTGCACCGGCCCCTCGGGGGCCTGGAGTCGGGCCTTCGCTTTACTCCAGAAGAACCGCTTCCACCAGGATTTTGCTATCAATTTATGAGCAGCCTGCGCTTGTTCTACGCGACCTTCAATCAAGAAACACTCTGATTCAGCGTATCGCCTGGTCAACATCCCGTGTGCTTGCACTCCACCGCGCAAAGGTCCCCAGTGAACCCACTGCCGGGCCTGCCGCACGATCCACTGGAGTCGTTCTTCCATACGCCGCGCGACTTCCTCATGCAGCCATGGTGATGCACCGCAGGGCAGTTGGTGCGCCCAGCGAGTAGCGGCAACAGGGTCTATGGAGGGGGGGCGTTGGGTGCTCATGCGGTCGAAATTACATGCCGTTAGCGGCACCGCGAGTATATTGGCTTGGTGTTTTATCAACTCATTCAAGGGCTATCCCGCCGCCTGCCCGGCCAGTGCACGATTTGCCACGCTTGGCCCTCGCAACCCGTGTGCGAGGCCTGCGTGAATGCGTTCGCCCAGCC
>JAIPDC010000064.1 GCA_021737865.1 Rhodoferax sp.
TTTTTCGCAAGGGCCGGCTCCTGGCCAGCGCCCCGGTCTGCAGCAGCAGCCTGCATTTGCCAGGGCGCCCATCCAGCACGGCCTTTGCCGCTTGAGAAGCCCGCTTAGAAATCACGCGATTCAGTCAATCTTCGGAATTGTTTGCCCCACGCTGTTGGGGCCCAGTGCTCCCAAGCGCTCGTTATGCAATGCAATTTTCCCGACAGGCGACGGCATCGCATTTCGACTACCATGCAGCCTGATTGCACGAAAAATTGACTTGCATCATTTTGATATTGCCGCGTTACGCAACTTTCAATTGCCATCAGCCAGTCCCTTTGTCACACACCAACTTCATGTCAGGAAAATAACCAATGGATCACTTCACCAACCGGAAGCTTATTGCTGGACTTTCATTTGTGATCCCAATACTCCTGTCGGGTTGCGGCGGTGGTGATGATTCTGAACCCGACACCAACAAATCTTCGATGTGCTACACAAAAAGTGGCACCACTGTGACGATTAACTGTCAAGCGGACTATTTGGGCAGTTGCGCTACCAGTGGCAAAACATTGATCGGAAGCTACGGAACTTGGAGCACTTGTCACAACGACGTTCAAACGGTTCTAGATAAATACGGCAGCACAGGCACTATTAGTCCAGGCCCTAACTCCAGCCAGGGAAGTGGCAGCGGGAGTAGTGGCAGCACAAGCGGATCAACCTCGGGCAATGCGGATGCATTGGCATACGCACAGGTTAGCTATTCTTTTTCGTGCTCGTCTGGCGGATCTACTACCGTCAATGTCTCAAACGGACCTTGCCTTTCAAGTCAAAAAGCATACACAAAGGCAACATCGTGCAATGAATACGATGCCAACTTTACATTTAATTCTGTTGGCAAACCGTTCTATCAATGTTTGGTGACCAACAGTACTGGCGATTACAAAAAGACTTATCAACAGTATTTGACATACTTCGGCGGGTAGGACGTTCGCCACCGTGCTCTGACGCTGCACTTGAAGTGTGCACCCCAGAGCTTGACAACCAACACGTTCAACACACCCGCATACGACAGCCTGGTCAGTGGCGTCTTTCGCCTGCTGTCATTCTTTGTGAAGAGGTCTTTGCCCGGGAAGGCAAAATACCCCGTATGAAACTGATATCTGATTTCCTGGGCGGTATTCTGCGGGCGGTGATCAAAGTGGCACTGCTGCTGCTCACCGTCCTGTTTGTGCTGGGCGTGTTAATCGTCGGACTCGTCGTCGTGCTGGCGGCCGTGATCCGGTTTTTGTTGACCGGCCGCAAGCCGGCCGTGGTCACCACCTTCACGCGGTTCAACCAGGCCGCCCGGCAGTTCCGGCCGGGCAATTGGTCAGGCCATGCTGCGGGGGCAAGTCCTGACAGTGCCGACGTTGTGGACGTGCAGGCGCACGAGGTCCGCTCTGCGCCGCCCCACTTGCCCCCATCGAACATCGAGAAGTTCCGATGACCCTGAGCACCTGGTGGCTGTTTATTGTGATGACGTTCGTGGTCTCTGCCACCCCAGGGCCCAACATGTTGTTCATCATGAGTACCAGCGCACGCCACGGCATTCGCCCAGCTGTGGTGGCCATGCTGGGCTGCATGACCGCTTTGCTGGCAATGATGAGTATTTCGGCCGCGGGTTTGGGTGCCTTACTGCAGACCTTTCCTGCCGTATTTGAAGCGCTGCGACTGGCCGGTGCTGCCTATCTGGCCTATCTGGGGGTCAAGTGCTGGCGCTCACCCGTGCATGACCAGTCAGACGATGTGGCGGGTGATCCATCGGGCGCAACATTGCCGACAATCCAACACGGGGCGATTTACCGCCAGGGTTTCCTGGTGGCCGCCAGCAACCCGAAGGCAATTTTGTTTGCGGCGGCTTTTTTCCCGCAGTTCATCGACCCGGATATGGCCAAGCTGCCGCAGTTTGCCATTTTGCTCGCCACCTTCACTGTCATCGAGGTGGCCTGGTATTTTGTCTATGCGCTGAGCGGCAAGCGGTTGTCGCTCTATTTGCAGCGCGCCACGGTATTGCGCGCGTTCAACCGCCTGACTGGCGGTGTCTTCATTGGATTTGCGGCCCTGATGGCTACGGCGCGAGATTGAGTGACGCCTGGCGCTCCAGCAATTGCTCAAAATCCGCCAGTGGCACCGGGCGGCTAAACAGGTAACCCTGGTAGGTATTGCAGCCATGTTTGCGCAGGAAGTCCAGTTGCTCCTGGGTTTCAACGCCTTCTGCAATCACATTCATGCCCAGCGTATTGCCCATGGTGATGATGGTCTGCACAATGGCTGCGTCATTGGGGTCATGGCTGATGTCCCGCACAAAGGACTGGTCGATCTTGAGCTGGTCAAGTGGGAGTCGCTTGAGATAGGCCAGGGACGAATAACCGGTACCAAAGTCATCCATCGAAAAGGCCAGCCCCAGCGTCTTGAGCTGGTGCATTTTCTCGATCGTGTCGGCCACATTGTCGATCACCATGCTCTCAGTCATTTCCAGTTTCAGGAAGCGTGGGTCGATGCCACTTTGTTCGATGATGCTCCTGGTCATGGGCACAAAATCGGGTTGACGGAACTGGCGTGCGCTGACGTTGACGGCTAGTTTCAGCTCACGGGTAGCGGCCCGCTTTTCCCATGCCTTGAGCTGCGCACAGGCGGTCTCCAACACCCAGGTGCCAATCGGCAAAATCAACCCCGACTCCTCAGCCAACGGTATGAACTGCACGGGTGAAACAAGACCGCGCACCGGGTGCTCCCAGCGAATCAACGCTTCGGCGCTGACCACCCGCCCCGCGCTGTCGACCTGTGCCTGGTAATAGAGTTGCAACTCGTTGCCAGGAAGCGCCTGGCGCAACTCCAGTTCCAGCTTGATGCGATGCTCCAACGCGGCTTGCATGGCCGGGTCAAAAAAGCGCACTGCATTGCGGCCATCGGCTTTGGCACGGTACATGGCGGTGTCAGCACGCTTGAGGACTTCTTCGGCACTGTCTTCCTGTGCATGAAATATTGCAATGCCCACGCTGGCTTGGCTGTTGTATTCAATCGAACCCAGTTGATAGGGCTCCCGCAGAGTTTGCAGGACTTTCTCGGCCACCATTTCAGCGCGCGAAGCCGCTTCGTGCAGTTCGCTGCCAAGATCTTCCAGGATCACCAGAAAGTCGTCTCCGCCTTGATGGGCCAAGCTGTCCTGATCGCGCACGCAGGTGCGCAGGCGGCGTGCCACCTCAATCAACAGCATGTCACCCGCTTCATGGCCCTCGGTTTCATTCAACAGCTTGAAGTGATCCAGATCGATCTGCAGCACCGCACCGCAGGTCTTGCGTCTGGCGCTGGAGGCCACGGCGCGGTGCAACCGGTCCAGCAGCAAGCGCCGGTTGGGCAACTGCGTCAGTGGATCAAAAAATGCCAGGTTATGCACCTTGGCCTGAGCCTCTTTCAACAGAGAAATATCAGTAAAGGTGGACACTCGGTGCGTCACAGTTCCGGCTGCGTCGTGAACCGATGAAATTGTCATCCACTGCGCAAAGTCGTCACCGCTCTTGCGCCGATTGGTGATCTCGCCTTTCCAGCGGCCCTTTTGCGCGAGGTCCTTTCGCATGGACACAAAGACCGCCCGATCCTGGTGGGGCGATGTCAGCATCGACGGTTTCTGACCCAACGCTTCGGCTTCGGGGTAACCCGTCAACTCCGTAAAAGCACGGTTGACCCGAACAATGACATCACTCAGGTCAGTCACCATCATTCCGTCCTGTGTGTTTTCAAACACCTCAGCTGCCTGCTGCAACTGGCCTTCCACAATTTTGCGCTGCGTGATGTCGCGGATGAAAACGAAATGCCGGACCTGTTCTGGCCAATAGTTGGCGCTGACTTCCACCGGCCAGACTTCGCCGTTCTTGCGGCGGTGGCGGGTCTCGAACACAGCACCGCCGGCTTCCACAATACGCTGAATCCTGCCCGTCACAACGGCCATGGAGTCGACACAATCCAGTTCAGAAATGTGCATACCCAACAACTCTTCACGTGAGTAGCCCGACATGACAACATAGGCTTGGTTGACCTCGATGATCTTTCCCTGCACATCAGCAATCCAGAACCCATCGGTCGCAGTGGACAGAATGGCATGGTAGGTTTCGTCACGCGACTTCAGCTCAGCCTGCGCATCAAATTGCATGGTGACGTCACGGCTGATGCCCAACACCCCAAGCGTTCCACCCTGCGGGTTGCCAAAAGGAGTCTTGACCGTATTGAGCAGGACCTGGCGACCGTCCGGGTAGCTCACCCACTCTTCGTTCTGCCGCGTTTCGCCGCTCTCCATCATCCGGCGATCTTGCTCACGGAAGTAACTTGCCGTCTTGTGGTCGAAGAAATCAAAGTCCGTCTTGCCAACCTGGGACTGCTCGTCCCGTCCGGCAAACGCCTCAAACGCTTTGTTGCAGCCCATGTAGTGGCCAGTGGTGTCCTTGTAGAAGATCAGGTCAGGAATGGTGTCGATCACCCGGCGCAACAATGCGCGTTCACTCGCAAGAGCCTGCTCGGCAAGCCTGCGCGCGGTGATGTCAAGCGTCATGACTCCAAACTGGCCCGCCCGCGTGCGAAAAGCCCGTACATCAAAGGTTTTGTTCAGCGCAGCGCTATGACTCTCAAACGCGTCTGACTCGCCCGACAGTGCGACCCGGCCGTAGCGTTCAATCCAGATGTGTTCGGTGGCCGGCAAAGCCTCCAGCACGCGCTTGCCGATCAATGCCGTTGCCTGTAAGCCGGTCATTTCTTCAAATGCCTTGTTCACTGCAACAAAGCGGTAGTCAACTGGCTTGCCGGCATCGTCGCAAATGATGTCATGCACTGCAAAACCACTGCGCATTTCACTGAACAGAGTACGAAAATCGGCCTCACTCTGCGCCAGTTGCTGGCGCTCTGTCGACAGCGTATCCAGCATGTCGTTGAAATACATGGCTATGCTTCTGAACTCACGGATGCGCCCCGTACTGCCCAGCGAAAGGCGTCTTTGCATATCCCCCGCCTGAACCGCGCGAATGACCATGGCCCCGACTTGTATAGGCCGCACGATGTAGCGCCTGCTAAGCCATACCAGCAACACTGCAAACAGCAGCCCGCCCCCAAAGAGCGCCAAACCCTGGCGCTGTGTCTGCGCCAACTCTGCGTCCATGGCCGCAGTGGGTATACCCACCGAAACGACCCAGTGCGTGCCTGCTACGGGCTGCACGGCATACAAGCGCTCGATACCATCGGTCTGCGAGATTGCTTCGAAGAAGCCCTCGCGCTGCTTCAGTGCCTGATTGGCCTGAGGGAAGCCGCTGCGGTTCGCACCCACCCATTTATCGGGATCGCGCGACCGGGCAACGACCAGACCATCGTCATCAAAGACGGTGCTGATGGTGTCTTTTGGCAGCCGGCTGAGTGCGCTTTCATTGAGTGGGCTGAGGCGCATGAGGTCCAGCCAGGCGGCTATGTTGCCGTGTCCACCACCACTGTCGTCCAACAGGGTCTGGCTGATGGGCAGCACCCAGCGCCCCGTAATAAATCCCTTCTGCGCGCGGCCCAGAGTGAATTGGGGAGCCCCCGCGGTCGACCCGGCTTCCAATGAGACCTTGAGTGTGGGGTGCACTTGCCCTGCGTCCAACGAACTGCACACCAGTTTTCCATCCAGTGAGGTGGTGGTGAGCGCGGTGAAGCCGGGATGCGACTTTTGAAAATCCGAGAACACCGGATCGCAACGCGATCTTTCCACGGCCCGCACACTGGCGCGGCCCGCGAGGGTTGCCAAAAACTGCTGCGTGTCGCCAAGCTGGCGCTCCAGAGAATGTGCCGAAATTTGTGCCACGTTCATGGCGGCGGACTCCATGCGCGCGCGTATGCGGTTCATCTCGACCTGGATGCCCAGCACCAAAAAAGCAAGAAGAGGCAAAAGCAACAGCATCGACAGCGCCAACAGCACCGTACTGATCGACCATGACGACAGCTTGTCGTCGGAATCATTGGCGGGGACAGACCGCATCAAAATCGACTCCCAAAAAAACAGGCCTAGTGCAAGTCAGACCGATGCTACAAGGCAAACCCACCACTTTTACACGGTCTATTTCCAGGGTCGGTTGACGTGCGTCAAAGTAACGCAGTTGGCTGCCGAGTCGGGTGATTTCCCCTCCATCTACGGGGTTGAACTGGCACCATTATTCACTGCTTTGCAGCTCTGCCGTAGGATCCGGTCCATGGAATTCTTACTTGACCCCAACCTCTGGATTGCCTTTGGCATGCTGACGGCACTTGAAATCGTGCTGGGCATCGACAACATCATCTTCATCTCGATTCTGGTAGGACGTCTGCCGGCTGAAATGCGGGACAAGGCGCGCCGGCTGGGCCTGGGCTTTGCCATGGTGTCGCGCCTGCTGCTGCTGTTTTCATTGAGCTGGGTCATGGGGCTGACGGCGGACCTGTTCAGCGTGCTGCAGATGGGCTTCAGCGGACGCGACCTGGTCTTGTTATTCGGCGGTCTTTTCCTCTTGTACAAGGCATCGCACGAAATTTTCGTTGAGGTTGAAGCCCGTGAGCTGGATGCACCACCGCCAGCCGACACCGTCGCCCTAAAGGCGGCAGGCACCAAACTGTTCTGGGCGACCATAGGCCAGATCGCGGTCATTGATATCGTCTTTTCGCTGGACTCGGTCATCACCGCGGTCGGCATGGTCGACCAGCTGGGGGTGATGGTGGCAGCAGTTGTTACGTCCGTCGGCGTCATGCTGGTCGCAGCCAAGCCAATTGGCGAGTTTGTCGACAGCCACCCATCGGTCAAGGTGCTGGCGCTGGCTTTCCTGGTCATGGTGGGCATGGCGCTGACCGCCGAAGCGTTTGACCAGCATGTGCCCAAGGGTTACATCTATGCCGCCATGGCGTTTTCCCTGGGCGTGGAGGCTTTGAACATCCGGGCGCGGTCCAGGCGCATGGTCGCCGCAAGCAAGGGCACCAGTCTTTTATAAGGTCATCAGGCCTACTGTTTATCCTTGCAGAACGCCACGAAGCTATCCAGCTGCATGGGTTTGGCAAAGTAGTAGCCCTGAATCTCGTCACACCCCTCCTGCTGGAGGAACTGGAGTTGTTCAATGCGCTCAACCCCTTCCGCAGTGACCGCCAGGCCAAAGTTCTTCGCCAGCCCCAGGATGGCCCGGGTGATGGACACACTGTCATGGTCATACGGCAAGCCGTCAATGAAGGACTTGTCAATCTTCATGCGGGTGAATGGCAGTTTTTGCAGGTAGCTCATGGAGGAGTAACCGGTTCCAAAATCATCGATCGCCAACTGCAAACCCATGGCGCGGTAGCTGTTCAGCGTGACGATCGCCTGTGCCAAATCATGGGCCACATAACTCTCGGTGATTTCCAGCTCGATCTGCTCCGCACGCAACCCGTTTTCGGTGATGGCGCGATTCAAGACCTTGTCCAGTTCATGTCCGCGCATCTGGACGTTCGACACATTCATGCTCAAGTGGGCCAGGTTAATGCCGGCGTCCCGCATCAGGACCAGGTCTTTGCAGCCGCGGTGAATCACCCACTCACCGATGGCCAGAATATGACCGGTCTCTTCGGCCAACGGGATGAAATCCAGCGGCGCCACCATTCCAAAGCCCGGGCAATTCCAGCGAATCAGCGCCTCGGCCGATACCACCTTGCCGCTGGCCGTATTGACCTTGGGTTGGTAGTACAGCGTGAATTGGTTGCCCGCTTCCAGGGCAGCGTTCAGGGCGTGAATCGTCTCGGCACGCTGGTTGGCTCTGCGGGCCAGGTCTTCCGAGAAAAAGCTGTATTTGTCGCGCCCGCTGTCTTTGGCTTTGTAGACTGCCAGGTCGGCATGCTTGAGCAAGGAGACACTGTCTTCGCCATCCTTCGGGTACAGCGCCACGCCAATACTCACAGTGGTCCTGATTTCGTGCGACCCACAGGTGAAGGGTTCGTAAAACAGGTTCAGGTACTTGGCAACAATCGATTCCACTTCCACGATGCTCTGCACATTCTCGATCAGCACGTTGAACTCGTCGCCGCCGATGCGGGCCAAGGTATCGCTGCTGCGAAAACTGTTGCGCAGCCGCTCTCCGATCTGAATCAGCAATTCGTCTCCCACACCATGCCCCAGGGTGTCATTGACCAGTTTGAACTGGTCAAGGTCCAGAAAAAACACGGCCAATTCGGTGCGGTTGCGCCGCGCCAGGTCCAGCGCATGTTCCAGGCGATGGGCAAAGAAGCGGCGATTGGGCAAACCGGTGAGCGAATCGTGGTTGGACAGGAACTCCTGCTCATTGCGCGCACGCTCCAGGGAACCCTCGCGCTCCCCGACCGCTGCTGCCAACTTGTTGACACTGTGGGATATTTCCTGCAACTCGTCGCCGGTTTCCACCGGGGGAAGGAGCACGTAATCTCCTCGCTCAATGCTGCGGATCTGCTCCATCAATTTTCCCAGCGGCTGTGCCAGACTGCGCTGAATCACAAAACGCATGAGCAGCAGTATCAGCGCAGCCACCAGCACCATCAGCAGCAGGAAACGATACCGGTGGGTGTTGACAATCGCATTGTGCTGTGCCCGGTCGACTTCAACCTGGAAGTAAACAGGCCCGTTGAGGATGTCTTTTTTCATGACACCCACATAATGGTCGCCCAGCGGGGCAATGCTCAGTGCGGCCAAGGCCTCCTTGTTGTCCAGCGAACCGGCCTGCTCAGAAAACTCGCTTTGAAACGCATGGCCGATCCCTATGTCCATCTCCTTGGAGAGTTGCGCAAAGTAGTCGGCATCGAGCTTGCGAACAATTTCAAGGTGTGCAATGACACGACCGGATCGACTCTCAAAGACATTCTGGTGGTTGCTGATGACCAGGCTATCACCCAGGCGCTGGTACACCACATTGCCACTCTGCTGGATCGGCTCATTGGGATAGAAGACAACATGGTCGGTGTGGACCGTACCCAGTTCGGGCAAGTTGCCGGGCTGGAAATCGGCATAGCGTTCATGCCGATTCAGAACGTGCCGCTTGCCACCATCAAAAGACACATAACCCAGCTGGTAGCCATCGCGCCCCTGACTGGCGTAGGCGATCAATTCCCCCCGCGCATCGTAGAGCGCAATCTCGCTATTCATGGACAGCTTCACGCGGTCCAGCAATTCGACGGCTAGCGTCTTTTTCTCCTCATCAATCAGAAACGTGTTGTAGCGGGTCTTGTCCTGGTAACGGTTGATCAGATCCACCGAGGCGACCAGCCGCTCGTCGGTCTTTGCAAACGATGCGCCTTCCCTCAGACCGGCTTCAATCTGGGCCAGGTTGTAACCCAGGCGCTGATACGCATGCTGCATGCGCTGACTGGTGACCTCCAGAAAGTTTTGCCGCAAAAATATATCGAAGTAGACACCCAGCGCCAGCATGACCAGCGACACCGCCAGCACGACGAGTAATGCAAGCTTGGTGGTGAGATTGCGCCGCATGCGCAGAAGCAGCATCACGCGAGTCGACCCGTCAGAAGATGGGCGGGACCTGGTCCACGTTGTCCCGGGTCACCAGCTTGACCGGGTTGATGACATGTTTCGGAACCGACTCCTTGGCAAGCAGCTTTTGAGCGACTTCCACCGTCTTGAAGCCGCCCAGAGGGAACAGGATGGATGCCGTTTGCGTACCGGCCCGAATCGCGTCGCGCGCCTCGCTGGTGTAGTCACAACCCACGGAGATGATGGTGCGCGGGTCCAGCTTGTTGGCCTCCAGGGCCAGACGAGCCCCGCTGAGCATGCTGTCGCTTTCAGAAAAGATAGCATCCACCCGAATGCCCTGCTTGAGTAATTTCTCCATCTCCAGCACGGCATCCTTGCGCAGATAGTTGCCGGTGCGCTTGATCACCTTGATATCCGGGTGTTTTGCCATTTCGTCCATAAAGCCCTTGCTGCGCAACTGCGTCACGTCCGCCGCCTTGAGCCCCTCAAACAAAAGCACCAACCCCTTGCCCTTGAGTTTGTTGGCAATGAACTCCGCACCCATGGTGCCAATCTGCACGTTGTCCGAATTGATAAAGGTGGTGTAGTCATCCCCCTTGATGCCCCGGTCCAGAATGATCACGGGAATACCCGCCTTGTAGGCCTTGCTGACAACCGGCACCACAGCCCGTTCGTCATTGGTACCGATCACCAGCACGTCAACCTTCTGGTCAATGAACTGGTCAATCTGGCGAATCAGGAGTGATGTTTGGCCTTGTGCGTCCGAGTAGGTGAACGACAGCCCGGCTTGTTTAGCCACTGCGTCGCGCACCTCGAAGACCTGCGCCTTGCGAAAATCGTTCTTCATCGTGTCCTGCGCGAAGGCAATGACCGGCTTGCCGGGGGCTTGCGCCCACGCGGTAGTCCCGATGAAAAACCCGAGAAACAGGACGATGACTTTGACAACTTGCATGGAATATTTTTTTCAGCGCACGGGTAATCTGACCAGAATAGCATCCTTATTGCTTGCGGGCACCAAAAACCACCTTGCAGTTTGCGTTGGGTCAAGTGCCCCGGTTTGGCACCTGCCGATAGGCTGCAACCCGTTTTTCAAAGAATGCGGCTATCCCTTCCTGGGCATCCGGTAGCAGCGCAGCGCTGGCCATGCGTTCCACTGCAAAGGCATAAGCCTGCTGTTGGGGCAGGTCGACCTGGTGGTAGAAGCCCTGTTTGCCCAGGTCTTTCGACAGGGCGCTGCCACGGGTGGCGCGTTGAATCAAATCCAGCGTAGCCGCTTCAAGTTGCCCGGCTGACACCACCTTGTTGATCAACCCCCAATCGGCCGCCGTGGCGGCGTCAATGGCGTCGCCCGTCAATGCCATTTCGAGCGCCCGCTTGCGGCCCACGTTGCGGGCAATGGCAACCAGCGGCGTGTGGCAAAACAGTCCGGCCTTGCCGCCGGGAATGGCAAAGGAGGCGGTATCGGCCGCCACCGCCAGGTCACAACTGGCCACCAACTGGCAGCCGCCAGCCGTGGCCAGCGCATGCACACGCGCCACCACGGGTTGGGGTATGGACTGGATGGTGTCCATCATCTCGGTGCACACGGTAAACAGTTCGCGGGCCTGGTCCAGCGTGGCGCCAGCCATGTCGGCAAAGTTGTGCCCGGCGCTGAACACAGGCCCATTGGCCGCCAGGATGACGCCATGCGCCTCGGTCCGTGCAATGGCGCGCAGGGCCACAGTCAACTCCTGCATCACATCCAGAGCCAAGGCGTTGCGCTTGTCGGCGCGGTTGAGCGTGACGGTGGTGATGGGGCCGTCGGTGGTTACGAGCAGGTGTTGGTAGGGCATCTGGTCATTGTGGCAGAGCGCCCCGTTTGCGCGCAATCGCAGCAGTTATCCAGGCTCCGCCACTGACCAGCACGATCCCCAACATGACCGGCACAGCACCTAACAGAAAGCTCGCCTCGATCGGCTCCGATAACCACCACGCGCCAAACACGATGCCAAACAACGGCGTCAGAAACGAAAACACGCCCAGCCGCGAGGCCAGGTATTGGCGCAGCAACCAGAACCACACCAGAAAACTGGCAAACGACACCACAACCGAGTGAAAAACCAGACTGGCCCAGACCTGCGGGGTGGCATTCAATCGGGTCTGCCCCGTTACAACGCTAGCAGCGATCAACAGCACGAAAGCGCCAACCAACTGGTATAGCAGCGTCTGCGTCGCCGGTGCACTGGCCAGGCGGGTGCTGCGCACCACAACCGTGGTGGCACCCCAGGCGACGCCGGCAACCAGGCCCAAGAAGTCACCCCATAACACATTGCCCGGAGCCGGACTGGCACTCTGACTGCGCCCGAAGAACGCCACCGCCAAACCGGCAAAAGCCAGTGCGATGCCCAGCCACTGGACGACACCCAGCCGCTCGGCGGGCAATTTCCAGTGCAACCCCAGCGCGGCAAAAATGGGCGCGGTGTACAAAAAGACCACCATGTGTGAGGCACTGGTGTGGCGCAGCCCCTCACCCACCAGCAAAAATTCAAACCCGAACAACAACCCCACCACGACACCGGGACGCCAGGTGCCGTCGCTCAGGCGCATACGCTCGCCGCGCATCGCCATCATCAAACCAACCAGCACGGCGGCCACACCCGAACGCAGACCAATCTGGAACACCGGTGCAATGTCGGCCGCCGTGGCCTTGAGCACCACTTGCTGCAGACCCCACACCATGCACAACACCAGCATCAGCGCAATGGCCTGCCCGTCGAGCGATTTACGTATGGTCATTCAGGAGTCCTTGGGTTGGCTGGCAGAGGCTGGATTATCCGATTCAATACTTGCATGGCGATCGGATCCGGGACAGGGTCCATGCAAGGCCAGTTCAAGGTTCCGTAATGCTATCCAATTAATAGCTGTCCGCGCATATTCCACGAGGCCTAAGGGCATATTTGACGCAAAAAACACGGTGGCGCGCCGCGCCGCATGCCATGGTCATCCCAGTATGGACGAATTGCCTGACAGATTGTCCTGGTGCCTGCCAGCCAAACCGAGGTAGGCCTCGATGACGCGCGGATCGCGTGCCAGCTCCCTGGCATCGCCCTGCATGCTGATGCTGCCGGTTTCCAGCACGTAGCCGTAGTCCGCCACCTGCAACGCTGCGCGGGCATTCTGCTCCACCAGCAGGATCGACACGCCCTGATCCCGCAGCGTGGCGATGATGCGAAAGATCTCGCGTACGATCAGCGGCGCCAGGCCCAGGCTGGGTTCGTCCAGCATCAGCAGGCGCGGCCTAGCCATCAGCGCACGGCCGATGGCCAACATCTGGCGCTCGCCGCCCGACAGCGTGGCCGCGAACTGCTCGCGCCGCTCCTTGAGCCGCGGAAACAGCGCATACACCTCTTCCAGTACCTGCGCCTGGTCGCGCAATCCTCGGCGGTAACGGTCGAAGGCGCCGAGCTCTAGGTTGTCCTGTACGCTCATCGCGGCGAACAGTTCGCGCTTTTCCGGCACCAGGGTCATGCCGGCACGCACCATCTGCTCGACCTCGGGGGAGCAATGCATCTGGCCTTCGAACACGATCTCGCCACGCGAGGGCAGCACGCCCATGATGGCCGAGAGCAGCGTCGTCTTGCCCGCCCCGTTGGGCCCGATCACCGTGACGATCTGGCCCGCGCCCACCGTGAGGCTGGTGTCCACCAACGCGTCGACCAGTCCGTACGAAACCGTGAGCTGCCTCACCTCGAGTACCGCGGTGTTGGTTTGCGTCATGACGCCACCCCGCCCAGATAGGCTTCCAGCACCGCGGGGTTTTGCTGCACCTCGTGCGGCAGTCCCTCAACGATTTTCTGCCCGAAGTCCATGACCACTACCCGGTCCACCAGTCCCATGACAAAGTCCATATCGTGTTCCACCAAAAGTATCGCCATGCCCTCGGCGCGCAGCTTGGCCAACAGTTCCCCCAGCGCCTGCTTCTCGCGCAGGCGCAGCCCGGCGGCGGGTTCATCCAGCAGCAGCACACACGGGTCGCTGGCCAGGGCGCGGGCAATCTCCAGCGTGCGCTGCTGGCCCAGCGCCAGGGAGCCCGCCTCGGCGAACATATGGTCCTGCAAGCCCACGCGCACGACTTGATGCGCTGCCTCTGCCAGCAGGCGCGATTCCTCGGCCCGATCGAGCCGCCAGGCCGCCGAAAACACGCTGCTACGGCCCCGCAAGTGCGCGCCAATGGCGACGTTCTCCAGCACGCTCATGGCCGGCAGCAGACGCACATGCTGAAAGCTGCGACTCAGCCCCAGATGCGCAATGGCACGCGAACCGCGTCCCTCCACCGATTGGCCGCGCAGCAGCACCTGGCCAGAGGTCGGCGTATCGACGCCCGACAACTGGTTGAACATCGTGCTCTTGCCCGCCCCATTGGGGCCGATCAGCGCCAGGATCTCGCCGGCATGCACCTTCAGGCTCAGGTCGTTGTTGGCCACCAGGCCGCCAAAGCGCCTGGTGACATTCCTCGCCTCCAGCACCACCTCGCCGCGGGGCGGCATGGCGCGTCTGGGCAGGGCCTGCGCCTGGGGCACAGCGCGCGCCTTGGCAGGCTTGGGAAACCAGCGCGCAGTGGCGCGCGCCACCAGCCCCCACAGGCCGTTGCGCGAGCGCTGCAGCAACAGAATCAGCAGGCAGCCGAAGACAATCATCTCGAAGTTGCCTGTACGCCCCAGAAGCTGCGGCAACAGGTCCTGCAGCCATTGTTTGGAGACGGTAATAACCGTGGCGCCAAGCAGCGCGCCCCAGACCTGTCCGGCACCGCCGACCACGGCCATGAACAGATAGTCGATGCCGTACTGCAGGCCGAAGGGTGAGGGATTGACGAAGCGCTGCAGGTGCGCATACAGCCAACCGGAGGCACTGGCCTGCAACGAGGCGATGACGAAGATCACCATGCGCGAGCGCGCCGTGTCAACGCCCATCGCCTCGGCCATCACCACGCCGCCGCGCAGCGCGCGAATGGCGCGCCCCTGGCGTGAATCGAGCAGGTTTTGGGTCGTCAATGCGGCGATCAGCACAAAGGCCCAGATCAGGTAATACATCTCGCGCGCCGTGAGCAGCGGGTGGCCGAAGACTTCGATCGCAGGAATGCCCGACATGCCGGTCTGGCCACCGAGTTGCTCGAAGGTGCCGAAGAAGTAATACAAGCTGATGCCCCAGGCGATGGTGCCCAGCGGCAGGTAGTGACCCGACAGGCGCAGCGTCATCGAGCCCAGCACGATGGCGACGACCAGTGTGAGCAATAGGCCGGCGAGCAGGGCAATCCAGGGCGAGTGTTGGGTCCAGGACAGGGCGGCTGGCACTTCAATCACGCCGGTGGACAGGGCCGCCGTGGTGTAGGCGCCGATGCCGACAAAGGCAGCCTGGCCGAAGCTGGTCAGGCCACCCACACCGGTGAGCAGCAGCAGGCCCAGGGCCACCAGACCGTACAGGCCGATGTAGTTGAGCAACGTGAGGTAAAACGCTGGCAGCGCGAAGGGCGCGAGCAGCAGCAGGACCACAAATACAGCGAGTGCCTTCATTCCTCATCCTCCATCGCGTGGCTGTTGAGCGACCGCCACAACAACACGGGAATGATCAGCGTGAAAACGATGATCTCCTTGTAGCCGCTGGCATAGAAGGCCGAGAAGGCCTCGATCAGTCCGACCAGTAGTGCGCCGGCTGCCGCCACCGGGTAACTCACGAGGCCGCCGATGATGGACCCGACAAAACCCTTGAGACTAATGAGAAAGCCGGAGTCGTAGTAGATGGTTGTCATTGGAGCGATCAGCACGCCCGACATCACGCCGATGAGCGCGGCCAGAAAGAAGGTCGCCTTGCCGGCGAGCACCGGGGAAATGCCCATCAGGCGCGCGCCCATGCGGTTCATGGCGGCAGCGCGCAGCGCCTTGCCGTACAGCGTGCGGCCAAACAACAGGTAAAGCCCGGCAATCAACGCCAGCGCCACGGCTAGCACGCACAGCGCCTGGGCTTTGATGCGAACGTTGCCGAACTCGAAAACCGCATCCACCAGCGGTGCGGTGCTCGCGCCACCGGGGCCGAAAACCAGCAGCCCTACCCCCACCATGGACACATGCAGGGCGATCGACACGATCAGCAACACCAGCGACGGTGCGTCGGCAATCGGCTGGTACACAAGGCGGTAGAGCAGCGGACCCATCGGCACCAACAGCGCCAACGTGAGCGCAATCTGCCAGGGCATGGCCAGCGTGGCCAGCGGCAGCTTGTAGACCAGCAGCACAAGCAGCACCGGGTAGATCAGCTTGGCGGCGAACAACCAGCGCAGTCGGGGCGCACGCGCGCTGCCGCTGAGTTTATGAAACAAGTCGACCGCGGCCGAGGCAAGACACAGCCCGACCAGCAACCAGACCACCGCGCTGGGCTGGCCCGCCTGCATCGACGCCATGGTCAGCGCGCCGTAGGCGACGAATTCCCCTTGGGGAATCAGCAGCACCCGTGTCACGGTAAACACCAGCACGATGGACAGCGCCAGCAGTGCGTAAATTGCGCCGTTGGTGATGCCATCCTGGCCCAGGAGTGCAGCGATCTGGAGGTTCATGCGACTATTGATCTTTCCGTTGTGAGGGACAGAGGCCGGGCAGTGACTGCCCGGCCTTGCGACATTACTTCACCAAGGTCCAGTTGCCGTCCTTGACGGTGATGAGCACGCGACCCCGGTCGTCGAAACCGCTATGGTCAGCGGCCGTCATGTTGTAGACGCCCTGGGTGGCGACCAGCTCCTTGGTCTGCTCCAGCGCGTCGCGCAGCGCAGCGCGGAACTCTTTGGTGCCGGGCTTGGCCTTGGCAGCGGCGATTGGAATCGCCTTTTGCAGCAGCAAGCCGGCGTCAAAGACATTGGCACCGAAGGTCGCGGGCTTGGAACCGTTGAGCTTTTCGTAGGCGGCGATGTAGTCCACGGCCATCTTCTTGGACGGATTGCTGTCGGCGATTTCCGGCAGCACCAGCATCAGGCTGGCGGCCAGGATCGCGCCTTCGACGCGCTTGCCGCCGAGCTTCAGGAAGTCCGGCAGGGCAGCACCGTGCGTCTGATAGATCTGGCCCTTGTAGCCCTGATCGACCAGCGTCACATGGGGCAGCACGGTAGGACCGCCGGCGGCAGCGACCAGCACCACGTCCGGACTCGCCGCCAGCACCTTCAGGCTTTGTGCGGTGACCGAGGTATCGGTTCGCAGGAAGCGCTCACTGGCCACAATCTTGATGTTGTGCTGCGCGGCCAAACCAGTCACCACCTTGGCCCAGTTCTCGCCGTAGGGGTCGTTCAAGGCGATGAAGCCCAGGGTCTTGACCTTGGCCTTGACCATGTGCTCAAACAGCGCGCGCGCAATGATGTCGTCGTTCTGTGTGGTCTTGAAGACCCACTTCTTGGCGTCCGTCAT
>JAIPDC010000065.1 GCA_021737865.1 Rhodoferax sp.
CTGCAGAAGCCAGCAACAGGGCAACGGTCATTAACGGGGCATAAAACTTCACGGACGCTCACTTTCGGATAGCCGGCGAGTTTACTACTGCCATCTGCCGGCAGGGCTCCGCCATTTCACTCCGCGATTTCACAATCCGCCACCTCACACGGCTTTAGTCTGCAACTTCTCCAAATCGGCCTCCCGCAGCCAGCGCCACTGGCCGGGAGCCAGGTCTTCGGGTAATTCCAGCGACCCCATGCGCGAGCGGTGCAAGCCCTCCACCCGGTTGCCAACCGCTGCCAGCATGCGCTTGACCTGGTGGTATTTGCCTTCGGTCAGGGTCAGGCGCAGGTGCAATGCGGCACCATCGGCATCCACAATTTCGCAGGCCGCAGCCCGAACGGGCTTGGGGTCATCATCCAGCACCACGCCACCCAGCAGACGCTGCACCTGCTTGTCGTCCAACGGGTGCTTGGCCGTGACCTCGTACACCTTGGGGCTGTGTTTCTTGGGTGAACTCATCTGGTGGATGAACTGCCCGTCGTCACTGAGCAGCAGCATGCCAGTGGTGTCCTGGTCAAGCCGCCCGACCGCCTGCACGCCCTGCACCGCGCTTTTCTGGGGCCGCAGGCGCAACGGGGACGGCAACAGGGTGTAAATGCTGGGGTAGGTGGACGGTTTTTGGGAACACTCCGTACCAGCGGGCTTGTTCAGCAGAACGTAGGCTTTCTCGAAATACTCCCAGTCCACACCCTGCACCCGAAAGCGCAGACCTTTAGCTACAAATTCCATAGCAGCTTGCGCACATTCTACGGGGGCTACAGCATCATTTTGCATATAAACCTGAACCAGACCCTGCTGGATCAATCCTGCGCACACGCGCCGGGTTCCAAAACCC
The DNA here is from genome assembly GCA_021737865.1 of Rhodoferax sp. Taxonomy (GTDB): domain Bacteria; phylum Pseudomonadota; class Gammaproteobacteria; order Burkholderiales; family Burkholderiaceae_C; genus Allorhodoferax. The sequence goes on from JAIPDC010000065.1 coordinate 881, forward strand.
TGGGAGTAGAGAATTTCCTGAAGTTGCATGAATATCGGTGTGAAAGAGAGATGACGGCGATTGGACTGCGCGGGTGGCCGATCTTGTCACAATTTACCAACCCTCCAGACAAAACAGATGCCACTACCCTGAATTGGGTAATGCGCATTTATGCCAATCCCAGTAGACTGCCAAGTTGAACAAGTGCCACGTCAGATGGTCAATCAGCCAGGGTGAACTACATGATCGTTTCTTTTTTAACAGGAATTGGGCTAGGCGCGGCACTCCTGTACTGGTACAACTGGTCGCGGCAGCATAAACGCCGGCGCATTCCCAAGGAGTGGCCGCTGCGAATCAGACCACTGGTCAACCACCGTGAAAAACAGGTATGGCTTTGGCTGACCAAGGTGATGTTCGACCAGCAGATTCTGGTCAAGTTGCCGGTTACCCGGTTCACCATCCCCGCTGCGCAAGACGACGCAACCCATTGGTACCAGTTGCTCAACGGGGTGTATTGCACCTTCACGGTGTGCAGCACCGATGGACAGGTCATCGGTTGCATCGACGTGCCCGGGCCCAAGGGCCTTTCCATGAGCAACCAAACGCTCAAACACACTCTGCTGACCCAGTGTGGCATCCACTACTGGGTCGTCGACCCCGACAACCTGCCGCACCTGATCCGGATTCGCACCGCGTTCCTGGGCGAGCATGCAGCCCGGGGCGGCGTTAACAGCCAGTTGGAATCACAGTTCAAAGACGTGAGTGAAAACCTGCATGCCACGGTTGACCGCAAGCGCGCCAAAAAAAGCAGTGCGGTGGCGCAACTCGACAGCACCCTGTCGAACACATCCGACTATTCGGAAAGTCAACTGGCGCCAGGCTGGGAGCAAAACTCGTTCATCACGCCACTGGACAGTCGCTCGGGTGAATTACGGCGCTGAGCACAACCCGGCCACGGCTTGAAACAGGGCCTGGCGCGCCTGCGCGATGATCTGCTCGCGCCATGCATCCGTGTCGACGTAGAACGCATCCATCATCTGCTGCTCAATGGCCCGGCGTTGTGCATCGGGCGCTTCGGGATGAAGGTGCAGCCAGTGGTCAGCGCGCAAGGCCGCGATCATGTCCAGAATAGGCAACGTGCCGTATTCCATTGCGATCCCGGTGTATTGGGCCTGCGGGCATTCGTCATGGATGGCGCCCCACATCAAGCCGGTCAGTCGCGCCGAGTTCGATGAACCGTCATAAAACGAGGTGATGGGTGTGGCACCGCCACCACCCCACCACGCGCTTGCACGCGCGAAAGCATCGGGTTCATCCCGGCAGGCAAAAATGCGCTCGCCCACGCCACTGGGGCCAAGGCCGGTATGCAGGTCCATCCAGGCAACGCGTTTGGCGTTGCCGCCATAGGTCTTCAACACCTCACGCAGGGTGCGGTTGCTCCAGGTGGGCTCGGTCCCGCCAAAAAACATGCCGTCAGCAAAGGCGTACTGTCCTTGTGACACGGCTGACTGAAATTTTGCGACGCCATTGGCTTCGATGTAGGCCGCAATGGCGGCCTGATTGGCGGGTGTTGGGGGCCACTCTTGCGGCAAAAGCAAAGTATGCAGGTCGGCATAGGCGCCGTTGTGCGCAAGCGCTTGGCTGAAGTCCTGAAAATTGCGGTTGAGGTCGACGTTCTCCTGGGTGGTGCGGCGCAGCCAGGAAAACCCATGTGGATTGAGGGCATGGATATAGAGCACAGCCACGCCCGCAGCGCGGGATTGGGCAAGCCATTCGGCATCCCGCGCGGCAAACACCTGCACGCCCGAGCCACAGTAGCCTTCCACGCCGTGACAAGCACTGCTGACGATCAGCAGGCTTTGGGCATCGGGTGAGCCATCCAGCGCAATGTCCATGGCCAGATATTCTCCGTCGCGCCCTTTGAGCGGATGGTCAAAGCTGCGCAAAGCCATGCCGGCAGCTGCAGTCGCCTCAAGAAATTGGATCCGCGCACGCGCATAGCGGTCGGAAAAAGCGGCGTTCACATTCATCATTCAATTCTTCCTTCTTCAACCGCGTGGCAGGCCACCCGCGTTGATTCGTGTTCAATCATCTGAGGCCGCTCCGCCGCGCAACGTGCATTGGCGTGCGGGCAGCGGGGGTGGAAAGCACAGCCCGTCGGCGGCTGCAGCGGGTTGGGCACTTCGCCCGACACCGGCGTGCGGGCGCGACCGGTATCGCGCATTTTTGGAATGGCATCGAGCAACATGCGGGTGTAGGGGTGGCGTGGCCGCCCAAACAGCGTGTGCTTGTCCGCCAACTCCACCAGCCGCCCAAGGTACATAACACCCACCTGGTCACTCACATGGCGCACCACGGCAAGGTTGTGCGAAATGAACAAATAGGTCAGAGAGCGCTCGCGCTGCAGGTCTTTCATGATGTTCAAGACCTGTGCCTGCACGCTGACATCCAGCGCCGAGGTGGGCTCGTCACAGACCAAAAATTCAGGCTCCGTCCCCAACGCGCGTGCAATGGAAATGCGCTGGCGCTGGCCACCGGAGAACTGGTGCGGGTACTTGACCATGTCGAGCGCGTTGAGGCCGACCGAGAGCAGCAATTCGGCCACGCGTGCCTTGCGCGCCACAGGGTCGAGGATCAGGCCATGCTCTTGCAGCGGTTCACCCACAATGTCTTCCACCGTCCAACGCGGGTTCAGGCTGGCGTACGGGTCCTGAAAAATCATCTGGATGTGCCGGCGCAGGTGATGGCCCCTGGGTGATTTCAATTCGGCGTGAACGTCTTTGCCGTCAAAGTTCAGGTGTCCACGGGTCGGCTGGTACAGCCCCACCAGCAGCCGTGCCACAGTGCTTTTGCCGCAACCCGACTCGCCGACCAGGGCCAGCGTTTTGCCTTTTTCGATGCTGAAACTGACACCGTCCACCGCGTGCAGCAGCAGACGCGGCTTGCCTTCAAGGACACGGTTCAACCAGGGTGGAGAGACATCAAAGGTCATCGCCAAATCGTGCGCCTGCACCAACGGCTGGTCGATCGCGGGTACTGCGCTCATGCAACGGCCTTCGCGTTCGCGTCGTGCAACCAACAGGCGGCCCGCGTCGTACTGACCGACATCAACTCGGGTCGGGTCTGCCGGCAGCGGTCAAACGCCTTGACGCAGCGCGGATTAAAAGCGCACCCTGCGGGAATGGCATCGAGCCGAGGCATGGCACCATCGATTTGGTTGAGCCGCTCCCGGTCCACTTCAATATCAGGAATCGCGGCCATCAGGCCTTCGGTATACGGATGCGACGGCCGGTTGATGACGTCGTGCACCGGGCCGATCTCGGCAATTCGACCGGCGTACATCACGGCCACGCGGTCGCAGGTCTCAGCAATCACACCCATGTCATGGGTGATCAACATCACCGCTGCATTGTGCTTTTTGCACACGTTTTTGAGCAGGGTAATGATCTGCGCCTGAATCGACACATCGAGTGCGGTGGTCGGCTCATCTGCCACGATCAGTTTGGGCTCGCCGGCCAGCGCCAGGGCAATCACCACGCGCTGGCGCATACCGCCCGAGAACTGGTGCGGGTAGTGGTCCATGCGTTGCTCGGCGGCCGCGATGCCGGTTTCTTGCAGTAACGAGATGGCGCGCAGGCGCGCTTCTTCAGCCCCCAGAGGCAGGTGGGTCTGGATGGTCTCGATCAGTTGGCGCCCCACGGTGTAGAGCGGATTCAGCGAGGTCAACGGGTCCTGGAAGATGGCGCCAATGCGGCGCCCCCGGATGTGGCGCATCTGCTCGTGGTTGAGGTTGTCGATGCGCGTGCCTTCGAGCAAAATCTGCCCCCCCGCAATGCGCCCGGGCGGCTCCAGCAGACCGATGATGGCCGCGCTGGTGAGCGACTTGCCGGCACCCGACTCACCCACGATGCCCAAGATTTCACCCGGGGCAATTTCAAACGAAATATCGTCCAGCGCCCGCAGCGTGCCGTGGCGCCCGGGGAATTCAACAACCAGATTTTTGACTTGCAGAAGTGACATGCTTTAGCGCAGCCTTGGGTTGAGCGCGTCACGCAGCCAGTCGCCCAGCAGGTTCACGCTGAGGGCAATCAGCACCAGCATCAGCCCTGGGAACACGGTGATCCACCAGTTGCCAGAGAACAGGAACTTGTTGCCGACCTGAATCAGGGTGCCCAGCGACGGCGAATTGGGCGGCGCGCCAACACCCAGAAACGACAGCGTGGCTTCGGTGATGATGGCGGTGGCGACCTGAATGGTAGCCAGCACCATGACCGGCCCCAGCACGTTGGGCAGCACGTGGCGGCGCATGATGCGCAGGGACGACACACCGGTCAGGCGTGCAGCCTGCACGTATTCCTTGTTGCGCTCCACCAGCGTGGAGCTGCGCACGGTGCGTGCATATTGCACCCAGCCCGACAGCGAAATTGACAGCACCAGCACGCCAAACACCATGGCAGAGGGCGCATCAGGAAACAGCGCACGCCCCACGCCGGCAATGAGCAGCGCAATCAGGATGACGGGAAATGACAGCATCACATCGCACACACGCATGATGAAGGCATCGAGCCGTCCGCCCACAAAGCCGGCCAGCAAGCCCAGGCTGACGCCCACCACGGCGGACAGCATGACCGAGGCCAGCCCCACCATCAGCGAGATGCGCGCACCAAACATCAGTGCCGACAAAATATCGCGGCCCTGGTCATCGGTGCCCAGCAGGTACTTGGGATTTCCGTCCGCCAGCCACAGGGGTGGCAAAAAAGCGTCCGACAACTCCAGCGTGGCCAGATCAAACGGATTGTGCGGTGCCACCCAATTGGCAAACACCGCACAGAACAGGCAAAGGAACGCAATCAGCCCCGCCGTCATCGCCACCGGTGAATGGCGAAAGCTGTAGGCTACATCGCTGTGCCATGCCCGCTGGACCCAATACGTCATGCGGCTCCTGCTCACTTGACGGTGATGTATTTCCAGGCCATGCCGTTATCGGGCCACTGCACCAGGGTGATGTTTTTCTTGGCACCCCAGTTCAAGGCCTGCTGGTGCAACGGGATGTGGCCCACTTCGTCCTGGTGGATTTTCATGGCTTCGCGGATCATCTCGTTGCGCTTCTTCATGTCGGTCTCTGACGCAACCTTGTCGGTCAATTCATCGACACGGGCATTGCTGTAAGCGCCCAGGTTGAACTGGCCACGCCCACCATCACCCGGTGTGGACAGGATGGGGAACATCACGTTGTGCGCGTCAACCGTGCTGGCGGTCCAGCCCAGCATGTAGAAGCTGGTGTCGCGGCGCAAAATCTTGGGGAAGTAAGTACCCTTGGTTTCCACTTCGAGCTTGATCTTGACGCCCACTTTGGCCAGGTTTGCGGCCACAGCCTGGCAAATGGGGCCGTCATTGACATAGCGGTCGTTCGGGCAGTTCATGGCGACCTCAAACCCGTTGGGGTAGCCCGCCTCGGCCAGCAGCTTTTTGGACGCCTCAATGTCAAATGGCAGACGCTTGGCCAGGTCTGGCGCATAACCATTGACCTCGGGCGGAATCATGAGTGCCGTGGGAGTCGATGCCCCGCGCATCACCGAGCGCTTGATGCCGTCAATGTCGATGGCCTGGAAGAAGGCCTGGCGCACGCGCTTGTCCTTGAACGGGTTCTTGCCCTTGACGTTGGAGAACAGCAACTCGTCGCGCTTCTGGTCCATACCCAAAAAGATGATGCGCAGCTCGGGGCCTTGCATGACCTTCAGGTTGGGCACCGCTTTCAGGCGGTCAACGTCCTGCACCGGCACCGGCTCCATCACATCAATTTCACCGGACAACAGCGCAGCGACACGGGTACTGTCATTGCCGATGACGTTGAAGATGACCTCATCCACATTGCCGTCAATCTTGCCCCAGTAATTGCCGTTGCGGGAAAACACCGTGCGCACATTGGGCTGGCGCTCGCGCAGACGGAACGGCCCGGTGCCGTTGGCCTTGAACGACGCGAAATTCTCAATGCCCTTGCGACGGTCCACCGGCTTGGTGGCCTGATTGGTTTCGCACCACTTCTTGCTCATGATGTCCCAGTGTGTGAACAATTCGGGCAGGATGGGAAACGGCGCAGTGGTGACGATGTCAACCGCGTGGTCGTTTATCTTCTTGATCTCCTTGATCTGCCCGACATAGGTCTTCATGTCCGAGCCATCACTCTTGGCGCGCTCGTAGCTGAAGATCACGTCGTCAGCCGTGAACGGCGTGCCATCATGGAATTGCACGCCTTTGCGCAACTCGAACCGCCACACCGTGGGCGAAGTCTGCTTCCAGCTGGTAGCCAGTGCGGGTGCGAGTTTGTAGTCGCGGTCACGTGTCACTAGCGGCTCGTAAACGTTTTCATTGACGCTGATTTGCAGCGACTCGTTGAGCGAATGGGGATCCATGGACAAAGCATCACCCTGGTTGCCCACGCGCAGCGTGACGGCAGTGGCTGGCAACGCGGCCGCAGCCAGTGCGGTGGTAAGCACGGCAAACGCGAATTTCCTATTGATGTGCATAAATGTCTCCTTTGGGGTTGAAATGACTCGGCGTTAAACAGATAAGGGCATGCCCTGCTCGACCAGGCTGGCATGCAGTGCAGCACCCAGCGGCAGAATCTCGTCGTTGAAATCGTAGCGCGTATTGTGCAGAACGCAGGTGCCAGCCCCATTCTCGGCACCCTGGCCAATGCGCATGTACGCGCCGGGTTTGACCTGCAGCATAAACGCAAAATCTTCGGAGCCCATGCTGGGGTCCAGATCCCGCAAGACGTGCTCGGGGCCTAACAGGCTTTCAGCCACGCTGGCGGCGAAATCACTCTCGGCGGACGTGTTGATGGTGGCCGGGTAAATGCGCTCGTAATGGACGGCAGCAGCGGCTCCAAAGCCCATGGCCACCGCAGCACACAACTCACTGAGGCGACGCTCCACCATGTCCTGTACCTCGGGATTAAAAGTGCGCACCGTGCCGACCAAGGTGGCCGTACCGGGCACGACACTCATGGCACCGGGGTCTCCGGCGTGCATGGCGCATATGCTGATCACCGCGCTGTCGATGGCCCGCACATTGCGCGAAACAATGCTCTGGATGGCGGTGATGATGTGCGCAGACACCAGCACCGGGTCCACCGTCTGGTAGGCATGGGCACCGTGGCCGCCACGGCCGGTGATTTCAATCGTGACGCGGTCCGCAGCCGCCATCATGGGGCCGGTGTTCAAACCGATCGTGCCGGGGCGCAGACCCGGCCAGTTGTGCATGCCATAGACCGACTGCACCGGGAAGCGGTCAAACAGGCCCTCTTCAATCATGGCGCGGGCGCCGGCGTAGCCCTCTTCGCCGGGTTGAAAAATCAGCACAGCCGTGCCATCAAAGTTGCGGGTTGCCGCCAGATAACGTGCGGCACCCACCAGCATGGTGGTGTGGCCATCGTGTCCGCAGCCATGCATCAATCCGGCGCTGGACGATTTCCACACAAAATCATTGAGTTCGGTCATGGGCAAAGCGTCCATGTCGGCGCGCAAGCCAATCATCTTGCCACCGCTGTTGGTGCGCCCCTGAATGGTGGCCACCAGGCCGGTCTTGCCTATTCCGGTGTGAATGGCGTCCACACCGCAGCGCTCCAGCGCCTCTTTGACCCTGGCTGCGGTGTAAATTTCTTCAAAGCCCAACTCCGGATGTGCATGCAGGTCACGCCGAAAGGCGGTGAGTTCAGGGTGAAAGGCGCTGATGTGCGCAAAGGCGCGCCCGCCGACCTTCAGCTTGGGGGCAATCAATGAACCCTGCATCAGTGCCCTCCTGTGCGGCCCAGGCGCAAGCGCGGGTCAACAACAAAATACAGCAAATCAACCACCAGGTTGATCACCACAAAAATCAACGCCACCAGACACAAATACGCGGCCATCACCGGCACGTCAGCAAAGGTCACGGCCTGAATGAACAGCAGGCCCATGCCAGGCCATTGAAAGACCGCCTCAGTGATGATGGAAAACGCAATCAGGGTGCCCAGCTGCAAGCCGATGATGGTGATGACCGGCACCAGCGTGTTCTTGAGCGCGTGGCCGAAATGGATGGCGTTGTTGCTCAAGCCCCGGGCGCGGGCGAACTTGATGTAGTCGGTGCGCAGCACTTCCAGCATCTCGGCACGCACCAAGCGCATGATCAGCGTGAGCTGGAAGATGGCCAGCGTCACGGCGGGCAAGATGATGTGGTGCCAGCCGTCGGCCGTCAGCAGGCCGCTGGTCCACCAGCCAAACGTTTGCACCTCACCGCGCCCGAAGCTGGGGAACCAGCCCAGCATGACGGCAAAAAACAGGATCAGCAAAATGCCGATCAAAAAGGTTGGCAGCGACACCCCCAGCAGCGACAGCGTCATAAACAACTGGCTGATGAAAGTGCCCCGGCGCAGCGCGGCATAAACCCCCATCGGAATGCCCACTGCCAGGGCCAGCAACGCCGCCACCAGCGACAACTCGAGCGTGGCGGGAAAGCGCTCGGCGATCAGGCGCGACACTTTGGCACCCTGGCGCAAACTCAATCCGAACTCGCCCTGCACGGCATTGCCCAGAAAGTGGATGAACTGCACGAAAAAGGGTTGATCCAGCCCCAAATCAGAGCGCAATTGGGCAATCTGATCGGGTTTGGCGTCCTGCCCCAGCAGGAAGACGACCGGGTCGCCCACGTACTGGAACAGCATGAACGCAAAAAATGCGACCGCAACCATGACGATTACTGCCTGAAAGAGCCGCCGGAGAATAAACGCAAACATCGATAGAAATAAGTTGAGGGGCCATGCTAGCAGAGCAAGCTCCATGCCGACCCCGGGATTTACCCGGCGACCGGATGTGATCTGGCGTTCAACGTGCGGCGCTTAAGGCCACGGGCCCATACCAGGCCTGCGCCCGGGTCCGCGTATTGTCCGAATCCGTCATGATGGCAATGCCGACCAGGGCACCGGGGGCTTCGTGAAAGGCCTGCTCGAAGTCGGACCGAATATTGCGTTCGTAATCGTGCCAGTGGCGCAGCCCAGACTTTCCAGACTCCACCACCATCTTGCGAATGCGGTCGGTACGGGGATTGATGATGACAGACCCAGAAGGGCGGGTGTTGCACCAGACGTACATCAACGTAGCGTAGGGTAAGGGCTCACCGGTGAGGGCCTGGGAGAGCTCCGACAACATGGAATTTTTCATGGAGAAGAGTGATCGATCCCCTGCGAAGGTCAGAATGATTCGGACCGGTGAATCGTCTGCTTCCCGCAAAGCCATGTCTGCGGCTTCAATCAATTGAGCGACTTTCCAGGAGAACTTGACGGACCCCAGGTCACCCGGTTCGACGCGCATGCGGTGTCGCAGCAAGCTGGCGGACATGTCGGCCACGGCCGCAACGGCTTGCCGGTCATCCATGCGGACAAAAGAAAACTCGGTCGGCTGCTTGCCGGGCAATGGGTAGTGCTGCCAGGTCTCAAAAGGAGGCACCTTGAGGGCGGCCTGGTCGCGTGCCGGCGCGACGATGGGCGTCGTGTCGCCCGAAGGCTCCAAGGTGTTCGCCCGGTAAGTGGTAGAGCATGCCGCCAGTTGAACCACAGCGAGCGCCAGCACGCCGCCGGCCCAGCGGCGGGTCCACGACAAGGGCGGAGCAAGCATGCCGGCCATCGCCTGCAGGCCCAGCTTCAATGCTGCCGCATGGTTTGACCGATCGGCAGGATTGGGCTCATTGTGTTTGCTGGATGCCTGACAGGAGCCAGCCCTGCGTTCCGGCCCGGGCCTTGACGAGGTGCCACATTTCATCAAACGGCTCCGCCGGGGCGCCCTTGCCTTCGCGAATCAGGCCACTGAAGCGCACACTCACCACATACCGTGTGGGCTCTTGCACGACTTCGATCACGTCCGCCTCGACAGTGACAACCTCGGTTTGCTGCTCAGCCGCAACGTGCTCCGCGATATCCATCTGGAGCTCGGCGAACATTTCCGGCGTGGTGAACTGGCGAATGTCGTCCAGATTGCCGGCATCGTTGGCGGCTTGCAAACGAATGAACTGCACCTTGGCGTTTCGCACGAAACCGGGCACATCGAAGTCAGCCGGTACGTTGGATTGATTCAGGTTGGAGCCGATGGCCGAGCCGATGCTGGACCCCGGCATGGAGGCGTCGTAGGGCTTGGACACTTGCCCGGAACCACCTGCACCCGCTGCGGCGCCGGCATATTGCATGCCAGTAACGCCGCCGGCAAGCGGCTGCTGTGCGGCGGCGCGCTTGCGCATGATGATCCCGACCACCACCATCACAGCCATGATCGCCAAACCTATCATCATCATGGACGCCAGCTCACTCCCAAAACCAAGGTGGGAGGCCAAGGCGGCCAGTCCCAAACCGGCGGCCAGACCGGCTAGTGGCCCCATCCAGGAGCGTTTGGGTGCAGCTGCTGGCGCGGCAGCTGTGGCGCCAGCAGGGTTTTGCGCCGGTGTGGCGTCTGGCGCCTTTTGGGTGGTTGTCTGCCGTTGCATGCCCGAGGACTTGCCGCCACCCATGCGCTTGGCCTCGGCGTCAACGGTTACCAGCGACAGGCCGAGGGCCAGAACAATGGCCAGTGAGGAAAGAAATTTCACGTGTTTCTCCGACAAAAAAAGGAAAGAATCTGCCCGGCAACCGGTGTGCACCAGTCAAAAACCAGCTACAACACCAACCGCCTCACAGTCACAGTGACGCAATTTAAATGACTTGTTGCTTCGTGTAAAGTCGTATTTACTGCAGCAACACTTCGAAATAATCGATTAATGAGGGGCGGATTTGCATCTCAACCGCTTACCCAGGAGCATGGCGGCACTCTGATAGGGTCAACAATAACCCCACGCCACCTAAAATGCCAGCGTGAACGCCACCCCGCTACATCCCCCCCGCCGCCCGATCCGTGAACTCTCCGATGAACTGATCAGCCAAATCGCTGCCGGTGAGGTGGTGGAGCGGCCCGCATCGGTGGTGCGCGAGCTGGTGGACAACGCGCTGGACGCAGGTGCCACCCAGATCACGGTGCGCCTGCTTGCCGGTGGCGTGCGCCTGATCAGTGTGGAGGATGACGGAGCGGGCATCCTGACCGAAGAGTTGCCACTGGCCTTCAGACGCCATGCCACCAGCAAGATCGGCAACCTGCAGGATCTGGAGTCGGTGGCCACCATGGGTTTTCGCGGAGAGGCCCTGGCCGCTATAAATTCAATAGCTGACTGCGCAATACTGTCCAGGGCTGGCGGCCAATCGGGCGCTTATCTGCTGGACGGGCGAACCGGTGAGCTCAAGCCCGTGGCACGCGGCCAGGGCACCACCGTGGAAGTGAAGGAACTTTTCTTCAGCACCCCGGCGCGGCGCAAGTTTCTCAAAACCGACGCCACCGAGCTGGCCCACTGCATCGAGTCCGTGCGCCGCCACGCACTGGCCCGCCCGGACGTGGGCTTTGCCATCTGGCACGAAGGCAAACTGGTGGAACAGTGGCGCCGTTGCGCGGCGGCAGGCGATGCGGCGTTGAACCCCATGGCTGCGCTGGACCAGCGGCTGGCTGATGTGCTGGGTGCTGACTTCATCGCCCAGTCCATCGCGGTGGATTGGCACCCCGCCAGCGCGCTGCGTGTCTGGGGCCGGGTCGGCGTGCCCGATGCGGCGCGCTCACGCGCGGACCAGCAGTTTTGTTACGTGAATGGCCGCTTTGTGCGCGACAAGGTCCTCACCCACGCGGCCCGCAGCGCCTACGAAGACGTACTGCACGGCCACCGCCAGCCGGTCTATGCGTTGTACCTGGCCATGGACCCGGCGCGGGTCGACGTCAACGTGCACCCGACCAAGATCGAGGTGCGCTTTCGCGACAGCCGTGAAGTGCACCAGGGCGTGCGCCATGCCGTAGAGGACACGCTGGCCGCGCCCCGCGCTGGCAACACCACCCTGCCCCGGCCTGAGATTATTGAGTCAAAAGTGCCTCCAGCCCCCATGTACTCTGCGCAGCCAGCTATCAATTTCATAGCTCGCAATGAACCCATAGGCCACCGTGTAAGCGACATCGGCATCCTGTGGCAACCCAGCACGACCAGCACGGGAGGCTGGGCATCAGAGGATTCTGCGCAGGTCAAGGAGGAGCCCGCACAGCGGGCGGGGCCAATCCACGCGGGGGAGCAGAACCCTCTGGCGCCCAGCCTCCCAGCCCACGAAGAACAGGCAGTCACCTGGCCCTTGGGCCGGGCCCTTGCCCAATTGCAGGGCATCTACATCCTGGCCGAAAACCGCCAGGGACTGGTGATTGTGGATATGCACGCCGCCCACGAGCGCATCGTCTACGAGCGGCTCAAGAACCAGTTGGCAACGCAATCGGCTGCGGGAGCCGGCAACACCGTAGCGCAACTCGCCAGCCAGCCTCTGCTCATCCCCGCCACCTTTGCCGCCACACCGCAAGAAGTTGCCACCGCTGAAGCGCACGTCGCCACGCTGCACACCCTGGGGCTGGAGATCAGCCCGTTCTCGCCCAAAACGCTGGCCGTGCGTGCCGTTCCCACCTCGCTGGCGCAAGGCGACGCCGTGGAACTGGCGCGCAGCGTGCTGGCCGAACTGGCGCAGCACGAGGCCAGCACCGTGATCCAGCGCGCACAGAATGAACTGCTCGCCACCATGGCGTGCCACGGTGCCGTGCGCGCCAACCGGCGTTTGACCGTGGACGAGATGAACGCCCTGCTGCGCCAAATGGAAGAAACCGAGCGCAGCGACCAGTGCAACCACGGCCGCCCCACATGGCGCCAGCTCGGCCTGCGCGAAATCGATGCCCTGTTCCTGCGTGGTCGCTAGACACCTAAGCGACCGGCGAATCACCCGCACGGCACAACAATAACGCACCCGTGAAAACCAGACACTTTGCGCAATTGGTCGCACTTTCAGCCCTGTGGGGCGCCTCATTCATGCTGATCCGCATCGCGAGCCCCGTGCTGGGGCCCAACGTGCTGGCCGCCTTGCGCATTGGCATGGCCACCCTCACGCTGGCGGTGCTGATGCGCACCATGCGCCACTCCTGGCCCACCGGTCATTGGCGCGAATTGGCCCTGATTGGTCTGCTGTCGGTGGCGCTGCCCTTTTTGTTGTTTGCCTGGGCGGCACTGCAATTGCCAGCCGGCTACAGCGCGCTGCTGAACTCAACCGCCGTGGTCTTTGGCATGTTTGCGTCGGCCTGGATGAAAGAAGACACCCTGACCGTGCGCAAGATCATTGGGTGCCTGTGCGGCTTTGGCGGTGTCGCCCTGATCGTTGGCCTGGGGCCGGTGGAGCCGTCGGCCAAAGTGTTTCTGGCCGCGCTGGGCTGCGTGGCGGCATCGGCGTGCTACGGCATTTCAACACCCTTGATGAAGCGCGCCCTGAGCCGCATGGAGCCGCTGCAAATTGCGGCCGGCCTGCACGCCGCCGGTCTGCTGATGCTGGTACCCGGCGCTGCCTGGAGCTGGCCGCAAGCGCACTTCACGCCGATGGCCTTGATGGCGGTGGCCATCATGGGCGTGGTCACTTCAGGCATCGCGTACTGGATACACATCCGCATTCTGGCCGAAGTGTCGCCGGTGGCTGCCATGAGTCCCACGTTCATGATCCCCGTGTTCGGTGTGACCTGGGGCCACCTGTTTCTGGGCGAGCAACTCAGTACCGGCATTTTTGCGGGTGGTGCGCTGGTGTTGCTGGCCAGCGCCCTGATTACCGGCTTCAACCCATGGCAGAAGTGGCTCGACGTGGTGGATGCAAAACCATGATGCATGGATTCTTTTTGCGGTCGTCAGTGGCCCCGCTTACACTCAGGACAACTCGACGCTGCCGTTGACTGCGTCCTACATCAATACTGCCCCATGAATGCCCTGGTCGAAGCCCTTGCCAATCTGAGCAGCCTTCGCGAGCGTGAGTCGCTGGACTTCGCCCTGGTCACCTTGTTGCAGAAGTTCGTTACAGAGCCGATTCAGACCATCAGCCTGGTGCGGCTGGTTGGGGAAGCTGGCGACCTGCGGTGGCAAACCCAGGCCGCCCTGCGTGCCGGTCAAGCGACACCGGCTCGGGACCGGGTTTGGGTCAACTTCAATACCCTCCCCAGTGCCCAGGAGTACCGCGATCGGCAAATATGCACGCTCAACGGCGAGATTCATCAGGTCACTGGCACCCCCTGCTTCACCCTGTTGCCCATCCACTCTGCCGGACGGGTTGAAGGCATATTGGAGATTCAGAGTCAGGCACCACTGACCGACTCCACGCAGCAACTCATCAGCAGCGTGCTCAAGATCTATCGCAATGTGCAGGGCTTGCTGGACTATGGCGAGAAGGACTCGCTGACCGAGCTCCTCAACCGCAAGACGTTTGATGGCGCGTTCATTGCCGCAACCTTGCACGAAACCAATAACCTAGAACTCGCGCAGCCCGACCGCCGTTTGACCCATGTCGCCGGGTATTGGCTGGCAGTGCTCGATATTGACCACTTCAAACGTGTGAACGATTCGTTTGGCCACCTGATCGGTGACGAAGTGCTGGTGCTTCTGGCGCGGTTGATGCGAAGCAGTTTCCGCTTCAACGACCAGCTCTACCGCTTTGGTGGCGAGGAGTTTGTGGTTTTGATGCGCTGCCCCAGCGCGGCCGATGCTCTGGCGGCGCTAGAGCGTTTTCGCAAACGCGTGGAGGACCACGATTTCCCACAGGCCGGCAGCATCACGGTGAGCATAGGCTGCTCACCTCTTTTGCCAGACGACACGCCGGGCGCAGGCTTTGACCGCGCCGATAAGGCCGTCTATTACGCCAAGGCCCATGGGCGCAACCAGGTTTGCAGCTACCCGGAACTGGTGGCCACCGGCGAACTGGCAGCAGAAGCTGAAGACGCCCAGCAAGTCGATTTCTTCTGACATCTTTGACTCGCTTCACTCACGCCGTGCCCACGTAGAATGGCCGGCCCATGACCGCGCTGCCGCAAACTTCCATCCCGCCCACACGCAGCGCGCGCATCCAAACCGAGATCATCGCCCTTTGGCAACTGGCCTGGCCCATTCTGGTGGGGCAACTGGCCAATGTGGGCATGGCTGTGGCCGATGTCTCGATGGCAGGCCATGCATCGGCGCAAGATCTGGCCGGGGTGGCACTGGGGTCATCGATCTGGATGATTGTGGTGGTCACCCTGATGGGCATCATGATGTCGGTCAACCCCACCGTTGCGCACTATGTGGGCGCCGGGCAGTTTGACCGCGTGCCGCACGTGGTGCGCCAGGCGCTGTGGAAGGGGCTGGGCGTCGGGCTCGTGGCCTTTGTGCTGGCCAATCTCTCGGCACTGGTTTTTGATCACATGGATCTGGAGCCCGTTGTGCAAGACATTGCCGTGCGCTTTGTCCAGATCACCAGCGTCGGGTTACCGGCATTTGCCTGCTACCGCGTGCTGTATGGCTACAGCGCCAGCCTGAACCAGACCAAGCCCATCATGGCGATATCCATCGTGGCCTTGCTGCTCAATGTATTGCTGAACTGGCTGCTGATCTTTGGCAACTGGGGCTTTCCGAAACTCGGCGGTGCGGGCTGTGCCTGGGCCACCATGCTGTGCCTGTGGTTCAACCTCGGCGGCTTGCTGTGGTGGATGCGGCGCAGTCCGGCCTACCGCAGCACCTGGCCGTTTGACAAATTTGAAGCGCCTCACCGTGAAAAAGTGCGAAGCCTGCTGCAATTGGGTTTACCCATCGGCGTGACGTATTTTGCCGAAAGCAGCGCCTTCAGCCTGATCGCTCTGTTGGTAGCAAAATTCGGCAGCACACAGGTCGCGGCGCACCAGATTGCACTGAACTTTTCGTCACTCGTATTCATGCTGCCACTGAGCCTGGGCATCGCGCTGCTCACGCGCGTGGGCCAGGCACTGGGCGCCGGCGATGC
>JAIPDC010000066.1 GCA_021737865.1 Rhodoferax sp.
ATGGTGATGCCTGGTGACAACGTGTCCATCACGGTGAAGCTGATCAACCCGATCGCCATGGAAGAAGGTCTGCGCTTCGCTATTCGCGAAGGCGGTCGCACCGTGGGCGCGGGCGTGGTTGCAAAGATCATTGCTTAAGCAAAGGAAATACCATGGCTACCAAGCAAAAAATCCGCATCCGCCTGAAGGCATTTGACTACAAACTCATCGACCAGTCGGCCGCTGAGATCGTCGACACGGCCAAGCGCACCGGCGCAATCGTCAAGGGCCCCGTGCCTTTGCCAACCCGCATGAAGCGTTTCGACATTTTGCGTTCACCTCACGTGAACAAGACCAGTCGCGACCAGTTTGAAATCCGCACCCATCAGCGCCTTATGGACATCGTTGACCCGACTGATAAAACAGTTGATGCTCTGATGAAGTTGGACTTGCCGGCCGGCGTGGATGTCGAAATCAAGCTGCAATAATTGACTGCAATGCCCGATTGCGAAATCGGGCTTGCTTCAAAACTCGCTGCGGGTTATACTCGCAGGCTTGATTGGATTTGCCTTTGGCGCCTGATCGAGTTTTATTAACAGTCTCCCACGCAAAAACGCTGTAGCCAATTGAAGTTGCAGCGGTGGGAGTTACGGAGAAAACAATGAGTCTTAGCAATCACTTAGGGTTGCTGGGTCGCAAGGTTGGCATGATGCGCCTATTCACCGACGACGGGGATGCAGTTCCTGTTACGGTGGTAGACGTGTCAAACAACCGGGTGACGCAGGTCAAAACCCAGGAGAATGACGGCTACGTTGCCTTGCAGGTAACGTTTGGCGCGCGAAAAGCTTCGCGTGTGACCAAGCCAATCGCTGGCCACCTTGCAAAAGCAGGTGTCGAAGCTGGTGAAATTATTCAAGAATTCCGTGTAACCGCTGATGCCGCGGCTAAATACGCTGCTGGTGCAACTGTGCCAGTTGCCGATGTATTCGTCGTCGGTCAGAAGGTGGACGTGCAGGGTACGACCATCGGTAAGGGTTATGCGGGAACCATTAAGCGTCACCACATGAGTTCGCAGCGCGCGTCACACGGCAATAGCCGTTCGCATAACGTGCCCGGTTCCATTGGTATGGCACAAGACCCAGGTCGTGTGTTTCCTGGTAAGCGCATGACGGGTCATTTGGGTGATGACACTGTCACAACTCAGAATTTGGACGTTTTCCGCATTGATGAAGCGCGCCAACTGCTTTTGATTAGGGGTGCAATCCCTGGATCGGCTGGTGGTTTTGTAACCGTTCGTCCTGCAATCAAAGCCAAATCCGCAACCGCGAAAGGAGCGAACTGATGCAGCTCGAACTCCTAAATGACCAAGGTCAGGCTACTTCGAAGTACGAAGCGCCCGAGACCGTGTTTGGTCGCGCATACAACGAAGATCTGGTGCACCAGGTCGTAGTCGCTTTCCAGGCCAATGCCCGTCAAGGCACCCGCGCCCAGAAGGACCGCGAGCAGGTCAAGCACTCGACCAAGAAGCCCTTTAAGCAAAAAGGAACGGGCCGCGCCCGTGCCGGTATGACTTCCTCGCCGCTGTGGCGCGGAGGCGGCCGCATATTCCCGAATATGCCTGACGAAAACTTCGCGCAAAAGATCAACAAGAAGATGTACCGCGCCGGTATGGCTTCCATCCTGTCTCAGTTGGCCCGTGAAGGTCGCCTGGCAGTGGTTGAGTCGCTCAAGGTTGACTCGCCAAAGACAAAGCCACTGGCTGCAAAGTTCAAGGCAATGAATCTGGAGTCCGTGCTGGTGATCGCCGACGAAGTCGATGAAAACTTGTACTTGGCATCACGCAATCTGGTCAACATCCTGGTGGTGGAGCCCCGTTACGCTGATCCGCTGTCGCTGGTGCACTACCGCAAGGTGCTGGTGACCAAGGCTGCGATGGACAAACTCAAGGAGATGTTCGCATGAGCCACGGTCCTAATCTATCCAAATTCGACGAAGGCCGTCTGATGCAGGTTCTGGTTGCACCCATCGTGTCCGAAAAGGCCACCATGGTTGCGGAAAAGAGCAATGCGGTGACCTTCAAGGTGTTGCAAGATGCAACCAAGTATGAAATCAAAGCCGCTGTGGAAATGATGTTCAAGGTTGAAGTCAAGGGTGTATCAGTTGTGAACACCAAGGGCAAAACCAAGCGTTTTGGCAAGTCGGTTGGTCGTCGCGACAATGTCCGCAAGGCATACGTGACGCTGATGCCGGGCCAAGAGCTGAACCTCGGCGGGGAGGCTGCGTAATCATGGCTGTTATCAAAATGAAACCAACCTCACCAGGCCGTCGTGGCGTGGTGAAGATTTCGCGTGACCACCTGCACAAGGGTGCGCCGCACGCTGCTTTGCTGGAGCCACAATTCCAGCAAGCCGGTCGTAACAACAACGGCCACATTACCACCCGCCACAAGGGCGGCGGGCACAAGCACCACTACCGCGTGGTGGACTTTGTTCGCAACAAGGACGCTATTCCTGCCAAGGTTGAGCGCATCGAGTACGACCCTAACCGTTCGGCCCACATCGCTCTGGTGTGTTACGCAGACGGCGAGCGCAAGTACATCATTGCTCCCCGTGGCCTGGAAGTCGGCGCATCCATCATGAGTGGTTCCGAAGCGCCAATCCGCGTTGGAAACACGCTGCCGATTCGCAACATCCCAGTGGGTTCCATCATTCACTGTGTTGAATTGCAAGTTGGAAAGGGTGCGCAAATCATCCGTTCAGCGGGTACGTCAGCCACTTTGCTGGCCCGTGAAGGTACATACGCTCAGGTTCGCATGCGTTCTGGTGAGGTCCGCAAGGTCCACATCGACTGCCGTGCAACCATTGGCCAGGTGGCCAACGAAGAACACAGCCTGCGTCAACTCGGTAAAGCCGGTGTGAAGCGCTGGATGGGTATTCGCCCGACCGTTCGCGGTGTGGTGATGAACCCGGTCGACCACCCGCACGGTGGTGGCGAAGGCAAGACTGGCGAAGGCCGTCATGCAGTCGATCCTTGGGGTAATCTGACCAAGGGTTACCGTACCCGTAACAACAAGCGCACGCAGGTCATGATCGTGTCGCGTCGCAAGAAGTAAGGGGTAGGTAAATGACTCGTTCTCTCAAAAAAGGTCCCTTTGTGGATCATCACCTGGTAGCCAAGACTGAAAAGGCTGTTGCTACCAAGGACAAAAAACCGATTAAGACCTGGTCGCGTCGCTCCATGATCTTGCCCGATTTCATCGGCTTGACCATTGCCGTGCACAACGGCAAGCAGCACGTGCCGGTCTATATCACTGACCAAATGGTTGGCCACAAGTTGGGTGAGTTCGCTCTGACCCGTACTTTCAAGGGCCATCCTGCGGACAAAAAAGTCCAAAAGAAATAAGGAGTTGACCATGGAAACACGTGCAACCCTTCGTGGCGTTCGTTTGTCGGTTGACAAAGGTCGTCTGGTCGCGGATCTGATTCGCGGCAAGAAAGTGGACCAAGCCCTGAACATCTTGCAGTTCACGCAGAAAAAAGCTGCGGTGATCATCAAGAAGGTTCTGGAGTCCGCTATTGCCAATGCTGAGCACAATGACGGTGCCGACATCGACGAGTTGAAGGTCAAGACCATCTACGTCGAACAAGGCGCGTCACTGCGTCGCTTCACGGCCCGCGCCAAAGGCCGCGGCAACCAAATCAGAAAACCCACGTGCCATGTGTACGTGACGGTTGGTAACTGAAAGAGGCCAGGAAGATATGGGACAAAAAATCCACCCAACCGGCTTTCGCTTGTCGATTAGCCGCAACTGGTCTTCACGCTGGTACGCCAGCAACCGTGATTTCGCCGGCATGTTGGCCGAAGACATCAAGGTTCGTGAATACCTCAAAGCCAAGCTGAAGAACGCTTCGGTTTCGCGCATCCTGATCGAGCGTCCTGCCAAGAACGCCCGTATCACCATTTTCTCGGCACGTCCGGGTGTGGTGATCGGCAAGAAAGGCGAAGACATCGAAAACCTCAAGCGCGACCTGGGCAAGCAGCTCGGCGTGCCTGTGGCAGTGAACATCGAAGAAGTACGCAAGCCCGAAATCGATGCCAAGCTGATCGCCGACAGCATTACGCAGCAACTGGAAAAGCGGATCATGTTCCGCCGTGCCATGAAGCGCGCCATGCAAAACGCCATGCGTCTGGGTGCTCTGGGCATCAAGATCATGTCGTCCGGTCGTCTGAACGGCATTGAAATCGCTCGTTGCGAATGGTATCGCGAAGGTCGCGTGCCACTTCACACACTGCGCGCTGACATTGATTACGGAACTTCCGAAGCCAAAACGACCTACGGCATCATTGGTGTCAAGGTCTGGGTCTACAAGGGCGACACGCTGGGTCGTAACGACCTGCCGGCTGCCGTGGAACCCCGTGCTGAAGAAGAGCGTCGCCCGCGTGGTCCGCGTCGTGATGACCGTGGCGGTGCCCGCCCTGGTTCTGACCGTCCTGCACCCCGTGGCGCCCGTCGTCCCGAAGGCAGCAATGCGGCTCCAGCCGATGGCAGCGACAAGCCCGCAGGGGCTTCCGGTGCCGATGCCGATAAACCCACCGTTAAGCGCGTTCGCAAAGTCGCCGCGCCAGCTGCAGCAGCTGACGGTAAAGGAGAATAATTATGTTGCAACCCGCTCGCCGGAAATACCGCAAAGAGCAAAAGGGCCGTAACACTGGTGTTGCGACCCGAGGCAGCTCGGTCGCATTCGGTGACTTCGGTCTCAAGTGCACTGACCGGGGCCGTTTGACGGCTCGCCAGATTGAGGCCGCACGTCGTGCCATTTCCCGTCACGTGAAGCGTGGTGGTCGTATCTGGATTCGCGTGTTCCCTGACAAGCCAATTTCCCAAAAGCCTGCTGAAGTGCGAATGGGTAACGGCAAGGGCAATCCCGAGTACTACGTGGCTGAAATTCAGCCAGGTAAGATCGTGTTTGAAATCGTCGGTGTGCCTGAAGAGTTGGCCCGTGAAGCGTTCCGTTTGGCAGCCGCCAAACTGCCTTTGCGTACCACCTTCGTGGCTCGCATGATTGGCCAGTAATCAGGAGCACAAGATATGAAAACTACTGAACTGCGCAAAAAAGACGTTGATGGTTTGAAGACGGAAGTCAAAGCGCTGCAAAAAGCACACTTTGGCCTGCGTATGCAAAAAGCCACGCAACAACTCTCCAACACAGCCACGATCCGCACTGCGCGTCGTGACATTGCTCGCGCCAAGACCATTCTTGTCGAGAAGCAAAGTGCTGACAAGTCCGCCAAATAAGGAGCGATAAATGACGGAAGCTAAAAAATCCCTCAAGCGCACCTTGATTGGCAAGGTGGTCAGCGATAAGCGTGCCAAAACGGTCACCGTGCTGATTGAGCGTCGTGTCAAGCACGAACTCTATGGCAAGATTGTCGGCAAATCCAGCAAGTACCACGCCCATGATGAAAAGGGCGAGTACAAGATGGGTGACATGATCGAAATTACGGAGAGCCGTCCAATTTCGAAGACCAAAAACTGGGTTGCGACCCGTTTGGTTCAAAAGGCCATTGAAGTCTAAAGGGCTTGCCCTCTAGGCCGACAGGCTATCCGGAAGCGGCTCACAATTGTGGGCCGTTTTCATTTGTACAGCGCATATTCAGGAGCAAACATGATTCAAGTTGGTGACACACTTCCCGCAACCGTTTTGATGGAGTTTTCGGAGGTGGAGGGAAATGGATGCAGTCTGGGCCCTAACCCGGTGGATGTTGCCAAGGCCACCGCCGGCAAGACCATTGCCCTGTTTGCATTGCCAGGCGCATTTACGCCCACTTGCTCGGCCAAACACGTGCCCGGGTATGTTGAAAATGCCGCTGCGTTCAATGCAGCAGGCGTGGATGAAATTTGGTGCCTCAGCGTCAATGATGCATTTGTGATGGGTGCCTGGGCGCGTGATCAAAAGACGGGTGGCAAAGTAAGAATGCTCGCCGATGGTAGCGCTGCGTTTGCCCTGGCGACTGGCCTGACACTGGACCTGACCGCCAAGGGAATGGGGCTGCGTAGCAATCGCTATTCGATGCTGGTGAAGGATGGGAAAGTGGCGTCCCTGAATATCGAAGGCCCAGGAAAGTTTGAAGTCAGCGACGCAACCACATTGCTTGCGCAAGCCAAAGCCGCTTAAAGCTTGGCTCTGAGGTAATGAGCACCGGCTATGGGGTTGAAGTAGTAGGGTGGAATTTCCTCAAAGCCCAATTCCTGATATAGGGCGCGGGCAGACTCCATGTCGTCAAGGGTGTCGAGCAAGATGGAGTCGTACCCGGCCTGCCGAGACAAGTCCAGGATGCTCTCCGCCAACATGCGACCCATCTGCATACCGCGGTAGCTTGGGCGAACGTACAGCCTCTTCATTTCGCAGGCATTCGTGTAGTCAACAGCGTCTAACGGGCGCATGGCGCAGCAGCCTGCGGGTTGCCCGTCGACCAAAACAAGTACAAGAGCACCCCGTGGTGCCGTGTATTCGCCAGGTAGCGCTTCCAGTTCTTGACTGAAATTCTGAAAGCACAGGTCTATATTCAGCGCAGAGGCGTACTCGACAAACAGGGCGCGAACGCTTTCCAGTTCAGACGGCGAACGAGGCGAATGCAGTTGGACGTTGGGTGGTGCCGCCATTGACCTCAGCCCGCCCACTGAACAAGCGTCGCGACACAGGCCGCACAGACACCGAATACAAGCAATGCCTTGGCGCGCGCAGACGCGTCATCTCGGGCACTTTCGAATGACCCGGCCAATTCCTTGTCGCCCCTCAGCATGGGAACGACGAGATTTTGATTGCGTTTCACCCGGTAAAAAATAATGGCAGCAATGTGCAGCTGTACCAGTACAACGAGAATGATCTTGCCGACTTTGGTGTGATAGTAGGTTGCGTAACTGACCCAAGCGCTAGGAGCCAGTTTGGCAAGCGGACCGGCCGTTGCGATTTCATCGTCGCTGAGAAAACCCGCGGCAACCTGCAACAATAAAAACGCCAAAAGAGCCAGCACCGACAGCGCCCCCAGTGGGTTATGTCCTACCGACTGCCGCGCAGTGCCTTCGCCGCGAAGGTAACGAAGTATATTTCCCGGACCGGTCACGAAGGTGCTGAAGCGCGACCACACTCCGCCGGTGAAGCCCCAGACCAGTCGAAACAGCAGCAGACTCAAAACCGTGTAACCCAAGCGGAAATGCCAAGCCATGGCGTCCCCGCCGACTTGGGCAGTTGCTACCAATCCGACGATGCATATAACCAAACCCCAATGAAAAACCCGCGTGGGAAGATCCCAAACCCTGACCCTGTTCAATTTAATCTCCTGCTGCCGGCAGATGCAGGCGCGCATCCCTCACCTAGACAAGGTTGCAATTTAGCACCTGTCACCCATGCGGGCCAAAGGATGTCATGGGTACATACCCTATATTGGCCCTCGCAAGCGGAAAGTTGCGTACGCGAATAGACTCTATCCCGTGTTTCCATCATCAATCAACCAGTTAACAGGGCCCACCATGAAACAATTCATCGCCATTGCAACAGCACTCGCAATCACATGCATTGCATTCCCCGCATCAGCCCAATTTGCCAAGGCTGAAGATGCGATCAAGTACCGCCAAAGTGCGCTATTTGTGATGCAGCAAAATTTTGGTCGCGTCGCGGCGATGGCTTCCGGCAAAGCGCCTTTCGATGCCAAGGTTGCCGCCGACAGTGCCGCCGTTGCTGAATTTGCAGCCCGACTGCCGTGGACTGCCTTTGCTGACGGGACCGATAAAGGGCGGGACAACCGCGCCAAGGCAGAAATTTGGTCGGACAAAGCCAAGTTCAATGAGTATGCCGAGAAAACCCAACTTGAAATGAGCAAGCTGGCCGCAGCGACCAAAACCGGTAACCTTGATTCCATTAAGAGCGCCGTCGGCGCGGTGGGTGGCACCTGCAAAACCTGTCACGACGCCTTCCGGAAAGAATAACCGCTAAGCGCCACCATTTTGGTCACGGTGCCGATGGGTGTATGGTGTAAGACACAGTTGGGACGTCATAGGTGTGCTGAATTCGGATGCGAGGCGGCAAAAAAGCCATAATCGGCTACCAAGCAACCATGAACACTGGCATCCTCATCATCGCCCATGCACCGCTGGCAAGCGCCCTGCGGGATTGCGTATTGCACGTCTACCCCGAGGCTGCCGTTGGGGTGTTGGCTTTGGATGTGGGGGCTGCGGATTCAACAGACACAACCCAGCAAGCCGCACGCGCGCTGTTGGCGCAACTGGGTACCGACAATGCGTTGGTATTGACCGATGTATTTGGTGCCACGCCCTGCAATGTGGCGCAAAAGGTGGTTGATGGCGTCCATTCCAAGCTCGTGGCCGGCGTGAATCTCCCCATGTTGCTGCGCACCGTCAATTACCGCCAGGAGCCCCTCGATGTGCTGGTTGCTCGAGCCCTGTCGGGCGGGGCACAGTGCATCATGCAGGTGGCAGTGACGGCACCGCAAAATCAAAACCGCAAGTCGCATGATAAAAACCAACACGACCATCATCAATAAGCTGGGCCTGCACGCCCGGGCCTCTGCCAAGCTGACCAAGCTGGCGGGTAGTTTTCCCTGCGAAGTGTGGATGGCCAAGGGCGAGCGTCGCGTCAACGCAAAAAGCATCATGGGCGTCATGATGCTGGCCGCCGGAATCGGGTCAGAAGTGACGATTGATACTGAAGGTGACCGCGCACAAGAGGCCATGGATGCCATTCTGGCCCTGATCTCGGACAAATTCGGCGAAGGCGAGTAATGACCCCCACGCTTGCCGCTTCGTGTGCTGCGCTGCCCGTCGAGGGGGCGCAATTCGTCTTGGGGCGGCACGGCGGCGAATTTTCTGCGTCCGTGCTGTTGGTGCGAGCATGACGTTCGCGATCCATGGACTCAATGTCTCGCGCGGCGTGGCTATCGGGCGCGCGGTGCTGGTCGCATCCAGCCGGGTGGATGTGGCGCACTATTTCGTGCAACCCCATGAAGTGCAGTCCGAGATCGACCGGTTGCGCAGCGGTCGCAACGCCGTGGTGGACGAAATCCGCCGCTTGCAGGAAAGCATTACCCACATGGGCCCCAAGGAGGCACCCCATGAGCTTGGCGCTCTGCTTGATGTTCACCTGATGCTGCTGCTGGACGATGAACTGGTCATTGGCATCACACACTGGATCACGGAGCGCCTGTACAACGCCGAATGGGCGCTGACCACGCAGCTTGAGGTGATTGCCCGCCAGTTTGACGAAATGGAGGACGAGTACCTGCGCGAACGCAAGGCCGATCTGGAGCAAATTGTCGAGCGTGTGTTGCGCGCGATGAAGGGAACCAGCTCCCCTATCGCAGTTCACCAGCAGCGCGCTGCGCGCAAATCGCAGCAAGACCTGTTGCTCGACGACACGGTGGATGTGCCATTGATCCTGATCGCCCATGATCTCTCGCCCGCTGACATGCTGCAATTCAAGCAAAGTGTGTTTGCCGGTTTTATTACCGATGTCGGCGGCAAGACGTCGCACACCGCCATCGTTGCCCGCAGCATGGATATTCCGGCAGTGGTGGGCGCGCGGCTGGCCAGCCAGCTGGTGCGCCAGGACGACTGGGTGATCATCGATGGGGATGCGGGCGTAGTCATCGTCGACCCGTCCCCCATCATTTTGGCGGAATACGGATTCAAGCAGCGCCAGCGCGAACTGGAGCGCGGCCGCCTGAAACGCCTGCTTCATACCCCCGCTGTGACCATGGACGGGGAAAAGGTCGAACTGCTGGCCAACATCGAAATGCCGGAAGACGCCTTGATCGCCCTGAATTCGGGTGCGGTCGGCGTGGGTCTGTTTCGCAGCGAGTTTTTGTTCATGGGCCGCCAGGGGCGCCTGCCGGGTGAAGAAGAGCAATACCAGGCCTACAAAAAGGCAGTCGAGGGCATGCAGGGCTTGCCCGTGACCATTCGCACCGTCGATGTAGGGGCGGACAAGCCGCTGGATGAATCGCTGCGCGACGATGCGCATTTGAACCCGGCCTTGGGGCTGCGGGCCATACGCTGGAGCCTGGCCGACCCGGCGATGTTTTCGACACAGTTGCGCGCCATTTTGCGTGCCGCAGCGCACGGCAAGGTGCACTTGCTGGTGCCTATGCTGGCCCACGCCAGTGAAATCCGCCAAACGCTGGCGCACCTGGACCATGCACGTGCCCAGTTGGATAACCGGGGTGTGGCCTATGGACCGGTCAAGCTCGGGGCCATGATTGAAATTCCGGCTGCCGCGTTGAGTCTGCGCCTGTTCCTCAAATACTTCGACTTCCTGTCCATTGGCACCAATGACCTGATCCAGTACACCTTGGCCATTGACCGGGCAGATGAGTCGGTCGCCCACTTGTATGACCCCTTGCACCCGGCCGTGTTGCGCCTGGTGGCCGATACCATTGCAGAAGGTCGTGCACAGGGCAAAGATGTGGCCGTTTGCGGCGAAATGGCGGGTGACGTGAGTTTGACCCGCTTGCTGCTGGGCTTGGGCCTGCGCAGTTTTTCGATGCACCCGGCGCAAATATTGGCCGTCAAGCAGGAGATTCTGCGCGCCGATGCGGGCAAACTGGCACCCTGGGCCAGGCGCGTGATGGATGCAGAAGACCCGGCACGGGAAATGGCTGCGAATTAAAATGCTATTAGAAACATAGCTGCTTGCGCATATTCCACGCGGGCTGTCGGCCTATTTGTTCTATATTTTGGCTCTGGAGCCCAGTACGGCTGCACCGACAATCATGGCGGCGGCGGCCACCACAGAGAGACTGGGCGTTTCTTGGCGTACCCACAAAAGCGCCAGCGTCGACAACAGCGGCGTGAGGAATGACAGCACACCAATTTGTCGCGCATCACCGTGTTTGAGTGCCGCGTCCCACAAATAAAACGCTGCACCCAACGGGCCCAATCCCATGGCGATGATCAACCCCCAGTCCGTACTGTTCAATGTGACGGCGGGCTCCAGCACTGCGTGACACAACAACGCCAAAACACCCGAAACCAGTCCAAACAACCCAATGGCGGCGCTGGGAAAACGTGCTACCCGTTGCGTCAACAGTGAGTAGCTCGCCCACACAAACGCTGACGCCAGCGCGGGCAGATAGCCCCAGGCGAAGCCGCCTTGCAATGCATCGCTGCGCCCGCCCAGAATGGCCAGCGCGGCGCCGGCAAATCCCAGAAACGCGGCGCCAATGTGCAGGGTGCTCAGGCGCATGCCAGGCAAGAACAGCGGCGCCATCAGCACAATGCCCAGCGGCCACAGGTAGTTGACCAGGTTGGCTTGCACGGGTGGCGCGTGGCGCAGCGCAATGAACAGCAAGAAGTGAAATCCAAACAGGCCATAGACGCCCAGTGCCAGCGTGGCCGGCGGTACGCGCAGAGCAGACCATTTGCCACCCGACAGCGGCAGGGCAATCAGGCTGCCCACCAACAGGCCCAGGCCGGTCAGCAAAAACGGGGGAATATGGGTCAGCAAAACGCCCAAGGGCGCCAGGCTGCCCCACAAAGCAATGGCCGCCAGGGCCAGAAGGGTGGACCTAGACATTGCTAACGACGTCTGTGCGCAGCAGACGCCCTGCCGGAAATGCCGGTGCAAACTGCGGCAGTCGACGCCAGCGCATGACCAGCATGATGCCGCAATAGACCACCGCCGCGGCCGCCACCGCGTTGATCGGCACACCGAGCCAGTGCACAGCAACCAGCCCGATGGCGGGAGCAAGTATTGCCTGGAGCAGGCCAGCGAGGGCGTTCATGGCATTAGGTGGCTGGATGCGCGACCAGTCGCTGATCACCACGGGCAACAGTACCAAGGCACTCAGGTACATTGCCCCCACAAACACGCTCGCTCCCTGGAAGGGAAGCGCCACCACACTCACTGCAGCCACCAGCCATGCAACCAAGGCGTGGCGCACATGACGCACGGCCAACAGGTGGTTCAGCGCGTCGGCACGCGGCATACCCGGTAACAAAAGCATCAGTTTCTGCTCGGGCGCTGTGGTGCGAAATGTCTCCGGCAAGGACAACACCGGCGTGACCGCCGCCATCAGGCTACCCAAAGCAATCAAGATGGCCCAGCCGCCTGAGATGGATGAAGCGCCGGAACCACCCGCCATGGGAAGTATGACAACCACCAGCAGCACAACCCCCCATAGCGCCAAGAAAGCCGCGACCTGCATCACCCAGTGTACGGAGGGCCCCAAACCCAGCAGGGCCCGGGCCAGCGTCTGCTGCGCTTGAGGCTTGATACCTTCCGGCGGACGCGGTCGTGTCAGTGCGTGACGCAGGTACACCCGCCATGGAAAGAACAGGCGCTCCCAACCCCTCTGCAGGATGCCAACCAATGGGTCAAAGGCATGGACGGGGAATCTGGCAGGAGTGTCTGCGCCCGGAACTGCGTTTTCCATTTGTACGACGCGAGAATAGAGTGCCGAAAATCCGCTCCCGTTGGTGGCAATCAACCGCGTGACCAGCCAAGCCATGCCGGCGTAGCAGGCCATGGCAAACGCCACACCTGACGCTGGCGAGCTGAATATTGATTTCACCAAGTCCGATTCAACTATCTCGTGGCTTCGGCTGCCTAAAAAAGCCAACACTGCGATGACGAGGCACCATTGCACCGGCCAGCGCCAGGGTGTGCTGATGAACAGCATGAACGCCCCCGCGCCGAACCCCATGACAGCGGCTTCTCGGATTGAATGGCCTTGCAGTAAACCGGTGACGACGCAGATGCCCAACCAAAGTCCCAGCGCCGTGCGGCGCAGGTGCCCCACGTAGTGCGGCACCGTGCGTGCGACGGTGGGGGCGTTGAGCCGCATCAGCGTCGTGCTGAAAAAGGGCCACGCGATTTGCAGGCAGGTCACCGCTGCGATGGCTGCTGCTTCCCACAACGCCACCATGCCCCATTTCCAGGTAATGCCACCACCCACGGCGGTGATGGTCAAGCAGCAGGCCAACGCCACGTACAGCCAACGCGCTTTCGAAAGGCCCAGACTGCGCCAGATCACCTTGCTGATTTGCACGTAGGGGGCAAAAGTCGACGGAGTGCTGCTTGTGGTTGTCATGCCAGCTCCATGAAAAGTGCTTCCAGGTTGACAGGTTCGTGTGCGAGTGCATCCTCACCGACCATGGCACCGGGCGGTAGCGTCAGCAGCGCCAGTTCCTGGCTTTCACCAAGTGCGCGGCGCCGCAATACCCGGGCATGGTGTCGGGTACAAAAGGCCTCGACCTGCTGACGTGTCCCGGTGACTTGCCGGGTGGTATCCAGCAACTCATCCAGCGGCGCCTGCACGGCGATGCGGCCATCGCGCAGAAATGCCACGTTGAATGCCACACGCTCCAAGTCAGACAGTATGTGCGTGGAGAGCACAACCGTTGTCCCACGGTCCAGCACCTGGTCCACCAGTTCACGCAAAAATTCACGGCGCCCCGCAGGGTCCAGGCTCGACACGGGTTCGTCCAGCACCAGCAAGTCGGGTTCGTGGGCCAGCGCCCGGATGATGGACAGGCGCTGCTGCTGCCCGCCAGACAGCCGGGCAATGGGTTGGTCCCGCGCAATGTCCCAGCGCGACAGCAGCGCATCCACTTTCGCGGTGTTCCAGCGCGGGTAAAAACTGCGGAAGTAGGCCAGTAACTCGTTCGCGGTAAAGCCTTCAAACAAATCGCTGCGCTGGGGCACGTAGCCAATGCGCCCACGTGTGGCGTCGCTCAGCTGCAGACCGGGTTCACCAAACACCTCCACGCTGCCGCCCTGCAGGTCGCGCAGGCCCAGCATGGCTTCGAGCAGCGTGGTCTTGCCCGCGCCATTGCGCCCCAGCAGGCCGATCACCTGGCCGGGATGCAACTGCCAGTCCAGACCTTTGAGTACGGGCTTTTTGCCATAGGCCAGGCTTAACCCGCGCATATCGACCGTTGGGCGTGGTGCAACGTGGGCATTGGCTACCGCAGCCGGTGGGCTTGTGTTCATGGTTTTTCTCCCTCATTCAGAATCTGTTGAAACAGTTTTACAGCCTGCGTGCTGGTCAGCTCCAGCTGGTGGCTTTCAGACGCGGCTTTTTCCAGCGTGGGGCGCAGCAACTCCACCCGGGACGCGGACGAACTGGCGTGTGTGTGCTGCGCAGCCACCACCATGGACAACCCGCGCCTGCGCTCCAGCAGGCCCTGCGCCTCCAGCAAGCTGAAGGCCTTGGAGACGGTCATCGGGTGCACGGCCAAGATGTGTGCCAGCTCACGCACAGACGGAATCTCGTGTCCCGCAATAAGCTGGCCTGCGACGATGCGCCGCCTGACCTGGTCGACAAGCTGGCGATAGATGGGCTCGCTGGAACCGGTATTGATGCTGAAAATCAGGTCGGTAGGCATATGCAGTGTCTATGTGTACCACTACTATAGTACACATGGACACGTACTGCAAGCCTTTCGGGTAGCATCCAGCCTCCTCCATGACTGATTGCACCCCTTGACCGACGAAACCCTCAAAACTCAGGAGCCCCGTTTGTGGCGCGACAACGGCTGGACCGCACAGGTCATCAAGAATGAAGATGATGACGGCTGGGCCGTGGCCATGACCCGGGACGGTGCGTCCGAGCCCGCCCTGATCGGCCCATGGACCATGGGGCGCGACAAAAAGAACCCCAAGCCGCTCGATGGATCGGCATTCATCACACTGGTCAAAACTGCCAGTGAATTTGTACGGCGCAGCGAGCAGCAACTGCACGCCACCCTGCACCAGAGCATGGTGGTGTCGGCGCAGGCGGGCCGGGTCACCGTGTCACTGGACATCGTGCCCGATGAAGACAACCCCTACGCCACCTTGAGCGCGGTAGACGACTGCGGCGAGCCGCTGGCCCAGGTGCGTGTGGCACCTGCGTTCAAGCTCAACCGCAGCAGTGCCGTGGCGTGGGTGGATGGGGGTTTTGTCAAGCCCGCCGGACGATAGCGCCGGCCGGTAACTTGCGACGGGTTAGAAGTCGCCCTTAACGATGGGGAAGCCCAACGCCGCCCAGTCCAGCATGCCGCCGCGGTAGTAGTAGATGCGGTTGGCAGGGAAGCCGTCACGCGTCATCGCGACGATGGCGCTGGGGCTTTGCGGGCAGGCCGGGCCATTGCAGAAAGCGTAGACCTTTTTGGCTGACGAGCAGTCCCACTTGCCTGCTGCCTTGGTGCAACCCAGCTCGTTCATGCGTCCCGCCACCTCGGTGTAAACAATGTGCAGGGAGCCGGCGATGGTGCCGTTGGCGCGGTCCTCAGGCTCGCGCATGTCCACAACCAGCGCGTCGCGATCGTTCATGGCGTTGAGAATCTCAATCTCGCCCACGGGAGTCACGCCGGCTACGGGAACCATGGCTTGAATCCAGCCCTTGTTTTTCGCGCAGGGGGTCATCACACGCGTGATGACGGTTTCCTCGCCCTTGGCATTTTTAGCGACAAACTTGGTGTCAGTGCCAATGATGCGCAGGTACTCAGGGTCAGCGGCGTGGGTGGCTGTTGCCAGGCCACTGGCCAGGATCGCCGCGGCAAGCAGAGTGGAAAATTTCATGTCGTCTCCAAAGGGGTTTTGTAGGACTGCAGAGCGTAACAAGAGGCCATCTCAGTGCCTTGATCTAGATCAATTGAGAAAAATTACCGTAACAGCCCCCATCGGGGGGGGGCAGCGGGTGAACTATCGCAACCCTGATTTGTGTCAAGCCAAGCGCGAAAGGAGGTGACCACAATGGCACGTAGTGCGCGCAGAATGGATTACATCGCAAGCACGGTGTCGTGCGTTGGGTGGCGCCTGCGAAAAACTCCAAGGAGATGGACATGGTCGATACTTTGAAGGGTGGTCTGAAGTCGCCGTTGCAGCGCATGGCGGCAGTACAACGCAGCGGCCTGTTTGCAGCAGGTCTTGCGTCCGCAATGCTGATGTCGGGTTGTGCGCTCGAAGTGCAAAATACACTGGCAGCCAAGGAGCTCAAGCACGAGTCCAATCCGCAGGGCTCTACCTACGCGGGCTGGCGCGTCTTTCAGGACAAGTGCGCGGCTTGCCATGGACTTGCTGCCATGGGCACCGCAGGCGGTCCGGACTTGCTGCCACGGGTACGCGACATGGGGCCGCGCCAATTCGTCAGTCTGGTGCTCAAGCGCTACGACTGGAGTCATGCGGGAGTTCAAGCCAATAGCGATACCGGCGCACGGGAAGCGTTGATCGACGAGATCGTGCAGCGCAAGAATTACGGTTTCAGCATGCCCGCATGGGAAGGCCAACCACGCGTGAATGCCCATATCGCAGACCTGTATGCCTACCTCAGCGCGCGCGCCCAAGGCACGCAGGGTCCGGGCCAACCGGCGCCATAGCGAATCAGTGGGGTGCGTGCAGTCAGGCCGATAGTGGCCTGAATAATTCCGCCAGGTCGCTTTCCGTGAACAGCGGCTGTTTGCGCCCGGTCGATCCGCTGTACATGCTGTCGGCCAGCGCGGCCTTGCGTTCCTGCAGTGCCAGAATGCGCTCCTCAATCGTGCCCTGCGCCACTAGCTTGTAGACAAACACGGTGTGCGTCTGGCCGATACGGTGGGCGCGGTCGGTGGCCTGGTTTTCGGCGGCCGGGTTCCACCCCGGGTCGTAGTGGATGACAGTGTCTGCCTGTG
>JAIPDC010000067.1 GCA_021737865.1 Rhodoferax sp.
CCTCGGGCTGATTCGGTGCGCCTGGCAGCACGGGCGGACTGTAGCGTGCGTGGTTGCGCCAGGAGAGTTGGGGAAAGGCGACGTCGTAATGGAAATCTTCCAGTGGTGATACGCCGGGCAGGATCACGTCTGCATGGCGTGTGGTCTCGTTCAGGTAGATGTCCATGCTCACCATGAAGTCCAGCGTGGCGGGCGCCTTGGCCAGGCGCGGGCCATTGGGGCTGGACAGCACCGGGTTGGTCGCTACGGTGAACAGGGCGCGGATCTGGCCCTCGCCAGCGGTTTCGATTTCTTCGGACAGGCAGGTGATGGGCAACTCGCCGTAGACCTCGGGTGCACCGCTGACGCGTGCCCGGTGGCGCCCGGTGGCGACGCCCTTGCCGATGCCCGGTTTGCCGGCCGTGTTGGAGGCAAAGGCCGCCGACTTGGCGAACATCGCGCCGCCGGGCGCGTCCAGATTGCCGGTCAGGGTGTTGAGTACGTCCACTAGCCAGCTACAGAGCGTGCCGTATTCTTGCGTGCAGGTCCCGATGCGGGCGTAGACGGCAGCGCGTGGTGCGCCCGCCAGTTCGCGGGCCAGCGTACGAATGGTGTCGGCGCTGATACCGCAGCGCTGCGCGACTGCATCGGGCGTGAAAGATGCCACTGCCAGTTGCACCTCGGCCACGCCGTTCACCCAGTCGGCCACGGTGCCCGGTTTCACCAGTCCTTCGGCGAAGAGTGTGTGGACCATGGCCGCCAGCAAAAACACGTCGGCATTGGGGCGGATGAAGTGGTGGGCGTCGGCCACAGCCGCCGTCTCGGTGCGGCGTGGGTCAATCACCACCAGTTTTCCGCCACGTGCCTGCATGGCCTTGGCCTTGCCTTTGAAGTCGGGCACGGTCCACATGCTGCCGTTGCTGACCAAGGGGTTGGCGCCCAGAACCAGCAGGTGGTCTGTTCGGCTGATATCGGGAAGCGCAACAGACAGCCAGTGGCCAAACATCAGGCCGCTGGAGAGCTGCTTGGGCATCTGGTCCAGCGTGGAGGCGGAGAACACGTTTTTGGTTCCCAGCGCGCGGGCCAGCTTGCCAAAGTAGGTGAGCAGACCGATCTTGTGGGCCGAGGGGTTGCCCACAACCACAGCGGTCGCGTTGCGCCCGTACGCGGCCATCAGTGGCGGCAGGCGGCGTTCGATCTCGGCATAGGCTTCATTCCAGGTCGCTTCCTCGAACACACCGTTGCGTTTGATGAGCGGCGTGCGCAGGCGGTCCGGGTCCTCATGCAGGTCTTTGAGTGCCACGCCCTTGGGGCAGATGTAGCCGGCGCTGAATACATCGGCGTCGTGCCCGCGGATGCTGATGACCTTGCCGGCCTGTACCTTGATTTCCAGCCCGCAGCAGGCTTCGCACAGGGGGCAGATGCGGTGGTGGGTGGTGGTCGTGTCGGGCATGGATTCCTCGTGCGGCAATGTTTCTGGTCGCGCATTTACGCATGGCGTCGAATCACTGTCCAGAACGGAGGTGACTGCCCCTGATGCCGGGGTGGTCACTGTGTTAGAAATGTGCATTCACCATGGACGACGCCACCCAGAAACTCCCAGCCAGTGAGGCCGCTGCGCAAAAGGGCGGGTTGCACCCTGACATTTTGAAACTCGGCTTGGTCAGTTTTTTGACCGACCTGAGTTCGGAAATGGTTTTTTCGGTGTTTGCGATCTTTTTCACCACCGTAGCCGGGGCTTCGGCATCTTTGCTGGGCTTGATTGAAGGGCTTGCCGACTTCTCGGCTTCATCATTGAATTACCTGGCTGGATGGTTGTCGGACCGTGGCGGAAAGCGCAAGATTTTCGCGTTGGGCTATTTCAGCCTGGGCTTTCTGTTGCTCAAGGCCCATGCCATCGGTTTTACCGCCAGCCAGATCGTCTTGCTTTATGCTCTTTTCAATGCCACATGCGTGGTGGCCGCACCCATGGCAGGCAAGTTGGGGGACGCCGTAGGGCGCAGTCGGGTGGTGCTGCTGGGCTATGCCCTCTATGGGGCCATTAACTTGGCGCTGGTTTTTGTAAGTATTCAGTGGGAAGTCATCACCGTGTTTGCGTTTTACGGGTTCTTCTATGCGATTGAGGAGTCTCAAAGCAAAGCGTTGATAGCTGACCTGGAGCAGGATCGCCGCGCCACCGCTATGGGGGTATACAACTTTGTGACCGGGTTGCTCTACCTGCCTGCGTCGCTGATTGCCGGTGCTTTGTGGGCAGTTTCGCCCGAGTGGGCCTTTGGCCTTGCGGCTCTGCTGGCATTGGTCGCCATGGGCACCTTCA
The DNA here is from genome assembly GCA_021737865.1 of Rhodoferax sp. GTDB lineage: Bacteria > Pseudomonadota > Gammaproteobacteria > Burkholderiales > Burkholderiaceae_C > Allorhodoferax. The sequence goes on from JAIPDC010000067.1 coordinate 2,297, forward strand.
CCATCATGGCGCCAGCCGGCATCAGTCCGCGCTAACACGGATCTGGATCAGACGGCGCACATCCGATGTGCCGGTGCTGCTGTAACTGCCCGTCCGCACCGAACTGCCGCTGGTGGCGATAGTGACCCATTGGTTGAGCGGAGCCGTCACCGTGGTGCTGTAGCGCTGGCGTGCGGTGGTGGGCAGGTCAGGGCTGGTGCGCTCCTCCACAGCCGCGGATTGCACCTCAATCTCCACCTTGACCGCCTGTTTGCCACCTGGCCAGTGCGGTGTGGCGGTGAAGCTCTGACCCGACTCCATCCACACTATGGCCTGCGTCACGCCACCCGCGTTGCTGCTGGCCGAAGCACTGGCCGCACTCAGCGTGGCGCTTTGTGACTCGATTTTTTGCACCCACTGCATGGGCATGCTCTGGTTGACCTGCAGGCTGGCCTTTTCGCCGCTGCGCACCCGCACTTGCTGCGGGGCTAAGTCTACGGCGCGGCTGGCGGTGCCCACGGAGTACGCACCGCCCGTGGCGTTCGGGTTGTCCTGGTCGCCGTCTTTTATCTGGCGCAGCTCTACCGTCAGGTCGCGTGCCATCTCGCGCACCGCGTCGCGTTTTGGGGGCTGGGCCCGCATCGCCGCCGGTGCCAGACACGCCAGTGTCAGGGAGACCATTAAAGCTTTGGTAAAAACACGTCGCATAGTCGGGCCCCTTGTTACAGGTCAAATGGTGTGGCGATCAGTAGCCTATTTCAGCATGACTCTCGCCCTTTTGGTTTTATCATTGTGCTAACAGGAGAAACTATGCGTAGTCAAGTCAGCGTTAGCTTTAAAAACACCCCCCCGGTACGTATCGAACTCGGACCGGAGCAGGCTCTGGACCGGGAAATCGCCCGCAAGTGGCTGGATGACCAGTTCACAGAAATGGAGTGCGAACCCCTGCGCGCCACGGGCAAGCTGCTGATGGCGGACCGGGTGGTGGTGGTGGCACAGGCGGCCGGGCCAGCGAAGTTTGCCGACGTTGCGTGGGCATTGGCGTTCGCGCAGGCGGCCAGCGCCGTGCTGGGCAAGTCCGTCATCAACGTGGATGCGGACGCCCTGAGCATTACGTATTAGGGCTCAATCAAGCGGGCATCAATCGCGCCAGCAGCGCACCTTCGTACCGCGCCTCCAGCGGAATGCGAACCTGTAATGGGCTGCCGGGCGCAACCGCAATGGCCGCGCCATCGAGGTCACGCATCTGCTCAAGCCGTACGATGTGGTTGCCGCTGGGGTGGATGACCTCGATCTGATCGCCCACCAGAAATTTGTTTTTGACCTCCACCTCGGCCCAGCCATCGACCACGGTGCGCACTTCGCCGACAAAATGGCTGTGCCCGATGTCGGAGTGCCCGCTCTCGTAATTCTGGTAGTCCTGTGACGGGCGGCGCTCGAGGAAGCCGCTGGTAAAGCCCCGATTGGCCAGGCCTTCGAGCTCGGTAATCAACTTCGGGTTGAAGGGGCGCTCGGCCACGGCATCGTCAATGGCCTTGCGGTAGGTTTGCGCGGTGCGCGCCACGTAGTACAGGCTCTTGGTGCGACCCTCGATTTTGAGCGAGTCCACGCCAATCTTGACCAGACGCTCGACATGCTCGACGGCGCGCAGGTCCTTGCTGTTCATAATGTAGGTGCCGTGCTCATCTTCCATGATCGGCATGAGCTGCCCCGGGCGACCGGCTTCTTCCAGCAGATAGACCTTGTCGGCATCCGGGTGGCGCGCGCTGCCTCCGCAGGCCGCAAAGGACTGCTCGGCTTCTTGTTGTGCTGCATTGAAATCGAACCCCGCATCCATCTTGACGGCCATGGCTTCACCGGTGTTCGGGTCCACTGCACTGGCCTGGGTGCTGTAATTCCAGCGGCAGGCATTGGTGCAGGTTCCCTGGTTCGGGTCGCGCCGGTTGAAATAGCCCGACAGCAGGCAGCGCCCCGAGTAGGCAATGCACAGCGCGCCGTGGACAAACACTTCGAGTTCCATGTCGGGGCATTCCTGGCGGATTTTTTCGATCTCGTCCAGGCTCAGCTCGCGCGACAGGATGATCCGCGATACGCCCACTTTTTGCCAGAATTTCACCGCTGCATAGTTGACTGTATTGGCCTGGACCGAGAGGTGGATTGGCACGTCCGCAAAATTGCCTTGGTCCATGCCTTCGCGCACCATCATGATCAGGCCGGGGTCGGCCATGATCAGTGCATCGGGTTTGAGCGCGATGACGGGCTCGATGTCACGCAGATAGGTGCGCACCTTGTCGTTGTGCGGCAGCAGGTTGCTGGTGACAAAGAATTTTTTGCCTCGGGCATGCGCTTCGGCAATACCAATGCCGATTTGCTCCAGCTTGAATTCGTTGTTGCGCGCACGCAGGCTGTAGCGGGGCTGGCCGGCATAAATGGCGTCGGCGCCAAAGTCAAAGGCGGCGCGCATTTTGTCCAGAGAACCGGCGGGCAGGAGTAGTTCGGGTGATTTGAGGCTCATGGACTCCATTGTCCCGCACTACGCAAATCGGCTCAAGCGGGTGGTTTTCGCGACACAATATCGCCATGGAAAAACAGATTTTGATTGCCGGTGGTGGCATCGGGGGAATGGCTGCCGCGTTGGCGTGTTCCCGCGCGGGTTGGCCCGTTCAATTGCTGGAACGGTCCCGTGAGTTTGCCGAGGTGGGGGCAGGCATCCAATTGGGCCCCAATGTGGTTCGCATACTTCACACGTGGGGTTTGGAGCATGGGTTGGCCCAGGTGGCTGCATTTCCGGAGATGTTGCGGGTCCGCTCTGCGGCCAGCGGGCAAGAGTTGGGCCGATTGCGTTTGGGCGCGCGAACACGTGCGCGCTACGGAGCCCCCTATGCCACCATTTTTCGTGCCGATATGCACAGTCTGCTCTTGGGTGCCGTGCAGAAGCACGCCGATGTGCAATTGCACCTGGGTCAATGGCTTGAATCATTCGTGGATACCGGCACCGTCGTGCAAGTCAACGTCCTGGATGGGCCGACGGTGGAGGGGCAGGCGCTGATCGGTGCCGATGGCCTTTGGAGCACCGTGCGAGGCCAATTGCTGGGTGACGAAAAGCCGCGGGTCACCGGTCACCTGGCCTATCGCGCGTTGATTTCCCAGCGAGAGTTGCCGGCCTACTTGCGCAGCCAGCAGGTCACGGTGTGGGTGGGGCCTGACCTGCACGTGGTGCAGTACCCGGTTCGCGGGGGCCATTGGCTCAATGTGGTGGCCATAGTCCATGGTCAGGTGCAAGGCGGTGTCGATGATTGGGACCACCCCACCCATGCAGCCAATTTGGAAGCCGCCATGAGCGGCAATTGCAATCGATTGCAAGATCTGATCAGTGCCATTACGAACTGGCGGCAATGGGGCTTGTGTGATCGCGCGCCCATGTCCGGTGCGCATGAGCAGGCGCAGGGGCGGGTCGCCCTTCTGGGCGATGCAGCCCATCCCATGCGACCTTATATGGCGCAGGGCGCCGGCATGGCCATTGAGGACGCGGCCTGCCTGGAGCGCGTGCTGGCCTTGCCAGATGTGCTGATGAGTCAGCGTCTGCAGCGATACGCGAACGAGCGATGGAGGCGCAATGCGCGGGTGCAGGCACGCTCCATCCGCAATGGAGAGATCTTTCATGCCAAAGGCTTGTTGCGCTGGGGGCGCGACATGGCCATGGGATTGTTGGGCGAGCGTCTGCTGGACGTTCCCTGGCTGTACCATGGCTGACGCTACAGCATCGATCAACACAAGGAATACAAATGACGCGACGCAAACTTTTGGCGCTGGGCAGTCTGGCTGCCATCAGCACATGGGCACCCTGGCAATTGGCGGTGGCGGCAAGCTCAGGGGCGGGTCAACCCTGGCCCAGCAAGCCGGTTCGATTGCTGGTGGGCTTTCCTGGGGGCTCCAGCCCTGACCTGACCGCCCGCGCACTGGCCGAGCCCCTGTCGAAGGCGTTGGGGCAGCCTGTGATTGTCGATAACCGACCAGGCGCCAGTGGCAACATTGCTGCCGATATGGTGGCCAAGGCCACTGATGACCACACGCTGGGCCTGATGATCAACGGCAATCTGACCATTGCGCGCTTGTTGAACCCGAAGACGCCCTACGACCCGGCCAAAGACCTGGCACCCGTGTGTTTGATTGGCACGGCCCCGCTGGTGCTGACCGTCTCAGCCAGCGTGGCGGGGACGGCGCAGGACTTTGTCAAAACCGGCCTGCAGGCGGGCAGCACGTGGAACTACGGCTCACCCGGGCAGGGCACGGTATCGCACCTTGGTTTGGAGCTGCTGAAAGCGCGCACCGGACTTGCCCCCGTGCACGTGCCTTACCCTGGTAATCCCCAGGTCGTCAACGCCATGTTGAGCGGGCAAATCCACCTGGCCTTGCTGCCACCGGGGGTGGTGATGCCGCAGGTCCGTGCCGGCAAACTGCGCGCCATCGGGGTCACATCGCCGGGGCGCAGTACGCTGGTGCCTGAGTTGCCCAGTCTGGCGGAGTTGGGCATTCAGGGCTTCGATCTGGAAGTGTGGAATGCGATCGCGGTTCCTGCATCAATGCCAAAGCCGCTGCAGGGCCGATTGGCCGCGCTGGTTAGTGAAATTGTCCGTGCGCCCGAGATGCGCCAACGCCTGTTTACCCAAGGTTGGCAGGTGGTCGGGTCTTCCCCCGAAGGGATGGCCAATCGGATGCGGCAGGATACGGCGCTGCTGGGGGGCGTGATTGCGCGCCAGGGTATACGCATCGAATAATTTGGACCCGGAATGAGGGCCAGCGGGTCGGTCAGCGCTTCATTCGAACCGGGGAGTCCTTGGATATACCCCACGGTTCGGGTGAGGGTAGACCTGGTCCACCGGAATCCATGCCCTGCGCGTACCACAGCGCAAAGCCGACTCCGCCTACGATCACCACCACTCCAATGACCAGTTTCAGAACAGTGATCCAGACATTGGGCTCGTCGTTCGATTTTTTCATAGGCTTTCTAAGGTTGCAGGCATCAAACCTGGCGGCCCAGCAGCAGGTATTCCATCAGTGCCTTTTGCACGTGCATGCGGTTTTCTGCTTCGTCCCATACTACGGATTGAGGCCCATCGATGACGTCTGCCTGCACTTCTTCCCCCCGGTGGGCCGGCAGGCAGTGCATAAACAAGGCGTCGGGTTTGGCGGCCGCCATCATTTTTGAATCAACGCACCAGGCAGCAAAGGCTTTGCGACGTGCCTCGTTCTCGGCCTCAAAGCCCATGCTGGTCCACACGTCGGTGGTGACCAGATCGGCGCCGGCGCACGCCTCGACCGGGTTGCTATAAGTTTTATAGCTTCCTGCGCCCATTCCTCGGGGGGTAACGGCCACTTTTTCATCTAATTCATAGCCACTGGGTGTGCTCACGTGCAGGTGAAAGCCCAACGTAGCGGCAGCTTGCAGCCACGTGTTTGCCATGTTGTTACCGTCGCCCACCCACGCGACCGTCTTGCCGCGCAGGTAGTTGGGGTCCAGCCGGCCTTGTGCGTCGGTCCCGCGGTGTTCCAGCAGGGTGAACAGGTCAGCCAGAATCTGGCAGGGATGGAATTCGTTGGTCAGGCCGTTGATGACCGGCACTCGGGAGTGGGCTGCAAAACGCTCGATCTTGGTTTGCTCAAACGTGCGGATCATCACGATGTCGGTCATGCGGCTGATGACCTTGGCGCTGTCTTCAATGGGCTCTGACCGGCCCAATTGGCTGTCACCGGTGGTGAGGTGCACCACGCTGCCGCCGAGCTGGTACATGCCGGCTTCAAAGCTGACGCGCGTGCGGGTGGATGCCTTCTCGAAAATCATGGCCAGGGTGCGGTCGGCCAGCGGGTGGTGGCGCACAAAGGTCTTGAATTTGTGTTTGATAACTGCCGCGCGCTCCAGCAGATAGTGGTATTCGTCAGCGCTGAAGTCGGCAAACTGAAGGTAGTGCCGCACGGGCGGTGCACCCTGGGGCAGGGTGCTGGCGATGCCGGTGTGCAAGGGGTTCATGCGGGTTCTTTCAACAAAGTTTGAATCAGGGGGCACAGTATGGCGGCGATCCGGTCGGCCTCCAGCGTTGTCAGTATCAGCGAAGGCACCAGGCGTACGACGGAGTCGGCTGTTACGCTGACCAGCAAGCCGGCATCGGCTGCGCGCTGCACCAGTGCGCCGCAGGGTTTGGCCAGGTCAACACCCAGCATCAGGCCCTGGCCGCGTATTTCCTTGACCGCACCGCTCGCCAGTTCCACCGCCAGAGTGGCTTGCAATGCTGCCTTGAGGTGATCACCCACCTTGGCTGCGTTGGCAAGCAAACCTTCTTCTTCCATGATGCGAATGGTCTCTACCCCGGCTCGCATGGCCAGCGGGTTGCCCCCAAAGGTACTGCCGTGGTTTCCTGGCGCGAAAATCTTGGCCGCTTTCGGCCCCGCCACCACCGCGCCCACCGGTACGCCCGAGCCCAGGCCTTTGGCCAGCGGCATCACGTCGGGCTGGATGCCCGCCCATTGGTGCGCAAACCACTTGCCGGTTCGGCCCATGCCGCACTGGACCTCATCAATCATCAGCAGCCAGTCGCGTTCGTCGCACAGCGCACGCACGTCGCGCAGGTAGTCCATGTGCATCGGGTTGACTCCGCCTTCGCCCTGGATGGCCTCAAAGAACACCGCCACCACGTTGGGGTTGTTGGCGGTGGCAGTCTTCAGCGACTCAATGTTGTTGATCGGGACGCGGACGAAGCCTTCCACCAGCGGACCAAAACCGGCCTGCACCTTGGGGTTGCCGGTGGCGCTCAGGGTGGCGATGGAGCGACCGTGAAAGGCTTTTTCGTAAACCACGATCTCCGGGCGCTCAATGCCCTTGTCGTGGCCAAATTTGCGGGCCAGTTTCAAAGCGGCTTCGTTGGCCTCCAGGCCGGTGGAGCAGAAGAACACATTGGTCATGCCGGAGCGTTCGACCAGCAGGCGCGCCAACTCTTCCTGTAGCGGAATATGGTAGTAATTGGACGTGTGGATCAGCCGGGTCACCTGGTCCTGCAAGGCGGCAACGAGTTTAGGGTGGTTGTGGCCCAGTGTGTTGACGGCGATGCCGCCCAAGGCATCCAGGTACTCTCGACCGTTCACATCCCACACGCGGCAGCCTTGTCCGTGCGAAAGGGCTATGGGCAGACGGCCATAGGTGTTCATCACGTGGGGTGAAGTGGGCACGGCGGGGGCAGCAGTCATGTGAGGGCTCCAGAGTCTACGGTTCTACAAGGCGGCCAGTAATGGCCATCGGATAGCAATTCTAGGTGGTGACTCCGATCGAATCGTTGCCAAGTTGGCATCACCGTGATGCGTCAGCAAACTGCCGGCCTGTCTCAGATAAAATGCCGGCGCGACGCACTGGCATATGGTGCGAACCTTTTCGTCTGCTTCAACTCCATGCCGCTAACGTCATTCAAAGAAATTTATATCCTGGGACTGACCCGCAGCGGCAAGCCGTTTCGCCCCAGTGACTGGGCAGAGCGCCTGGCAGGCGTGATGAGCCAGTTTCGACCCGGTGGTCCGCAACCGGGCAGCCATCTGGGCTATTCCCCCTGGTGTATTCCAACCTCTATCGGCAACGTGAAGTGCGTGATCGTTCACAGTGACCTGCGTGAATACGAGGTCATGGCCTGGGATTTTTGCCTGAATTTCGCCAAAGACAACGAATTGCAGGTCAGCGAAGTCAGGCCAGAGCCCCCAGTTGCCACACCCAAGTCCTGATGGGAGCACCCTGCAGGGGCCTGCGCACAAAGTAGCGGCCACAAAAAAGCCGTTCAATTGAACGGCTTTTTTGCTTTGCTGGCAGCGCACCCGGTGCAAACGGCAGGCCCCGAAGGACCTGTGCGATGTGCCTAAATTTTAGGCTGCAGGTTTTTAAGCTGCGACGGCCAAGGCTTTCACCTTGGTCGACAGACGGCTCTTGTCGCGAGCTGCCTTGTTTTTGTGGAAGATGCCTTTGTCAGCCACGGTGTCAACCACGGCTTGCATCTTCGCAAACAGTTCAGTGGCCTTGGTTTTGTCACCGGCCAGAACTGCCTTCTCGACGTTCTTGACCGCAGTGCGGTACTTGGAACGCAAAGACGTGTTTGCTGCATTGATTTTGACGTCCTGACGGACGCGCTTGCGGCCCGACGCTAAGCGCGGGTTCTTTTTCTTGGGTTTTCCAGATGCCATAGTAATAGTTCCTTGTGTCTGAGGATGATGCCAGCAAAGCCCGCGATTGTACCATTCTGGCCCACACCGGGCTACACTGGCAGCGTGAGCCTCATCAAATCCGCCTCCATTGTCTCGTTGCTGACCCTTGCCTCGCGCATAACCGGGCTGGTGCGTGACCTGCTCATGGCCTCCACTTTCGGTGTGAGCGCCATGACCGATGCGTTCTGGGTGGCGTTTCGCATTCCAAATATGCTGCGACGCATGTTCGCTGAAGGGGCGTTCAGCCAGGCCTTCGTGCCGGTGCTGGCGGCCAGTAAAGAGCGTGATGGTGATGTCGCGACACATGTTTTGATCAACGCGGTGGCGACCCTGCTGACAATGGTCTTGCTGGTGACCTGCGTGGCGGGCGTGGTGGGTGCGCCCATTCTGGTTTATCTGTTGGCCAGTGGCTTGCAGCAGCGGCCTGAGGGTTTTGAGGCGGCGGTGGTGATGACACGCTGGATGTTTCCCTACATTGCTTGCATGTCTTTGGTGGCGCTGGGGGCGGGTGTGCTTAACACCTGGAAGAAATTCGCCATTCCGGCGGCTACGCCGGTGTTGCTGAACGTGGCCATGATTACGGCCGCCTGGCTGGGTGCTCCCTGGTTTGCACGACTGGGAATCGAGCCGATTTACGCGATGGCCGGTGGTGTCATGGTGGGTGGTGTGTTGCAGTTGGGTGCCATTCTGCTGGCTCTGCGGCGCATGGGCCTGGCCCCCCGAATCCGGCTGAGTTTTAGCGCCGCCCGAGCCGCCTGGAGTGACCCGGCAACCAAAAAGATCGTGCACTTGATGGGGCCGGCGTTATTGGGTGTCAGCGTGGCCCAGATTTCGCTGCTGATCAACACGCAGATCGCCTCACACCTGGCAACCGGCTCGGTGACCTGGCTCAACAGCGCCAGTTTGCTGATGGAGTTCCCCACCGCCATGCTGGGCGTGGCGCTGGGCGTGGTGTTGATGCCGCAACTCGCGGCGGCCAAGGCGGCCAACGATGCGGAAAAATTTTCCCAGATGATCGACTGGGGTTTGCGCCTGGTGGTGTTGCTGGCTGTGCCCAGCGCGGTGGCGCTCATTACCTTTGCCCAGCCCCTGGTGGCGGTCTTGTTTCACTATGGCAATTACACCGATCGGGACGTGATGCAGACGACTGCGGCGCTGATGGGGTATGGCGCCGGCTTGCTGGGTTTGGTTGCCATCAAGGTGCTGACGCCGGGCTACTTCGCCAGCCAGAATATCAAGACGCCAGCCTTGATCGGGATCGCGGTCTTGCTGATTACGCAGGGTTTGAATGTGCTATTTGTGCCTCTTCTGGCCCATGCGGGTCTGGCGCTGGCGATTGGCGTAGGCGCCATGGTGAATGCGCTTTGGCTGCTGGTGGGGCTGGTGCGCAGCCGCACGTTCGTGCCACAGCCGGGTTGGGCGCGCTTTGCGTTGCAGGTGCTGGCGGCCAGTGCGTTGTTGGCTATTTTCCTGATGTGGACCAATAGTTCCATTCCGTGGCTCGCCTTGCATTCCGAGAAGTTGAAGCGTATTGGGGCTCTGGCCCTTACCGTTTCTGCGGGTGCAGCTATCTATTTCATAGCAATTTGGGCGACAGGGTTGAACCTGCGTCAGCTGCTTCGGCGTTAGGTGCAAAATTGGTTTCAGACCATGAACCTGTCATTTGACCTGCCCACTCCGCTCGACTATTTCGCCTCCCTGGTGGAGCGCGACGTCGAATTTGCCCTGTTTGAGGCCGCTATCAGCCTGGCGCAGGATGAGTACCCGGAATTGGATGTGCAAACTGTGCTGAGCGAGGTTGACCAGTTGCTCTCAAGGGTGCGCCGGCGCATTGCGGCCGACACCGGTGCGGTGCAGAAGTTGCGCATCCTGAACCAGTTTTTCTTTCAGGACCTGGGCTTTGCCGGCAACGTGAATGACTATTACGACCCAGACAACAGTTTTATCCACATCTTGCTGCACACCCGACGGGGCATCCCCATCACGCTGGCCGTGCTGTGGATGGAGTTGGCGCAGGGGCTGGGTTTGTCGGTTCGGGGCGTCGGGTTCCCGGGACATTTTCTGGTCAAGGTGAATTTGCCCATGGGGCAGGTGGTGATTGACCCCATGGATGGAAAATCCCTCAGCCGCGAACAGTTATCGGAGCGGCTGGAGCCCTATCGGCGAAACAGTGGCCTGCTCGACGAACTGGAAACGCCGTTGGGCCTGTACCTGCAAACGGCGCCGTCGCGGGACATCGTCGCGCGCATGTTGCACAACTTGAAGCAAATTCACAAAGCCCAAAGCGACTGGGTGCGCCTGCTGGCGGTGCAGGAGCGATTGATTGTGCTGCTGCCCGAGACATGGACCGAATACCGCGACCGGGGCCTGGTTCACGCCCAACTGGGACACACCGAGCAGGCACTGGCTGATCTGGAATGCTATCTGGTGCACGCTGATGAGAGCGTCAACCTGGACGCGATTGCCGATTGGGTCGATGCCCTGCGGCGTTCCTGATCAATTTTTCGAGGGCGCGGTGCGACCTTGCCTCCCGCCCGGCGCAAGCGGGCCTTGACGATTCAGCGGGTCAGGCGACAACCACCGAGGCACCGTTGCCCTGGGTTGCAATGACCCCTATGGTGTGAACCGATTCGCCGCTGGCACGCAGAGTGGCTGCCGTGGCTTGGGCATTGGACGCGTCAACGACCACAACCATGCCGATACCGTTGTTGAAGGTGCGGTTCATTTCGATGTCATCAATGCCTGCCGTCTTCTGTAGCCATGCAAAGAGTTCGGTCTGTGGCCAGCTGCCTTTGGTCAGGTGGGCGGCCATGCCCTGCGGCAGCACGCGGGGAATGTTCTCCAGCAAGCCGCCACCAGTGATGTGGGCCAGGGCTTTGATGGGGTGTGCCGCCAGCGCGGCCAGCACGTTTTTCACATACAGGCGGGTGGGTTCCATGATGGCTTGCCTGAACGGCTTGCCGTCCAGCGTGGCTGGCACGGTGCCGGCGGCCTCGGCACGCTCAATGCACTTGCGCACCAGGCTGAAGCCATTGGAGTGCACTCCGTGGCTGGCCAGGCCGAGCACCACGTCGCCGGGCAACACACCGGCGCCGGTCAGGATTTTGGATTTCTCAACCGCACCGACTGCAAAGCCTGCCAGGTCGTATTCGCCAGCCGGGTACATGCCCGGCATTTCGGCCGTCTCGCCCCCGATCAGGGCGCAGCCTGACAGTTCACAGCCCCGGGCGATGCCGCCAATGACGGCTGCCGCGGTGTCGATGTCCAGCTTTCCGCAGGCAAAGTAGTCCAGGAAGAACAGGGGCTCGGCACCTTGCACCAAGACGTCGTTGACGCTCATGGCGACCAGGTCAATGCCCACCGTGTCGTGCATGTTCCACTCGAATGCCAGCTTGAGTTTGGTGCCAACGCCGTCGGTGCCGCTCACCAGAACGGGTTCCTTGTAGCGCTTGGGTACTTCAAACAGGGCGCCAAAGCCGCCAATGCCGGCCAGCACACCCTCGCGCATGGTTTTTTTGGCCAGGGGCTTGATGCGCTCGATCAAGGCGTCTCCGGCGTCAATGTCGACACCTGCATCTTTGTAGGACAAGGGAGTGGGAGTGCTGGATTGGGTCATTTGGATGGGCTGAGAGTGGGCTTGCAAAGGCTCTTTGGAGGCTCTTGGCACTGAGCCGATAGAATTTGCCCAGATTTTACGGGTTCACCCCCTCCATTCCTGTATGCAATTGACGCCGCCCCAAAAAAGTTTTGCTGCCTGGAGCTTGATAGCAGCGCTATTGGGCTTTGCTTTGTGGCGACTTGGGCCTGTGCTGACCCCATTTGTGGTGGCCAGCGTGCTGGCCTATGCGTTGACTCCGGTCGTGGATTGGCTGGATGAAGTCGGGCGCGGTCGCATTCCGCGCCTGCTGGCTGTGATTGTGGTGGAGTTGCTGTTTATCTTTGCCGTGTTCGGCGTCTTTTTTCTGATGATCCCAATTTTGGCCAAAGAGCTGCCGCTGATGCGCGAGCAATTGCCCGCTGTAATGGACAGCATCAATGCCGCCACCAAACCCTGGCTGGCGCAATGGGGCATTCAGTTGTCGCTGGACGGTGCCAGCATCAAAGCGTTTGTGATGAAGTACCTCAACTCCAATGTGGAAGATGCACTGGGTTCGGTCCTTGCCTCGCTCAAGATGGGCGGCAGTGTTGCGTTCACGTTGATTGGCAACGCCATCCTGATTCCGGTCGCGCTGTTTTATCTGTTGATGGACTGGGGCCGTTTTATCGGTCAACTTCGCGGTCTGATACCGCCGCGCATGCGGGCCGGTAGCGATCAATTTCTGGGCGAGGCCGATGCGGTGCTGGGACAGTATTTGCGCGGTCAATTGTTGGTCATGCTGCTTCTGGCGGTTTTCTACAGCGTGGGCCTTGCCCTGTTTGGTCTGGATTTGGCGATGCCGATCGGGATATTTACCGGGCTGGCCATGTTTGTTCCCTACCTCGGCTTCGGCGTTGGGCTGGTGTTGGCACTTTTTGCCGGCTTGCTCCAGTTCACGGCCACCGTGGGCATCGGGCAAACCGCTGCCATGGTTGCGGTTGTGTATGGCGGTGGGCAGTTGCTCGAAGGGTTCTTTTTGACCCCGCGCCTGGTGGGTGAACGCATTGGTCTGCACCCGCTGGCCGTCATTTTTGCCTTGCTGGCATTCGGGCAGCTATTTGGTTTTGTCGGTGTGCTGGTTGCGCTGCCGCTCAGTGCGGTGCTGCTGGTGGCCATCCGGCGCGTCAAGTCGGGCTACCTGGCCAGCCGCCTTTACCAAGGCTGAACGCACACCGTATGAAGCAGATCGCGCTGGATATTGGCCTGTCGACCGGCCCCACGATTGCAAATTTTTGTGCCGGGCCCAACGAAGCCGTCCTGCGCCACATGCAATTGTGGATCGGAGCCAAGACCAACTCCGCCACCGATTTGGTGACCCGCTCACCGGTTGCAACCTATTTTTGGGGTGCCACCGGCAGCGGCAAAAGCCACCTGCTCAAGGCCGCCCGAGAAGCGCTGCGGGAGCAGGGCGCGCGCGTGGGCTGGCTGGACGCGTCGGTGTTCAATGCCCCTGAGTTCAGCGAGTCATGGGCCGCCATCATGCTGGACGATGTGCACCTCTACACCGCAGCACAGCAGCACACGGCCTTCAACTGGTTTGTCAACGCCCAGACCCAGCAGCGCCCGGTGCTGGCGGCAGGCGACTGCGCCCCGGTGGATTTGAAGCTGCGCGATGACCTGCGTTCCCGCTTGGCCTGGGGTCATGTGTTCAAGCTGCAAACGCTGAGTGAACCGGAGCGCCGCGCAGTGCTGCGCCAGGAAGCCGACGCGCGAGGTGTGTTTTTAGGCGACGAGGTGATGGATTTCATGCTGACCCGTTTCAGCCGGGATCTCGGCAGTTTGATGGAATTGCTCGATCTGCTCGACGGCTACGCACTTCAAACCCAGCGCGCCATCACCATACCGCTGATCAAATCCATGATGGACAACGTATGAAGCAGAACAGCAAAAGCGTAGAGGTGACGTCGAGCGTGGGGGCCAAAATAGCCCTTTTTGATTTGGACCACACGCTGCTGCCAATCGATTCGGACCACGCATGGGGTGAGTTCACGATCACCCGCGGCTGGGTCGACCCCGTTGCGTTCAAGCGTGAAAATGATGCTTTTTATGCCCAATACCAGGCCGGAACACTGGATGTGCACGCCTATGTGCGTTTTGCTACGGCAGCGATCTGTAAGCAGGGTGCTATAAATTCAATAGCTGCTCACGCTGATTTCATGAGGGTTACAGTCCAAAAATCCATAAAATCTGAGGCGCTGGAGTTGGTGCGCGAACACCAGCGTAAGGGCGACCGGGTGGTCATCGTCACCGCGACCAACGAGTTTGTCACG
>JAIPDC010000068.1 GCA_021737865.1 Rhodoferax sp.
TGAGTTCATCGCGAACCAATTATGAAAGTGCTGCCGCCGCTATAGACCGTGTCTTTGGAACGCAATCCGCAACTTTAAGTGCAACACAGCCTCTGTTTAGACCTGCTGACTGGGCAACCTACGCTCAAGGTATCAAAGGCGCTGAAACAGCGAGTTCCGCACTCAAGGCTGCCGAGCAAGATTTGATCGTGCGCCTAAGCCAAGCGTATTTTGACGTGTTGGCTTCAAGTGACAGCTTGCAGTTTGTAAAAGCCCAAAAAACAGCTGTCCAAGAGCAATTGGCTTCAGCCAAACGAAATTTTGAAGTAGGCACTGCAACCATTACGGACACACGAGAAGCCCAAGCGCGGTATGACTTGGTGCTGGCCCAAGAAATTGCAGCCGACAATGATTTGCGCGTCAAGAACTTAGCGTTAACTCAGTTAGTAGGTGGTACCGAAGTCAAACCAAAATCAGTTGCTGCGCCAGTTGTATTGAATGCAGTCTCGCCAGATGACGTCAATGTCTGGGTCTCCCAATCTCAGATGGAAAACCAAGGGCTGCTTCAACTTCAAGTTGCCTTCGAGATTGCAAAACTTGAAACAAAAAAAGCGCAAGCGGGTCACCTACCTACGCTTGACCTGGTTGGAAAATATATTGCTACTGACAACAACGGCTCCGCAACCAGCACAGCCAATAGCGGCAGTAACACTACAACCATTGGCTTAGCGCTGAATCTTCCGATTTTTGCCGGTTTCTCAACCCAAAACAGAATTCGTGAGACAGTCGCCCTTGAATCAAAAGCCCGCACCGACTTAGAAGGCAGTCAGCGCACCGTTGCCCAAGCCACACGCGCCGCTTTTTACGGTGTGCAATCGGGATTAGGCCAAGTGAAAGCCTTAGAGGCTGCAGAAGTGTCTAGTCAAAGCGCTTTGGACGCAAACAAGCTTGGCTACCAAGTGGGCGTTCGCATCAATATTGATGTGCTGAACTCACAAAGCCAATTGTTTGACACCAAAGCCAAACTAGCGAAAGCGCGTTACGACGTTTTGGTCGGTGGACTCAAGCTGCGTCAAGCAAGTGGCTCACTCAAGGTGGAAGACCTGGAGCAGGTCAACGCACTGCTGGCGAAATAACCCACAATCCGTTCGGATGCCCAATGTACTGATTGCGCATCAGATGCACATATCGAAGACAGCAACCATGCCGACCAGTGCCAACGCCACAGCTGCAGCGTTTTGTTGGCTCAGTAGTCCAGCGCGGCACGCCCGCCGTGGGCAGCTTCCTTGAGTGCCTTACTGATCAAGCCAGTTGTCACAGTGGCAAAGTAGCGCGCACCCCAGCTGGCATAACGGTCTTCGTCCTCAAGAGTCAATGCAAGCACACCAGGGCACTTGCCTGCCGCCGCCACCTCCTTCAGCGCGCGTTCGATAGCAGCCTGCACCGCGGGCTCATGGAATCGGTTCTCATAGCCCATGCTATGAGCCAAGTCGTTTGGGCCGACGAAGACCGCATCTACCCCGGGCACGGCGGCAATATCAGCAGCATTGGCCACGCCCTCAGGTGTTTCCAGCATCACCACCAGCACCACGCCCTCGTTGCTGCGCCCAGTATGTGCTGGGCCCCCAAAGGCGCCGTAGCCGGCGGCGCGAGTCGAAAACGCGCTGCCGCGCTGGCCGCTGATCCCCGCCGCACCGGGCGGCAAAGGGTACTTGACGCGCTGCACAAGCGCTGCCGCATGGGCAGATGTATTGACCATCGGGATCTGCAAGCCACCGGCGCCAATGTCCAGTGTGCGCGAAATATCATGCTCTAGGCAGCGCACCAGCGCCGGCAAACCGCTGGCACGGGCGGCCCGCAACATGTTCTCCGTGCTTTCAAATCCGGCGCTTCCGTGCTCGTTGTCGATGATGACGAGATCAAACCCAGCAAAGGCACACATCTCCACCAGCGCGGGTGAGGAAATGCCATTGAATATGCCCCTTAGGCGCCGGCCGCTTCGCAACATATCTGGCAGACTGGTGTCGAGCGGCATTTGGGCCGTGGTCATACCCTGCCCCACAGTTCATCGCTAGCCAGTTGGGCGCCTTCGGCCATGCTGGCCAGTTTGGCAAAACAGATCGGAGGGTGGATGGCACCAAATCCGGCAAAAGTACCAAACCCACAGTCGGTGGCAGCCATCACACGGTCGCGACCGACAATGTTGGCATAGGTTAGCAGGCGCTGCGCCACCAATCGCGGATGCTCAATAAAGTTGTTGACCGAGTCCAGTACACCGGGTGCCAGCACCTTGTGGTCGGCAATTTTGCCCTCCTTGCCGGCCTTGGCCCAAACCTCCCACTCATGGGCATGGCGCGGATTGGCACCCTCAAACAGAACCGTGGCAGGCTTGGCCTTCAGCACCACATTCAGTATCTTTTCCAGCCCAATGTCAAAGTGGTGGGGCCCCTCATAGTTACCCCAGCACACATGCATGCGGATGCGTTCGGGGGGGATATTTCGTAACGCATGGTTGAGTGCCTCTACCTGCAGATGGGCATTGCGCAAGAACTCGGCGTCGTCCACATCGCGAAACATGATGTGCCGGCCCATAGCTAGGTCGGGGGCATCGATCTGCAGGTCTAGCCCAGCGGCGACGATGGTCTCGTATTCGGTGGTCATGGCTTCAGCCAGTGCCTGAAGGTACTGCTCGTTGCTAGCGTAATAGCGATTAGGCTGAAACACAGCAATCACGCCGGGCGAAGCACTGTTCATGAAGGCGCGCACGGGCGGTGTAGCTGCGCCCCTGGTGGCGACCACAGCCGCCAACAAGTTGGCAATGTCCTTGTGCAACCCACTCAGGTCTTTGACAGCTATCGGGCCAGTACAGATCGGGCGCTGGTATTTAGGTGTGGCCCCAAGCTTGGCCAAGCGCTCCTTGAAATCGGGAAAGTCATCCAGATCGCGGGGCGTGGCGCGCGGCATTTCGCCCAGCTGAAAGCCAGTCAGCCGATGCCGGATATAGGTGGCGTAAGAGATCTTGCTCATTTCGCCGTCACTAACCACATCGACGCGGGACGCGGTTTGTCGCTCCACCACATCGGCCACCTCAGTCGCCATGACATTGTCGAACTCAGCCTCTTTGTAGTTGAGGCCACTGTCATGGGCAAAAAGCTGGGTCACAACGCGCTCGGGCCGGGGTAGGCTGCCGACGTGGGTGGTGAGGATGCGTTGTTGTGCAGAGTTCATCGCTGTGACCTGTCTGTGAAACGTTTGAGGGCAAGGTAACCATTGGCGTCGATGGCATAACCGGCAGAGGCGGCAGCGCTAATCACGGCTGGCACCCAATCGATGGTCTTGCGGCTGTCGCCAGGAGTCGTCAGCAGTATCAGCGCCTCTGTCTCGCCTACGTTACGGTAGCAACGCCAGACCTCGGGTGGCATGGCAAAGCTGTCCCAGCCTTCAGCGTGACCATTTGCTAGGCTGGTGATAGCACTACCCTTAATATCCCCGTGGCCTGGGACTTCATTTGACACATCAATGGCCACCGATCCCTGGTGCACGGTGAGCACCTGCTGGCAGGCCAGGCGGTGCAGTGATACCTGTCCGCCCACCGGAATCTTGAGCCACTCGATCGAGAAGCCGTGCGCATTACCGATGGGCGCCTGTTGGTCACGATCTTGGCTCAGGCCCAAGCCGATCACCGGGGCCAGCTGGGCGCCGCAACCGGGTAGCGCGGCGTCGAGCAGCGCCCGGCTCGACCACTGCAGATCGGCGTGACGTACCACCCGCGATCCCATCTGCTCTGGAGTCCAGCGGCGCAGCTGCGCGATCTCCTGCGGGGTCATGGGTTGCAGCCGGCGCATAGTCTGTTCGTCCCAGGTCTGGCCGAGCTGCTCATCAATGATTCGGTAGTCCTCTGTCAGGTGCACGCCCTGCTCCTGGGCTGCCTGCAGGGTTTGCGGACCCCAGAGAATGCCGCCGGTGTCGTCCTGTCCCAGCGCGGTGAACATGAATCCCTCGTTATCGCCTACGTTCTGAAAGCCGCGATAGATCCAGGTCGGCACGCTGGCAATATCGCCCGGGCCTATATCTGCTTTGAGGGGCTCGGGGTTGAAGTCCCAGTGCAAGTCCCAATGTCCTTTGGTGCAGATAAAAACTTCGGCAGTGAAGTGCATGTGTGGCGGATTGATCTTGCCCGGTGGCATGGCCACGCCGCCCACTTGGAAACCATGCTTTTCGCGCAAGCTGACTGGCTGGTTCGGGTTTTGCGAAACGCCTGGCCCAATCAAGGCGTAGTTCTTTTTCGGCGCGCAACCTGGGATGCGGTAGTCGATGAAAGCCTCCGTGCTGTAGCGCAGGCCACTAAAGGGAATGAAACGTGCGCGGATTTGTGCTTCGGTCAACATGCAGATACCTTGATGGTCATAAAAACAGGAAAGTGGACGGTGAATATGAAAGATGGGGTCATGGGTCGTGGGACGGCCTAAGCATCCAGCTTCTGAGCGCTGAACTCAAACGCACAGGTGCCTCCAAGGGCACAAGGTGTCCCACGCGCGGCAGTTCCAGCCAGCGGGCCGCCGGTTGGGCCTGCAGCATCTCTTTTTGCCAGGCTGGTGGGCACAGCCGGTCCTGCGCACCACTGACCAGCAAGAGCCCTCCGGTAAAACTGCGCAAGGTGGCCAAACTGTCAGGTCGGCTGGCAGCCCAGTCGAACTCTGCCTGCGTGGCATGGCGCGACGTGCCCAAGGCCATGTCACGCACAAGGGGGCCATGGCAACGCATCTGATTTGCATGATGAAAGTATGTCAGCTTGGCCTGCAACGCCACAGCGGCCGGACCCTGACTCTGCCAAACTCGCCACTGAGCGGCGCTGCGGCGCCGGTTACGCGCACTGGCGGGCCGGGCGTTGCTTGAGATCAGTGCTAAGCGTTGCACCCGATTTGGAGCTCTACGCAACAGTTCCAGCGCCCACAGACCTCCCAGAGAAAATCCAGCCAGCGAAAAGCGCTCGGGCAAATGGTCCAATAAGCGGTCAAGCCAGGCTCCGGTTCGGTCCAGTCCCCGGTAATCAAGCGCACGGACATCCGCCACATCCCGAAGGGTACGCCGCTGGTGCTGAAATATTCGGGCATCGCACAATGTGCCCGGCAGCATCACCAAAGTGGGGCGTGATCTCATGTGACGGAACCTCGGCGTGCCTTATTGAATTCGCGCATGCGCGCCAACACGTCGACGCCGATCTGCCGATACACATGCAGCAGATCAACCAGCACCCAGTTCTCGCGAATCAAGCCGTTTTCACAGCGCCAAAAATCTAGGCTGCGCATGGTGATCTGCTGACCCGCCGGCGCAATTCCCATCCAGCCATCACCACTGATGGTGGCTTGCATATTTGGCCAGCCGCTGACCGCCACATAATCGGCGTCTGCAAAGAACTCACCTTTGCCCCCCGTCCCCCGACGATCGGGCATGCCATTTAAAAAGGGGATTTGGTGCCAATGGCGAAAGCCAGCAATGCCACGCCCTGTTCCTATGCCCGAGGGACCGTACCAGCTCATGCGTGGGTGCCAATAGGCCTCGAGTTGCATTGCAGCGACGCCGCCCGTGGCGTAACGAGACAGACCGTCCAGCATGTTCAGCACCAGTTGCAAACTACGCTCAGCGCGTGCCGCATCACGCGGACCCGCCACCAGACCGTCTTGCGTTGCCGGGCCTGGTACCTGCCATTCTCGGCCTAGGCTTGGCGTCATCGGCCAGGCACCCGCTTGCAACATCAGTTCAGGGATGTCCCACAGGGCTTGCAACTCCACCACCTGACCGTCAACCATGCGATAGAACTCATGAAAGCGCATCGCTACTTGATGGCCCGTGGGAGGGATATCTAACCAAGGCTTCACAAAAGTTCCGGTGTAGTAGCCGCAACATCCAACCCAGTCATACCCCTGTAGGCTGGAGCCAGCCATCACGATGGTATCGCGCCGCTCCAAGTCGGGCAAGGCCTGATGCAGGGGAGCATAAGCCTGCTGGTACAAACCATCCGGGCCATCCAGGTCTTCAAAGGGTGTGGCTAGGTGCACCTTGGCGTCAGGCCGGAACACTTCGCCTAGCGCTGCGCGCACCGCCGCAGCTTCATAGTTGTATTGAGCCGCGCGCAGCGGTGCTAAGGCCGCTTTGTTACGCGCATGGATATCGTTTGTACTCATACTCCTAACCCTTGACAGCACCTTGGGTCAACCCAGAGACAATTTGCCGCTGGAACAGAACCACCAGAATAATCAGCGGAATCGTGATGCTGACCGCACCGGCTACGCCCTGCATCAAGAACGCCTCGCTGTCAGCCGAGATGGCGTTGGCAATGGCCGCTGGCATAGTCATGCGTTCCGCATTGACCAGCGACGAGCTGAGCAGAAAGTCGTTATAAGCCAACAGAAAGCTGAACAGGCCGGTGGTCACCACCCCAGGCCACATCACAGGGATGATGACCCGCCGAAAAGCCTGGAAGCGGCTGCAGCCGTCAACCAAGGCGGCCTCATCGAGCTCCTGCGGAATGTTGACAAAAAACGAACGCAACATCCAGATCGTGAAAGGCTGATTGATCGCAACCAGCACCAGGATCAGGGTGAAAAACTCGTTGCGAATGCCCAGGGCATCAAACATCACATAAAAAGACGGCAAAAGCGTGGAATGCGGTAGCGAGCGAAAAACCAACGCCGTGAGCAGCAGCCAGAAACCCACAGCACCCCGGTAGCGCGATAAGGCATAACCCGCCAAGCAGCCCACGGTGAGAGAGACGCTGACCGTGCCGACAGTAACGATGACGGTGTTTAGGAAGTTGCGGTAGAACCCTTTGTCGATCCACAGCCGACTGTAATTCTCAAAGGTCACCGGCGCCAGCCATTTGACGGGCACCGAAAACGCGTCCACATACTGGCGCAGCGAGATCACCGCTGCCCAGACAATAGGCAGGCAGGCCAGCAGAAGCCAACCTAGTAAAACCAGGTGCAACAACAGACTCCAGACTCGGGCAGGTTGTTTCATGGCTTCATCCTCCGCGTCTTTGTTCTTTCCAGGTGCGCACTAGCAGCGGCACCAAGAGCACGGCAATGCCGGCGGTGGTGAGCACGGCTGCGGCACTGGCCTTATAAGGGTTGTTTTCCTGCAGCAAGATGTAGTAGGTTAGGTACTGCACGCTGGTAGTGAAGGCTCCCTGAGTCAGCACCATGACGGGTTCAAACACTCGGTATGCGTCCATCAGGTGGATCAGTGTCACAAACACAAAAAGCGGTGCCAGATGCGGAAGCGTAACGTACCACAGGCGTTGCCAAGAGTTGGCGCCATCGATACGGGCGGCCTCCAGGCTGTCCTGCGGTACCGACTGCAAACCAGCATAAAAGACAATGAAGGCAAATGGCACTAAGTGCCAAATGCCGTACAAAATAATCAGCAGTCGGGCCGACCAAGCCTGCGCCATCCAAAATAGCGAGATACCAAACTGCGACAAAAAATAGGGCACTAGGCCGTTGTCGCGAAACAACCACTTAATCGCCAACGCACCCACAACCGGCGTGATTATGAAGGGCAGAAGCGAGGCGCTGATATACATCGGCCGCCAGCGTTGTCCGACTTGATTTACGCCAAGCGCTAAGGCAAACCCCAATAACAGCACAAAAGGCGTGGTGGCAAAGGTATAAAGCAGCGTAAAGCGAAGTGCGCCCATGAATTCTGTGGCACGTTCGGGCGTGACAGCTTCAGCTGCACCACCGGCATCGGGCGGGGCACTGCTGCCCGCCTGGTCGATTGGTGCATCCAAGCCAAGAACCTTACGGAAGTACTCAAGCCCGACAAAACGGCACACGCTAAGTGCCCGTCCATCTGGACCGAGCACTGCGCGCTGCGTCACCACCTCCTTCGTGCCAAACGGGCTACTTTCAGTCACTGTAACCACCTCCATTTGCAGAGCGCAGCTTCGCACCGACAGATAAAAGGTGACTGCCAGCGGCAAAGCCAGCAGCAGCAGCATCAGCGCTGCTGAGGGCCCGACGAATCGAAGAAAGGTGGAGAAGCGCACGCGTTAGGTCTTACTTCAGGAAACCTTTTTCAGCGGCAGCTTTTGCGTAAGCCACTGCAGCAGCATCAAGGGCGGCTTTGGGTGTCATGGCACCAGTCATCACATCTGGAATGATCTTGCCAATCTCGCCATGGGCCAAACCGAAGTAAGGTTCCGATGGCCATTGCGGCGCACCGGCCTTGGCGGAAGCAGCCACACCTGTCGCAAAGCGCGTGGGCTTGTAGCTGGAGCGCACCCAGATGGTCAGGTCATTGCCCTTGGCTGTGGTTTCCTCGTCCAGCGCCTCCATCAGTACCTGAAACACCGTTTCGCGGTCACCGCCCAAGTTTTTAGGCATCACCACTCCATCCCACCAAAGATGGGTGGCAGACTTGCCACCCGCCATCACGGCCGGTGCAGCCGTGAACTCCATCTTGCCCACAATCTTCGAAGCGGCGGGGTCATCCATTCGCGATGCACGACTGGCCCACAACACTCCCATAGCGGCTTTACCCTGTTGGTACTGGTTCATCACATCGTCGGATCCCGAAGCTAAGTAGTTGGGCGTCATGTAGGCGGTCATGGCTTTCATGGTTTCCAGCGCTTTGACGCCAGCGTCGCTGTTGAAATCCGGAGCTGCCGAGCCGGCTTTAAAGAACCGCCCACCGTAGCCAGCAAAAATGTTGCTGAACTCAGTGGCGCTGTCCCAGCCTTTGGCAAAGGTCTGAGCAATCGGAAACTCGATGCTAGGCTCTTTTTCCTTGAGGGTTTTGGCAGCGGCCATCATGTCAGCGTAAGTAGCAGGTACCTTGATACCGTGCTTATCAAACAGATCCTTGCGGTAGAACAGATTTTGTGCGTTTTGCATGAAGGCAATTGCCATTACCTCGCCATTGACCTTGACAAGCATGTTGTCTTCTATCTTGTACTTGGTCTTGTACTTGTTGACTAGGTCGGTCATCGATTGCAGTTGGCCGGCACTTTGTAGCTTGGTGAAGGTGCCCATGGACACCACCGCGCCATCAAAGGCCGACTTGCCGCTGGAGCCAAAGGCCTGCAGGGTTTCTGTCTCGTTTTGTGGCGAAGGCACCAGTTTGTATTGCACCTTCAGGCCACCGCGGGTACAAGACTCCATTTCCTTGGCGATGTGGGTCAGCGCTGGAAAGGTGTTACCGACAACGTTAATCTGTCCCGGCTTTGCGTTGGTCAGGTTGTCGCAGCGAGCCATAGAGACACTTGGCAGAGTGGCCAATAAAACCGCTGTTGTCAGCAGGGATCGGCGAAGGATACGATGAGTCATGACATTCTCCAGTAAAGCCGGGGGGTTAATTGGCTTGAAGACGCAGCCGGTTCTGCGTCTGGCCATCAAAAATATGACACTGGTTGGCGCTGAAGGCAAAGCCTGCAGTGTCGCCAATTCGGGCGCGATAGTCCTTCCCGGCACGCGCGGTGATAACCTGTTCACCGATGCGAACCATCACCAAGGTTGATTCGCCGGTCAGCTCAAAGCTAAACACCTCAGCACGGATCTGTGCCTGATCTGGTGCAGTCATCGCCATATCCTCTGCACGCACGCCCAAAACAACGTCCGGCCGACTGACCGCACCAAAACCCGATACCGACACACCAGGTGCCTCAAAGACCCCATCGCGCAACGCACCTGCGATCAGGTTCATCGAGGGAGAGCCAATGAAGCCGGCCACAAAAAGATTCGCTGGCTCGTTGTAGATCATCTCGGGCGTGCCAATCTGTTGGATCTCTGCGCGGCTCATCACTACCACCCGGTCGGCCAGCGTCATAGCCTCGATCTGGTCATGCGTGACGTAAATGGTGGTCACTCCCAATTCGTGGTGGAGATGCTTAATGTGCGAGCGCATAGTGACGCGCAACTTAGCGTCTAGGTTGGACAGTGGCTCGTCCATCAAAAACACCTTGGGCTGTCGGACGATGGCGCGCGCCAACGCCACCCGCTGGCGCTGGCCGCCAGAAAGTTCTTTAGGACGGCGGTCCAGGTAATCGGTCAGCTCCACCTGTGCCGCGGCTTTGAGTACCGCCGGCTTGATTTGCCCAGAAGGCGTGCCGCGGATACGCAGCGGAAAGCTGATGTTTTCAAAAACCGTCATGTTTGGGTACAGGCCGTAGCTTTGAAATACCATGGCCACGTCGCGGTCCTTGGGCTCCAAGCCGTTAACGCAGCGCTCCCCAATCCAGACTTCACCGGTGCTGGGATCTTCCAGTCCGGCCACCATGCGCATGGTGGTGGTCTTGCCACATCCGCTTGGGCCGAGCAGCACTAGAAATTCACCATCGGCGATGTCAAGGGACATTTCCCTCACGCCCACGGCGCTGCCCCAGGTCTTGGAAATATTTTTTAGTAGCACGCGCGCCATAACAAAGTCTCAGGCTTGTGGCACAAGGACTTGCATCCAGAGCGCCACGTCATCGATCAAAACCCACTCGCGCAGGACCCGGCCCTTCACAAACTCAGCGTGCACAATGCCCATCACCTCCACCACGCGACCGCTCTCTCTTCCATAGCGAAGAAGTGAGCTATCAAGGGGGCTGTGGACTGTTTTGGCTCTAAAGCGCAGAGCCAGCCGGTCACTGCGGCCACTTTGGGCCTGGTCTTGCTGCCAGGCCAGGTGCTCCACCGAGAACTGTTGCACCCGCAGCGCACCAAACACGCTGCGCCAGAAACCGGCGATCTCGTCTTGGCCGTAGTTGGTTTGCTCGCCCGGGCCGATCTGCTGGGCCGCCACGTCGTAAATTGCCGACACATCGCCCTCGCCCTGCGCCAGCGCCTCAATAGCACCGGCGTAGGCTTGAGCCAAAGCATGCTTGCTGATGTGAGACACATAACCAGCCGGTACCGGAGGTGCCATGGGCTTGTTCCAGCCACCACGTTGGTTCAGCCAAGTCTGTGCCAGTGCCTGCGGCGTGCTGCCAATCTGCAAGGCAATTGCAGCCTGGTCGCGCACCAGCCACTCATGAATGACGCGGTTGTCTTTGCACAGGCAGTCAGCAACGGTGCGCACGTGTATGCGGGCACCACTGGCCAGGCCGAAACTACCCTCGCCCAAATGCGTCATGGTCGAGATGATGCGGTGCGAGCTCAGGAATCCGCCTTCCTCATCGCCAGACTGGATTACATCCTCAGCCAGCAGGCGCCGATCGGGGAACATAGCCAATGTAGCTCGGGTCCCAGTGACCACGTCCTCGACGTCCTTGCTGACCGACATCGGCGTTTCCACTACGCAGGGGTCGCTGTAATACAGCCGGATATCGTCGATACGGCGGCCCTCCCAAATGCGCGCGGTAATCACCCGAATGTAGTGGTCCAGATTGCTGAACTCGGCGTCAAACCCTTTCATTTCTGCTGGCTCCTTGGTGCGTTCAGGCGCGCCGACTGACGGATGATCAATTGTCCGGGTACTACCACGTTGCGACTTGGTGGTGTGTGGGACTCGCGCAGGTAGCCCTGCAACAGCGCCACAGTGGCCTCAACCATAGGCTCCACAGGTTGCTCGAAAGTGGTCAATTCATACGAGGCCCAAGAGGCCTGTGGCACATTGTCAAAACCCACCACCGAGACGTCCTGGGGCACGGACAGGCCGAGCTCGTGACGCAGAGTGTCGAGAACGGCAATAGCCATCTGGTCCCCCGCCACAAAAACCGCGTCAGGCCGGTCGACCTTATGGGCAAATAGGTCACGTGCAGCCTGCCGAGCCTGCGCTACGTCGTAATTACCAATGGCCCGGGCATAAATACGTTGCCCCAATTCAGCCAGGCCTTCCCGAAAGCCACGCTCCCGCTCCAGGTTGGTCGACGAGTCTTCGCGCCCGGCAATATAAGCAATGCGTTGGTGGCCGCCAGCCACTAAAAAGCGCGCAATATCGCGGCCGCCACTCATATTATCGGAACGCACCGAACTGACCGCGCCCGCACTGCCCGAGGCCATAATGCGATTAAACAGCACCACTGGGATGCTGGCATCGGCACAGCGCTGTGCCAGGGCGGAGGACAGGGTGGTGGCGCCCAGCACGATGCCGTCCACGTTGTATTGCAGGATTTCTTCAACCAGATCATCCGAGTTGGCGTTGTCGCTGATAAAGATCAGGAGGTGGTAGCCGTCCTGCTGCAGCCGCTTGGCAAGCCGCTCTAGCACCGCCGGGTAATACAGGTTTTCTAGAGCCGACAGCACCAGGCCAATGATGCGCGAGCGACCGGTGATTAGGCTTCGGGCATGGGCGTTGGGCTGGTATCCCAGCTTTCGCGCAGCTTCCTGAACCTTGTCACGCATGACCTCCGACACGCTGGCGCCGACGGTAAAGCAGCGGCTCACCGCCGACTGCGAAACGCCAGCCAGCCTCGCCACATCGAGCGATGTAGCTTGGGCTTTCATTGGGCTGTCCATCCGCCGTCAACCATCAGCGCACTGCCAGTGACCATAGCCGAGGCATCGCTGGCCAGGAACACCACCGCGCCCATGATGTCTTCGAGCTGGCCGAGGCGACCCAGTGCAATGCGGGAACTTACATATTGGCGAAACTCCGGGTCGGCCATCGCCGGGCGGGTCATGGCGGTCTCGATGAAGGTTGGGCACAGAGTATTGGCACGAATATGGTGGGGCCCGAGTTCCCAGGCTAGGGCCCGGGTCATACCCTCTAGCGCATGTTTTGTAGCGCAGTAAACCGAGCGCTTCGGCCCGCCCACATGGCCCATTTGAGACGATATCTGGATTAACGAGCCCGGCAGGTCAGAACCGATTAAGCCACGCGCGACTTCTCGGGCCAGATAAAATGCGGCCTTGAGGTTGAGGTCAACCACTGCATCAAGGTCGGCGTCTAGGGTCTCGGTGATTAATGCAGGGCGATTGGTCCCTGCGCTATTTACCAGAATTTGGAACGGGCCAGCATCGGCCAGCGCCTGTTTAACCGCAACAGGGTCGGTGACATCAAGCACCATTACAGCGGCCTTGGCACCATAGGCCCTGAGTGCTGCAGCGGCGGCTTGTAATTCGACCTCCGTCCGGGCTGCCAACGTCACCACAGCGCCAGCCTGCGCCAGCGCATGAGACGCAGCCAGGCCAATGCCACGGCCAGCACCGGTCACCAGCGCGCGGCGACCATCAAGCCGGAACGAAGGGGTAACCGGGTTGACTACAGACGGCGCAATCTGGCTCATGCTGCCAGACCCGGGCGCGGCGGCGCCCGTTCGCCACGGTCAAAGGCCTCCCAGCCCTCGCCTTTGAACGGGTCAACGCCAAGCTGCTGCATAACGTGCGGGAAATCCACCGACACCCAGTTATCCACAATCTTGCCGTCCTTCACCTTCCAGAAATCCATGTAGCGGATCTCGATCCGTTTGCCTGTGGGCGCGATGCCCATGAACGTGCCGGAGTGCGTGGCCTCTTGCCGCCCGAAAGCAGCCATCCACTCGCCCTGTACGATGCGGGCCTCATCAATGCAGACCTTGTCAGAGAACGCCGCCTGGAACGGTCGCTGCCAGTTGTCCTGGAAAGCATTGACACCAAGCTTGGTGCCGCAGCCAGTATTGCCCATCCAGCGAAAGTCTTTGGCAAAAAACGCCTCAATGCCGTCGATGGTGTGGTCGTTCAGGCCATCTACCATGCCCTCCACCACGAGACGCGTGACCTCAGTTTTGGACAGGTCGTTGTCGCGCGTAAGCGCAGCCTGTTCGGGGCGGGCCCCTTTCATGCTGATCCGTCCAGCGCAGGCACCGGCTGGTACCAAGGCACCTCGACCCGCTCTCCGTAGCGGCGAACCCGCAGGTTGGCCTGTTCGCCATGGCCGGCGAAATTTTCCATGTGACACAACCGCGAGCAGACTTCGCCGATGCTGGCACTAGCAGCATTAGTCAGCACCCGCTGGTAGGTACAGGTCTTAAGGAACTTCCCGACCCAAAGGCCTCCGGTGTAACGGGCGTTCTTGTTAGTTGGCAGGGTGTGATTGGTACCAATCACTTTATCTCCAAAACTCACATTGGTTCTCGGTCCGAGAAAAAGCGCTCCGTAGTTGGTCATACCATTCAGAAAGTAGTCTGGATCACGCGTCATAACCTGCACATGCTCAGACGCAATTTCATCAGCTTTGGTCAGCATTTCTTCATAACTGTCACAGACGATCACTTCGCCGTAGATTGCCCAGGCCTTGGCCGCGATACCAGCTGTGGGTAATATTTTGAGCTGCCGTTCGACTTCCGCCATGGTCTCGCGCGCCAGCTTTTCCGAGTTGGTCAACAGCACGGCAGGCGATGTCGGTCCGTGCTCAGCCTGACCCAACAGGTCGACCGCGCACATTTCGCCGTCGACCGATTCGTCGGCAATCACCAGGGTCTCGGTCGGTCCGGCGAAAAGGTCGATGCCTACCCGGCCATACAACTGGCGCTTAGCCTCCGCCACAAACATGTTGCCTGGACCGACGAGCATGTCCACAGCCGCCACCGACTCGGTGCCAATGGCCATGGCAGCCACCGCCTGCACTCCCCCCAAAACCAGTATCTGGTCAGCGCCAGCAAAATGCATTGCCGCGACGATGGCCGGATGCGGCGCACCCTGGTACGGAGGCGCGGTAGCCACCACACGCGGTACGCCGGCCACCTTGGCGGTCAGTACACTCATATGAGCTGAAGCAATCAAAGGGTATTTTCCTCCCGGCACGTAGCAACCCGCTGCGTTGACGGGGATATGCCGGTGCCCAAGGATCACTCCGGGCAGGGTTTCCACCTCAACATCGCGCATGCTGTCTCGCTGTATCTGAGCAAAGTTGCGAATCTGAGTCTGCGCAAAACGGATGTCTTCAATTTCTCGAGCCGAGAGCTGACGAACCGCATCCTCGATTTGCCCGAGTGACAGCGCAAAACTGAGTGGCTCCCATCCGTCAAATTTCCGGCTGTAATCGCGAACGGCATCGTCGCCACGCTGCTCAATGTCTTTCAAGATGCCATCTACCGTGGAACGGACTTGGGCGTCGTCCTCGGCCCGGTCCAAAGCGTCTTTCCCGCGTTTGAGATATCTAATCATGATAATTGCAATAAGTTTGATCTAGAACAAAGATTTTTTTGCATACGTATGCAATGTATCTTGAAAAAATTGTTTGGGTATACGTAGTTTCCCTTAATTGGCGAACCAAACTAAATGCTTCATGATCGCCGACTACGAACACGGGCCAACACATCGATATCGAGTTGCAGCAAGACATTGATGAGGTCAATCGGCACCCAATTTTCCCGGATCAGACCCTGTTCGGCGCTGTAAAAATCCATAACCCGCATAGTGATTGCGCGACCTGTGGGTGGCAGGCCCAGCCAGCCTCCGCCCTGGTGCATCATGTGTCTACTTGGCCAGCCGGCAGTGGCCGAGAAACGTCCATCACCAATGCGGGCGTAGTGGCTACCCCCGTGCTGGCCCATGCCCACTGGCTGGGGCAGCTTTGGGTTACGTGGAAAGGCGGTACGAAACGGCAACTGGTGCGCGTCAACGAAGCCATCGAGCCCGCGAGAGGTACCAATCCCACTGGGGCCAAACCACATCATGTGCGGGTGCCAAAACTCCTGCTGCGGCATCGCTAGCAATCCTTCCCGGCCAAGACTCAGGGTGTCGTCATAGGCACCAAGCGCACTTTGCATAGCCAATGTGAGGGCTAGGCTGCTAGCAGATTGTGAAGCGTCCTGCTCTAACAGCACCAGACCGTCGCCGGCCAGCGGACCTAGCCACATCCCCTCACAGCCCAAGCTGGGTGGCAGGGGCCAGAGGCCAATCTGGCGAATTGCATCCAACACATCTAATAGCACTGTGCTTTGCACTATTTGACCATCCACCAACTGGTGAAACTCTCCGTAGCGTAAGCAGAGCAGTTGCCCGTTGGCCTGCAAGCCAAGCCAGTCGCGCTGGAAACGCCCGCAAAGGTGGCCAACCGCACCCACATAATCGCGCCCCTCATACTGACCGCCGACTAGCAGCTGATCGCGCCGCTCTAGGTCAGGGAAGGCATGCAAAAGCGGCTGCCAAAACACATTAGCAATGGCTTGTAAGCCCGTCACTTCATTCCAGGGATGCGATCCGCGCCACTGAGCGTCGGGGTGGTAGACCTGGGCCAGCTCGTGTTCGATCGTGGCAGGTGTAGCTTGGACCAATGCGCTCATCAGGCTATGGACGGTCTTTTTATTAAAGAGATTCTGCGCAGATGTGATCATAGATTGGAGTTCCAAAAAAGGTGCAATTGCAGCAGTAACCCATGCTGTTTGAAAAAGAAGCAACTATATCAAGTTGACTTGCATACGAATGCAATTTATATGAATG
>JAIPDC010000069.1 GCA_021737865.1 Rhodoferax sp.
ACTGGAGTTCATCTCCAATCAAAAAAGGGGCCTTCAGGTCCCGTTTTAGATGCGGTATCAATCGCCGGTAATACGCCGCTTACGGGGCCGACCGGAAAGCACGCGGTCAAATAGCGCGTTGGGCAACAGGCGCAGTCCTTTAGCCACCCACCCCATTTGCCATGGAATGACACGGTAAGTCGCCCCGGCATCGATAACAGAATAGGCCTTATCCGCAAAAACGTCGGCCTGCATCAAGAACGGCATCGAATAGCGG
The DNA here is from genome assembly GCA_021737865.1 of Rhodoferax sp. Classification (GTDB taxonomy): domain Bacteria; phylum Pseudomonadota; class Gammaproteobacteria; order Burkholderiales; family Burkholderiaceae_C; genus Allorhodoferax. Next base: position 257 of record JAIPDC010000069.1, read on the forward strand.
TTCTTCTGCGTCAAAGGTGTGTCGATGTAGCCGGGGCAGATTGTGACCACTTTGACACCCACGTGGCGCAGTTCTCCGCGCAGACTCTCACAATAACTGATCACACCGGCCTTGCTGGCGCAATAGGCCCCATGACCAGGCAAGCCCCGAATGCCGGCCACGCTTGCAATGCCCACCAGAGCACCAGAACCACGGCGAGACATGGGCTCCACGAATGCATGAAAAGTGGCAGCCAAACCCACATTGTTGATGGTGAATGTACGCGCCAAAACATCCAGGTCATCACGCACCGCGGTATCAATCCCGATACTGACGCCCGCATTGGCAATCACGATGTCAGGCACACCCTGTTCTTGCAGGCATTGCTGCGCTGCCGACACGATGCTGTCAATCACCCCCACATCGGCGCAATAAATGCGGTAACGCGATGCATCGAGGGCACGCGCTGCCGCCCAAGTTTGTATTTCATCGCTTCGCCGGGCCACCAGGGCCAGCGCAAAGCCAGCCTGGTAGTAGCGCCATGCCAGCGCCTGGCCAATGCCACTGGATGCACCCGTAATAAAGATCAATCTGGGCACAGGTGGTCCTCCAAAACAGTCAATTCACAACCGGCATCAGCGTGCCACGCACACGCCCGCTGAGTAGCAAGACCTGCTCCACATTGTCAAATTCCATGCGGTCAGCCGTAAACCGATCATTGCCCCGCACCAACTGGACTGGCTTGTTCGACTCGACCCGCTCGGTGTTCATGAAAGCATGCAAAAACTCCCCGCGGTACTCCATCCGGGGGGATCCTGAATCGCCCTGACCGGAATGGCCGTCCCGCACCAAAACCGCATTGCCCATGAGTTGAACCTCGGACGCATCCTCATTGGTCAAACCACGCTCTGCCGATGCAGTTGTCATCCGGCCCTGCTCATCGAAAGACCGCACCCGAATCCGATCAACTTCCAGCCACAACGTGTCCGGGTAGTGACGCGCCTTGGATCCGTGCACCTCCGTTCGCACACGCCCCGCCCCATCGAATGTCTTGACGGAAAACTCATCCAAAAAGTAGTCAGGTTCATGCGCGACCGGGCGCTGCACCACCGGGCCGTCCCCAGGCGGCGTGCTGCGCACCAGCCAATAGGTGCCAAGCGCCAGCAGCCCCATGGATACCAGCGGAAAAAACAGCAGGAACCGCTCCCAAACATCCCGCAAATGACCCGTCATTGCATATACTTTTCAAGCAGGTTCACATAGCGGCCACTGGCCACCAGCAGAAGGTCACAAAACTCGCGGGCCGCACCATCGCCGCCCCTTGCAGCGGTGACATAGGTCGCAGAAGCCCGCACTTCAACATGGGCATTGGCCGGCGCGCAAGAAAAGGCACACCGACGCATCACCGGCAAATCGGGCCAGTCATCACCCATGGCGGCAGCATCGCTCCACCCAAGCCCCAAAGTTGACAGCGACAACTGCGCAGCCGGTTGCTTGTCTTCAGTCCCGAAGTGAGCGTGAACTATGCCCAACGCCTTCAAGCGCACGCGCAGCGCCCCGGAGTCGCGCCCGGTGATGACCACCGGCGTAATGCCTGCCTGCTGCAACAATTTCAGTCCGTGGCCATCCAGCGTACTGAAACGCTTGAGTGTCTCGCCAGCCTCGGAAAAAAGAAGACCGCCATCGGTCAACACGCCATCCACGTCAAAGAAGGCTACTTTGATGCCCTGCGCCTTAAGCAGCAGGGCCGGATCAAAATGCAGTGCGGGCTTCATCAAATCACCTTTGCGCGCATCAAATCGTTGCTGTTCAGCGCCCCACACAGTCTGCCGTCGGCATCAACCACCAACACACTGGTAATGCGGTTGCGCTCCATCAACTCGGCCGCGTCCACCGCCAAAGCATGCGCATCCACCGTGAATGGTGCGCGGTGCATAACCTCCTGTGCGGTTTTCCCCCGCAAATCTGTGCCCTGCTCAACGAGACGCCGCAGGTCGCCATCGGTAAAAATACCCAGCACCCGGGCATCGCTGTCCACCACCGATGTAGCACCCAGCCCCTTGGCGCTCATCTCCCGCATCAGCTCACTGAAACCAGCTTCAGGCAACACTTTTGGCACCGCTGCGCCAGCGCGCATCACGTCACTGACATGTGTCAGCAACTTGCGGCCCAAAGCGCCACCCGGGTGTGAGCGTGCAAAATCCTCAGCCCTGAATCCCCTCGCATCCAGCAGGGCCACCGCCAGAGCGTCGCCCAAGGCCAGCTGTGCTGTCGTGCTTGCGGTAGGGGCCAAATTCAAAGGGCAGGCCTCCTTATCAACTGCGGAATCAAGCCACACGTCGGCATGCACAGCCATGGTGGAGTGGGGATTACCGGTCATCGCAATCACAGGGGCACCTAGGCGCTTCAACACCGGCAATATCGCCGCCATCTCCTGGGACTCTCCACTGTTGGAGATGCACAGAACGAGATCTGCCGCGGTGATCATCCCGAGGTCACCGTGGCTGGCCTCGGCCGGGTGCACAAACATCGCCGGGGTTCCGGTGGAAGCCAATGTGGCGGCGATTTTTCGCCCAATATGACCGCTCTTGCCCATGCCCATCACCACGACACGGCCGGCGGTTGCCAAAACCATGTCCACCGCGCGGGCAAACGGGGCGCCAACCCTACTCTTGAGCCCCGACACAGCAGCCGCCTCAATATCAAGAGTCTCGCGCGCCAGCGCAATGGAGCGCTGAGCAGAGGGTGCCGGGTACCGCGTTGCAGGGTCTGTCATGCGGGCATTTTATAGAGAGCGCCGGCGCTTGCTAGTATCGTGGCATGACCGGACTGGAAATTACCCTGCTCTACCTCCTTGCCGCCGTGCTGGGCGTGGTGGTTTGTCGCTATTTTCACCTCCCCCCGATGCTGGGCTATCTGGTGGTCGGTGTCGCCATCGGCCCCAACGCATTGGCCCTGTCACAAAATGCCGACGGCGTGCGCCACCTGGGCGAATTTGGTGTGGTCTTCCTGATGTTCGTCATTGGCCTGGAATTCAACTTGCCCAAACTGCGAGCCATGCGTCAACACGTGTTCGGCCTGGGGCTTCTACAGGTCGCGGTCACCATAACGGTGGCCACGTTGGCCACCATGGCGTTGTCCCTATTCGCGCCACGCGTCTGGGACATGACCTGGCAAGCAGCACTGGCTCTGTCTTGCGCCCTGTCCATGAGCAGCACCGCCATTGTCGTCACGTTGATGGTGGAACGGCTGGAGCGTGAATCCGAGCACGGCAAGCGGGTCATGGGTGTCCTACTGTTCCAGGACTTGGCGGTGGTGCCGCTACTGGTTCTGATCCCAGCATTGGGCGCCTCGGCGGAAGAGTTGGCCGGAGCCCTGCTGATTGCCGCCGCCAAGGCCATCGGCCTGATCACCGTTCTGCTGATGGGGGGACAACACGTCATGCGCCGCTGGCTGACGCTGGTAGCACGGCGCAAGAGCGAGGAGTTGTTTGTACTCAACCTGCTGTTCATCACGCTGGGCCTGGCGTGGCTCACAGAATTGGCCGGTCTGAGCTTGGCGCTGGGAGCCTTTATTGCCGGGATGCTGATTTCCGAGACCGAGTTCAAGCACCAGGTGGAAACCGACATACGGCCGTTTCACGATGTGTTGCTGGGCCTTTTCTTCATCAGCATTGGTATGTTGCTGGACTGGCGGCTGGTTCTGGAGCGCTGGCCAATGGTATTGCTGCTGTTGGCAGTACCCACATTGTTCAAGGCTGCGCTGGTCACCGCACTGTCCAAAATGCTGGGCGCCGGCTCTGGCGTGTCACTGCGCACAGGCCTGTACCTTGCGCAAGCCGGTGAATTCGGTTTTGTTCTGCTGACGTTGGCGCAGGCAAACTCGCTGGTGCCACCGGCACTGCTCAACCCCATTCTGGCAAGCATGGTGCTGTCCATGCTTGCAACCCCCTTTATCGTGATGTACAGCAACCGCATCGTGATGAAACTGGTGGCCAGCGAGTGGTTACAGCAATCCCTGCAAATGACCGCCATTGCGCGCAAGTCAATCAACGCCAACCGGCATGTAATCATCTGCGGCTATGGCCGCTGCGGCCAGAATCTGGCCAAGATGCTGGAGAGCCAGGGAATTCCGTATATCGCACTGGACCTGGACCCCGACCGGGTCCGCCAGGCGGCGGCGGCTGGCGACTCGGTGGTTTATGGTGACGCAGCGAGGCTGCAAGCCCTGATCGCATCAGGTCTGGCGCGCGCCAGCGCCGTCGTCATCACCTACCTGGACGTTGCCAGTGCCATCAAGGTATTGAGCCATACCCATGAGCACGCGCCACAGGTACCAGTCATCGTGCGAACGCAGGACGACCTGAGCCTGGATGTCTTGCGGGCCGCCGGGGCGACCGAGGTGGTGCCGGAAACCATAGAAGGCTCTTTGATGCTGGCCAGCCATGCTCTGGCACTGGTGGGGGTTCCCATGCGCCGCGTGATACGCATCGTGCAGGATCAGCGCGACGCCCGATACAAGCTGTTGCGCGGGTTTTTCCATGGCGCCGACGACGACTCGGTGGACGAGCTTCAGCATGAACGACTGATCACGATCACGCTGCCCATGGGGGCAAAGGCCAGCGGGCGCTCACTGGGCACCTATGCACTCGATACCGTTGGCACGCGCGTGGTCAGCCTGCGCCATAGCAATGGGTCGGCGGGCACAATCACGCCCGACACACTGCTCGACTCCGGCGACACCCTGGTGCTGTCGGGCAAAGCCGCAGCACTGGCGGTTGCCGAGCTCAAGTTACTCAAAGGCTAAAGACACAACACCCACTTCCGCGGGGGCACAATGGTGCCTGCCTCGGCATTGTTTCCTCACCCAACCGGCACGACCATGCAACACACCAGCATCAACCAGTATCTTCGTGACAACATCCGTACCGTGCCGGATTGGCCGACGCCCGGCGTGCAATTCCGCGACATCACACCACTGCTGCAAAACGCCAAAGTATTTCGGGTGCTGATCGACGCCTTTGTGCACCGCTACATGGACCCCGACAAGCGCCCGGATATCGTTGCCGGGCTGGATGCGCGCGGCTTCATATTGGGAGCCGTTGTGGCGTACGAACTCAATGTCGGCTTCGTGCCCATCCGCAAGAAAGGCAAGCTGCCCTTCACCACGGTGGAGGAGACCTACGAACTGGAATACGGCAGCGCCACCGTGGAGTTGCACACAGACGCAGTCAATGCAGGAGACCGGGTGCTGTTGATCGACGACCTCATTGCCACCGGTGGAACCATGATGGCGGGCCGCAAACTGCTCGAGCGTCTGGGTGCCACCGTCATGGAAGGCGCAGCCATCGTCGATTTGCCCGAACTCGGGGGCTCACAGAAATTGCGCGACTCGGGGCTGCCATTGTTCACGCTAGTCGATTACAGCGGACACTGAATCGGCTAGAAAAACGGCAAGAGATCAGTTCAAGTCGCCGTATTGGGTGCCGCTCAAAGGCAAAGGACGGTCTTCCAGCTCGGTGTCGTCGAATTGAGGGGGCGCATTCGGATTTCTACGCCCAGAATGCACGATTTCTCCCGGTGCGGAGAGCGATCTTGCACTGTCTACCGAAGCCAGTGCGAGCTTGAATGCGGCCACCTCCTCGGGTTGCAAGGGTTCGTAGGCAGCCTTTGGTGGCACCTTCGCTGCGCCCGCAACGGGAGGCTGGGCGGACGCTGGAGCCGACAGCGCCGCAGGCGGCCGGGTCAACCCGGCTGTAACGTGTTCATTGACACGCCAATACACCGCTGTGACCAGAATGTCGTGCCGACTCTTGGCGTGCTGCGCGATCAACCCCTCCATCTCAGCCAATCGAGTGGTTTCACCAACGTACTGGCGGGCCAAGTCCATCATGATCAGGTACTGGCGTCCACGTGAGTCCAAAGACAGCACTTTGAATTTGTAGCTCGACGACAGTACACCCGCTTGAATCATCGCCTCGCGAACCACTGAATACAGCAGTTCGCGGCGCTCCAGTCGTTCGCTTTTGCGGTTGGCGGCACTGCCGGGTGGCGTGCTGGGGGCACGCTCGCGCCCCTTGCCCGAGGGATTAAACGGCACCGTGGCATCCATATGCCCCAAGCCCGAACTTTGCGCCAGTTCTGAATGCCGGGCCGGTGGCTTTTTCGAGAACCAGTTCAGGATAGACATGGGCTTTTCTTTCGTTTTCGGCAATCGTCGAAGTGTATTCCAGCTATTTGCCAATACAAAACTGTGAAAAAATCACACCCAGCAAATCGTCAGACGTGAACTCGCCGGTGATCTCACTCAAAGCGTTTTGCCCGAGTCGAAGCTCCTCCGCCAGCAAGTCCAAGGCCTGGTCTTCCATCGAAAGATGCTGGGCAGCCGTGTCCAAATGGACGGACACTCGGCGCAATGCCTGCAAGTGCCGCTCACGCGCAATGAAAGTCCCACCGCTCGGCACCTGCCAACCGACCGTCTCAAGCAACAAACGGCGCAACTGCTCCAGTCCGGCGCCGGTTTTGGCAGACAGCGCGACCCCCCTCGACCTCAGTGTCGGCGTCGGCATCGCATCGACCTTGTTCCAGACATCGATTACCGGCACATTTTTTGAGATCTTTTGGGCTATAGCCCCCGCGATACGTGCGTCAGCCGCTATGTAATCAATAGCATCCACGCGCGTCAAGTCGCGCAGGAACAGCACCACATCCGCGCCCTCAATCGCCTCCCACGCCCGCGCAATGCCGATCTTCTCCACATCGTCATCACTGGGGCGCAGCCCAGCCGTGTCGACCACATGGATCGGCACCCCTTCAATCTGTATGGTCTGCTGGACTTTGTCGCGTGTCGTGCCCGCGATGGGCGTCACGATGGCCAACTCGGCTCCCGCCAGCGCATTGAGCAGTGATGACTTGCCGGCATTGGGCTGGCCCGCAATCACCACCGTGATGCCTTCGCGCAGCAATGCACCCTGTGTGGCACGCTGCATGACCGCTTGGAGAGCCTGCTGCAAGTGCGTCAGTTGCCCCCTGGCATCTGATTTTTCCAGAAAATCGATCTCTTCTTCAGGAAAGTCCAGCGTCGCTTCCACCAGCATGCGCAAATGAATCAATCCATCCCGCATGGCATGGATTTCACGCGAGAATGCGCCGGAAAGCGATTGTGTGGCGCTTCGGGCGGCCGCTTCCGTGCTGGCATCTATCAGGTCGGCAATCGCCTCGGCCTGTGTCAGGTCGATCTTGTCGTTTAAAAATGCGCGTTCGGAAAACTCACCCGGCTGGGCTAGGCGCATGGTGGGCAGGTAGCCCAGTTTTGTTGAGGGGTCGGTCTCAGCGGCGGCCTCCAGGCAACGCGCCAGCAGCAATTGCAGCACCACAGGCCCACCGTGCGCCTGCAGTTCCAGAACGTCCTCGCCGGTAAACGACTGCGGGCCGGGGAAAAACAACGCTAGGCCCTGGTCAAGCGGAGTGCCCTTTGCGTCGCAAAATGGCAAATAGGTCGCCTCGCGCGGTCTCAGGCTGCGCCCAAGCAGATGTACCACCCAGCGCTGTAGCCCTTTGCCACTGACCCGCACAATGCCCACAGCGCCGCGCCCGGGTGCGGTGGCAATGGCGATGATGGGATCGTGATGCCGCGAGAGCATGGAGTAACCGGGGCGCGCCGAGCGCCCCGGGTCACTTAAATTTGGGCAAGTTGAACTGCGGCGGCACGCCCATACGGGTGTTGATAATCCACTGCTGCAAGATGGACAGGATGTTGTTGGTAATCCAGTAAAGCACCAAGCCGGCCGGGAAGAAGAAGAACATCACGCTAAAAATCAGCGGCATGAACCACATCATCTTGGCCTGCATCGGGTCCGGCGGCGTGGGATTCAGTGCCGTTTGCAGCAGGGTCGTGGCGGTCATCACCAGCGGCAGGATGTAGAAAGGATCGGGGGACGACAAATCCTTGATCCACAAAATCCAGGGCACGTTGCGCATCTCCACGCTGGACAACAGCACCCAATACAGGGCGATGAAGACCGGAATCTGGATCATGATGGGGAAACAGCCGCCCATCGGATTGACCTTTTCCTCCCGGTAGATGCGCATCATCTCCTGTTGCATCTGCTGCGGGTTGTCTTTGAGGCGCTCACGCATCTCGGTGATCTTGGGGTTGACCGCCTTCATCTTGGCCATGCTGGAATAGGCCTTGGCGTTCAGCCAGTAAAAAGCCGCTTTGAGCAACACCACCAGCGCCACGATCGACCAGCCCCAGTTCTGAATGAATCCATGCAACTTGTCTAACAGCCAATACAGCGGTTTGGCCAAAATGGTCAGCCAGCCATAATCCTTGACCAGTTCCAGGCCAGGTGCCAGTTTCTCCATTTCGGTCTCCACCTGTGGACCGGCGAAGAATTTGGCGTCCACAACCTTGCTTGCACCGGGTGCAATGGCATCCAATGGCGTGATCATGGTGGCGCGGTAGCAGCAATCCGCAACAGGCGACCCGATGTCCACGCCGTCTATTGAGATGGTGCGCTGCACGCCTTCGGGCAGCATCCAGGCGCTGGCAAAGTAGTGCTGCACCATGGACACATACCCGTCCGATGACTGCTTCTCGAAGTCTGCACTCTTCTTCTTGACGTCGGAAAACTCCACTTTCTGGTACTTCTTGGCCTCCGTATAGACCGCCGGACCGGTGAATGTGGAATAGAACGAAGACTCACCCGAAGGCTTGCTGCCATCGCGCACCAGCTGCAAATACAGCTGCGCAGACAGCGGTGCCGCCGACAGGTTGGTCATTTCGTGCTTGACCGCCATGTCGTATGCGCCACGGCGCAAGGTGTATGTCTTGACCAGTTTGATGCCCCCCACGTCACCGGAGGTGAACTGGATGGTCATATCATTTTCACCATCCTTGAGAGAGCGAGGGCCGCTCACAGTCATGGGCGTCTTGTGGGTCGGAAAGGCGCCGGCAGTACTTCCACCAATGACACCCGTCTGGGCCACGTAAATGTGGTCCTTCGTGTCATCGAGCAGAACAAAGTTCTTGCTCTTGTCCGCCATATCGGTGTGCTTCAAAAATTCGGTGCGTACCAGCGATCCGCCCTCCGTCTCGAATGTCAACTTCAGCACGTCGGTAGTGACCTCAATGCGCTCCTTTGGCACAGGCGCGGCAACTGGGCTCGTCGTCGCGCCGGGCAGAACTGCGGCCACACCGGGCGCGGAGCCGGCAACGCTGGGTACACCAGCGGCATTAACACCCTGGGATGCAACCGGGGCTCCGGTCGTCGTGGTCGGTACGGTTTGTTGGGCGGGGTTCGGAAAGAAAGTCGCCTTCTTGCCATTGGACAACTGCCATTGATCCCACAGCATCACCATGGAGAAGCCAAAGATCACCCACAAAATGGTGCGGCGAATATCGTTCATGAGGGTTTCTTTTCAGAGGGAGAAGAGATCAGCCGGGTAAACAGCCGGGGAGGTTCAACAGGAACCGGGTCAATGCCGCCCGCGCACCAGGGGTGGCACCGCGCAATGCGCGACACCGTGAGGTAACTTCCAACCGCAGCACCGTGGGTCTGCAAGGCTTGCAACGCATATGCCGAGCAAGTAGGTTCGAACCGACAGCCAGAGCCCAGCCAGGGGCTCAAAACCAGGCGGTACGCCTTGACAATACCCATGAGGAACGACTGCATCATGCGTCAGGTGGCGGGGCAACCCGCAAAAACAACTGGTGCAGTTCTGCCCGCACTGCGGCTTTGAGTACATCGGATGACGCGCTGACAAACGCTGCACGGTCAAATGATGCGCGCAACCTGACCACGTGCGCACGCGCTGGCAGACGGGGTTCGAAATCAGCACTCACGTTGTAGATCTGGCGCTTGATGGCATTGCGGGTTACGGAGCGCTTGGCCCACCGCTTGGGAACCATGGCACCCAGCCACACCCTCTGAACCGGAAATAGCGCGGGCACACCAGGGTTATTCACCACTGACACCGGCGCATCCAAAGAACAGCAATGCAACGCAAAGTGGGCCGTTCGGGCGATCGTGTGACCAGCCAAAACCGCCTGAAACTGGGGCCGCGTCTTTAGTCGCTGCACGACAGTGCCACCGGTAGGCACGCCAGCAATGCCGGAATATGCATGTGCTGGGACAGCCCGCAGCCAGAAATTAGACAGCCAGGCGCTTGCGACCTTTGGCGCGGCGCGCATTGATCACGGCACGGCCACCACGGGTTTTCATGCGAACCAGAAAACCGTGGGTACGGGCGCGGCGGATTTTGGAGGGTTGGTAAGTGCGTTTCATTTGGAATTCCTAATAGGCTCAATTCGGATCGACCCTTGTCAAACAGAAGTCAACAAGGAGAGATCGCGGTCTAATCGCCCCGAACACAATCAGGGGAACCGTCGATTATCGCAAACTTTCTGAACAGGGGCAACACCTTACATCCGAAACACCGCGTATCGCTGTAAGTTCCATGGCACAAACAAAAATGTGGATAAGGCTTTGATAAATTACAATTCGACGCGCAGTAATCCACAACTATCCACAGAAGCTAAAAAGAATAATGCCAGCGGGACTTCCATCCAACCACACCACATCACCGGGACATGACATCGGCCAAAGTCTGTGGCAAAGCTGTGTCGACCAACTCGCCCAGGAGTTGCCCGAGCAGCAGTTCAACACCTGGATCAAACCCCTGAGCGCACAGGTCCTGGACGACTTTTCGAAGGTCACAATTTTTGTCGCCAACCGCTTCAAACTGGACTGGGTTCGCGCCCAATACAGCGGACGAATTTCCGCCATGCTCGAGAGAATGTACGGTCAACCGGTCCTTGTTGAGTTAGCGATCACTCCGCGTGAATCCATTGTCCGCTCTGGTTCTTCGTCGCAGGCGGCAGAAATGGTCTCAGCAGAAGAAGCGGTGGCGATCGGTGAGGCAGCCCCATCAGGTCTGCCAAAAAATCGCATCAATAGCATGCTCACCTTTGACAGCCTGGTGGAAGGAACTGCCAACCGTATGGCACGTGCTGCGGCCATGCATGTGGCCACCATACCGGGCCACTTGTACAACCCCTTGTTTATCTACGGCGGTGTGGGTCTGGGCAAGACCCACCTGATGCACGCAGTGGGCAACCGGTTGTTGGCGGACAAGCCCGGATCGAAAGTTCTCTACATCCATGCGGAGCAGTTCGTATCCGATGTGGTTAAGGCTTACCAGCGCAAAACTTTTGATGAATTCAAGGAGCGATACCACTCGCTAGACTTGCTGTTGATTGATGATGTGCAGTTTTTTGCCAACAAGGACCGCACTCAGGAAGAGTTTTTCAACGCTTTTGAAGCCCTACTGGCCAAGAAATCACACATTGTGATGACCAGCGACACCTATCCCAAGGGCCTGACCGACATCCACGAACGCCTGGTTTCACGCTTTGACTCCGGTTTGACAGTGGCCATCGAGCCCCCTGAACTGGAAATGCGGGTCGCTATTCTGATCAACAAGGCCCGCGTCGAAAGCGCTGAAATGCCGGAAGAAGTCGCCTTCTTCGTGGCCAAAAATGTCCGCTCCAATGTGCGCGAACTGGAAGGCGCTTTGCGCAAGATCCTGGCCTACTCCCGGTTCAATCAGAAGGAAATTTCCATCCAATTGGCCCGAGAGGCACTGCGCGACCTGCTTTCTATCCAGAACCGGCAGATTTCGGTGGAAAACATCCAGAAGACCGTGGCCGACTACTACAAGATCAAAGTGGCCGACATGTACTCCAAGAAGCGTCCGGCCAGCATTGCCCGACCGCGCCAGATTGCCATGTATCTCGCCAAGGAATTGACACAGAAAAGTCTGCCCGAAATCGGGGAGTTGTTCGGCGGGCGCGACCACACCACGGTGCTGCACGCCGTGCGCAAAATCGGCGGTGAACGCCAGCAAATGACCGAACTGAACCAACAGTTGCACGTGCTGGAGCAAACACTCAAAGGCTGATCACGAATAAAACGCTATTTTGCAGAAAATAGCGTGTAAAACTGGGAAAATGGCAGGATTTTAAAAAAATTGGGCACTTGGGGACAACCGTGCCACAGCAGACATTAAGGAAGATGTTGACATGATCGTTTTGAAGGCAACACAGGACAAAGTCCTATCGGTTCTGCAATCCGTGGCCGGTATTGTGGAGCGCCGTCACACCCTGCCTATTTTGGCCAACGTGCTGGTACGCAAAACAGGCACGTCGCTTCAAGTCACGACCAGTGATCTGGAAATTCAAATCCGCACCACGGCAGACCTTGGTGGCGACATTGGCGATTTCACCACAACCATAGGTGCGCGCAAGCTGATCGATATCTTGCGCACCATGCCCGCGGATCAGACCGTTTCGCTGGAGTCGAGTCAGAGCAAGATCATTCTCAAAGGCGGCAAAAGCAAATTCACGCTGCAAACCATGGCGGCAGAAGACTTCCCGCTGGTGCAGGAGTCAGCCAACTTTGGTCCGGTGTTCAGCGTGCCGCAAAAAACGCTCAAGAACCTGCTCAGCCAGGTTTCCTTCGCCATGGCGGTGCATGACATCCGTTACTACCTCAACGGCATCCTGTTTGTCGCCGAAGGCAAACAATTGAGCCTGGTCGCCACCGATGGCCACCGCCTGGCCTTCGCCTCCGCCACTCTGGACGTCGAAGTGCCCAAACAGGAAGTCATTTTGCCGCGCAAGACGGTCGTCGAATTGCAGCGTTTGTTGTCGGACGCCGAAGGCGCCATCGAAATGCAATTCGCCAATAACCAGGCCAAGTTCGTGTTCGATGGCATGGAGTTTGTTACGAAGTTGGTTGAGGGCAAGTTCCCCGACTACAACCGCGTCATCCCGAAGAACCACAAAAACAGCATCACACTGGGCCGCACAGCCCTGCTGGCGACCCTGCAGCGTACCGCGATCTTGACCAGCGACAAGTTCAAGGGTGTGCGCCTGAACATCGACCCCGGCAGTCTGCGCGTAGCGTCCAACAACGCCGAGCAGGAGGAAGCAGTGGACGAATTGGACATCGACTACAGCGGTGACAGCATCGAGATTGGCTTCAACGTGACCTACCTGATCGACGCACTAGCCAATATGAGCCAGGACATGGTGAAACTGGAACTATCGGACGGCAACAGCTCGGCACTGTTCACCATCCCCGACAACGCCACGTTCAAGTACGTTGTCATGCCGATGAGAATTTAATGCTACAAAAATCGTAGCTGCCGACGCTATCAAACCCTCGATCTCCGGGGGTTTGGTCATTGAAGAATACTGAGATTTGCGGGACGGACCTTTAGCTCTGTCCCCAACTGATTGAGAGAAAAGTGAGCCATGACCGAAGAAAACAAGCCCGTAGCACCCTCAGAAAACAGCCTTGAGGGCGTGCATACCGGCGAGGGCGGCGCCGAGAGCTCCAACTTCCAGCCCACCATCGACACCAACCAGGCTGGCGCGACCGAAGCCTATGGCGAAGGCTCGATCCAGATCCTCGAAGGCCTGGAAGCCGTGCGCAAACGCCCGGGCATGTACATCGGTGACACCTCAGACGGCACCGGTCTGCACCACCTGGTATTTGAGGTCGTGGACAACTCCATCGATGAATCGCTGGCCGGCCATTGCGACGACATTCTGGTCACCATCCACTCCGACAACTCCATCAGCGTGGTTGACAACGGACGCGGCATTCCCACCGGGGTGAAGATGGACGACAAACACGAGCCCAAGCGCTCGGCAGCTGAAATTGCGCTAACCGAGTTGCACGCAGGCGGCAAGTTCAACCAGAACAGCTACAAAGTCTCCGGCGGTCTGCACGGCGTGGGTGTGAGTTGCGTGAACGCACTCTCCAAAATGCTGCGCCTGACCATCCGCCGCGACGGCAAAGTCCATGTGATGGAGTTCAGCAAAGGCTTCGTGCAGAACCGCCTCATCGAGACCGTCAACGGCATCGACGTTTCGCCCATGCGGGTCATTGGTGAAACCGAAAAGCGCGGCACCGAGGTGCACTTTGCGCCCGACCTGGAAATCTTCCAGACCAACTCCGACTTCCACTACGAAATTTTGAGCAAGCGCCTGCGCGAACTCAGCTTCCTGAACAACGGCGTCAAGATCCGACTGAAGGACGAGCGCAGCGGCAAAGAAGACGACTTCTCGGGCGCCGGGGGGGTCAAGGGCTTTGTGAACTTCATCAACAAGGGCAAAACGGTGTTGAACCCCAACATCTTCCATGCCATGGGTGACCGCCAAAGCGACCAGGCCACCAACATCGGCGTCGAAGTAGCGATGCAGTGGAACAGCGGCTACAACGAACAAGTCCTCTGTTTCACCAACAACATTCCGCAGCGCGACGGGGGTACCCATTTGACCGGACTGCGCGCGGCGATGACCCGCGTCATCAACAAATACATCGACGAATCCGAGATAGCCAAAAAAGCCAAGGTCGAGGTCACCGGTGACGACATGCGCGAAGGCCTGACTTGTGTGCTGTCGGTCAAGGTGCCCGAACCCAAGTTCTCCAGCCAAACCAAAGACAAGCTGGTTTCCAGCGAAGTGCGTGGCCCGGTGGAAGACATTGTCAGCAAGCTGCTGGCCGACTACCTGCAAGAACGCCCTGCGGACGCCAAGATCATCGTTGGAAAGATTGTCGAGGCAGCACGGGCACGGGAAGCCGCACGCAAAGCCCGCGATATGACGCGACGCAAAGGCGTACTCGACGGCATGGGTCTGCCCGGCAAACTGGCAGACTGCCAGGAAAAAGACCCGGCAATGTGCGAAATCTACATCGTCGAGGGCGACTCCGCCGGCGGCTCCGCCAAGCAGGGCCGTGACCGCAAATTCCAGGCCATCCTGCCGCTGCGTGGCAAGATTCTGAATGTGGAAAAAGCACGTTATGAGAAGCTGCTGACCAGCAACGAAATTTTGACGCTGATCACCGCCCTGGGCACCGGCATCGGCAAGGCGGGTGGGACAACAGGCAATGACGACTTCAACGTCGCCAAACTGCGCTACCACCGCATCATCATCATGACCGATGCCGACGTCGACGGCGCCCACATCCGCACCCTGCTGCTGACCTTCTTCTACCGCCAGATGCCCGAGCTGGTCGAGCGCGGCCACATCTACATCGCGCAGCCTCCGCTGTACAAGGTCAAGGCCGGCAAAGAAGAGTTGTACCTGCAAGGCTCAGCCGAGCTCGACAGCTTCCTGCTGCGCATCGCACTGGTCAACGCCTCGGTATTCACCGGCGGACCCGCTGGCACCACCATCAAAGGCGACACACTGGCCGAACTGGCCCGCAAACATATCGTGGCCCAGGGTGTCATCGCCCGCCTGAAAAATTTCATGGATGCAGAAGCCCTGCGCTCGGTCGCCGACGGCGTGGCACTGAATCTCGACACAGTCGCCGATGCAGAAGCCTCTGCTGCGGCTTTGCAGGCTCGCCTGCCGGACGCCGAGGTCGCTGGCGAGTTCGATGTGCGCACCGACAAGCCCATCCTGCGCATCAGCCGCCGCCACCACGGCAACGTGAAGAGCAGTGTGCTCACACAAGACTTTGTGCACGGATCGGACTACGCCGCACTCAACGAGGCTGCCAATACGTTCCGCGGACTGCTGTCCGAAGGTGCGCGTGTCATGCGCGGTGAAGGCGAGCGACAGAAGGAAGAAAAAGTGTCCGACTTCCGCGAGGCCATGGCCTGGCTGATCGCCCAAGCCGAGCACGCTACCAGCCGCCAGCGCTACAAAGGATTGGGTGAAATGAACCCGGCCCAGCTATGGGAAACCACCATGGACCCCACCGTGCGCCGCCTGCTGCGCGTGCAGATCGACGATGCCATCGAAGCGGATCGCGTGTTCACCATGCTCATGGGAGACGAAGTGGAACCACGGCGCGACTTCATTGAAACCAACGCACTTCGCGCTGGCAACATCGACATTTGACACTTG
>JAIPDC010000070.1 GCA_021737865.1 Rhodoferax sp.
GTGCCGGCCTCGCCGTCTTCGTATTCGGTGTGTTGGTAGTCGCTCTGGCTGGCGCGCACTTTGAGGCTCTGCACCCAGCCACCCAGGTCGTCCATATCCCACTCCAGCGCCATGCGGTCAGACTGCATGCCAATGGTGACCGCATCTTCGGCCACGGTGCCATAGTCTGAACGGTAGGTGCTGGCCGACAGACCCAGTCGATTTTTGCCAATGAACAACGCACCACCCACAGCGCCGCCATGGCTGCTTGCACTGGAGTTGCAGATGGCGTTGGCCACCTCGGCAGAGTCCGGCTTGGTGCAGGGCAGCGAAACAGGCACCGCCACGTCGCCCGATGTGCGATTGAACACGTCGGCGTGCAGGGCAAAGCGGTCGGTACCGGTTTCCAGCAAGGCCGCGCCTGAGCGCTGGGCGTTGCCACTGGCCGCATCCAGATGAAGCTTGCCGGCCACGCCGCCCGACGCGTCAAACAGGCGCTCTTGCGGGATGCGGTTGTCGATCACGTTGACCACCCCGCCCACGGCGCTGCCACCATACATCAGCGCACCGGGGCCGCGCAGTACTTCAATACGCTCCATGGTGATCGGGTCGGATGGCACGGCATGGTCATAACTCAGGCCCGATGCGTCCACGCTGGAGCCGCTGTTTTGCAGAATGCGCACGCGGTCGCCGTCGAGCCCGCGGATGATGGGGCGGCTGGAGTTGGGGCCAAAGTAGCTGCTACTCACACCGGGGGTGCCGTCCAGCGTTTCGCCCAATGTCCCTTGGGCGCGCAACAGCAGTGCGGCCCCCGAGTAGGCTTCTGCGGGCGCTATCAAGTCTGTAGCACCCAGCGGGTTACCGGTCACCGTGACCGCCGGCAGGGTGCTGCCAGTGCGCGCAGCGGTTTGGGCCGCAACACTTGCGCCAGCAAGGGATAGCAGCGTCATGACGGCCAACGCAAGGGAATGTTGAGGGAACAGGGGAGCGCGCGGCGCGCCACCGTAGAAAGCAGTTTTCATGAAAGAGTCCGGTGAATCGAAAAATGGAAGCACTCCGGCTGTCCCATGGGCCAGCCGGAGCGACAAAAAAGCAGGAATTCAACGGGAGAGAGGGGGGCCGCGCGCTTGAAATTGCGCATGCCAGCGGGCCACAAACAGCGCATGGCTGTATTGCAGTAATGCTGGCAATGAGGCCAGCGGCAAGGCCTGCAAGGGGAACGAGGCGATGGCATCGCCATGGCTCAGCTGGTCAAAGAACAGGCAATCAGCGGCGTCTTCGTGGTTGGAAAAAAGTCGCTCCCAAGCAGAATGCCCGGTTGGATGCGCTGTATCGTGCGCCGGTTGTGCACCGGCCTGGCTGTGCCGCGCATGCCCATCGTGCACCACGCCGTGCCAAAGGCCCAGGCTTTGCGCCCACAGCAGGGCCAGCACCAGCAGCACGACAAGCGCGCGCCCGGTGGACCGTGATGTCGGGTTGAGAGGCAAGCGCTACTTCACCGGCGTCGCGTCAACAATGCGGTAGTACAGACCGTAAGGGTCGTCCTTCAACACGGCGAACACGCCCTCCACCACCACCGGCTCCAGTGAATATTTGATCGGCGTTTTGGTCTTGACCTCGACCATGCTCTCAGGCCCGCCAGGAACACAGAACGAGCAACTCATGGGCACCGAGCTCAGTAAAAAGTGCTTCTGCTTCTCACCGGGATCGAGCGGCATCATGAAACCCTGGATGCGCTGACTTTTCTGGTTCAGTGCCATGACGGGAGCCGGGAACACCGGCAGGATGCGGTTCTTCTCGACCCGGGTCTTGACGTCGGTCAGCACCGACCACGGCACCACATCGTTTCGCTCCTGCAAGGGGGCAAACGGGCTGTTGGGGCTGTGAACGCCGGCCCCGGTGCCCGCTGGGACGCCGCTGGCGCCCGCAATGGGTGAACTCAGTTGCGCCATCGCGCCCCATGGAAGCGCGAGGGCAAAAAGCCCAGCAACAAGAGCAGCGCGGCGGGTGGTAAAAGCGGTCATGGTGAACTCCGTCATCTCCTGATCTTAATGCTCGTGCTTCATTCCACAAAACTTGCCAATGGCAAGTCCCTTGCACGCCGCCTGCAACTCCTTGATGCACACGTCATCCTTCTTGCCGGACTCCAGGCACTTGGCCGCACCCTCGTGGGCGGCGGCAATGGCGCGGTGTTTGGCAATGTCCGCCTTGGTTTCCTTGTCGCCGTGGGTTTCGGCTGCTATGCAAACTGTAGCGCTACACGCAATGGTGACGAGGGCTAGAAGCAATTTATTCATAAAATCTCCGGGGTTGGATTGGGTTGATAGATTTAACGCGATTGCAAAAGTTCCAGCACGCTGACCCGGTAGGCGCCCCAGGCCGGCAGCAGTGCCGCGCCCACAGATACCCCCAGCGCCAGCGCCGGCACCACGGCCAACTCTGTCGGCCAGACCATGCCGCCAATCAGCAGGGTGGTGTCGAGCTTCAAGAACCATCCCAGCGCTGCGGCAAAGCCCTGACCCAGGAGCAAGCCCAGCACAGCCGCCAGCAGGCCCAGCCAAACAGCCTCGCACAACAACAGCGCCGCCACCTTGCCCGGGGGCGCGCCCAGCATGCGCAACAGGGCCAGGTCGCCGCGGCGCTCGCGCACGGCGCTCCACAGGGCGATGAACACGCTCAGGGCGGCGGTCAGCAGCAGCACGCCGGCAAAGGCACGCAGCACGTCGGTGCCCAGGCCCATCATGTTGAGCAGGCGGGTGATCTCCAGCGCCGGTGCGGCGGCCTGCATTTCGGTGGTGGTGTTGACAAAACGGGGAAAGCTCAATGCTGCCATCGGGGTTTTGTAGCGCACCAGCGCCATCGTGACTTCACGTTCTTCTTCCATGGCCTTGCGGTCGTCGTCGTCCAGTGCGGTGTAGTCTTCATGCACTTTCCAGACCGATGCGGAGTCGGTCAGGATCAGCCGGTCCAACACGCTGCCACTGGGCGCCAGAATGCCCACCACGGTGTAGGTGCTTTCGCCATGCGCATGGCCGCCCGCCCCTAACCCATGGTTGCCGGCAAAGGTCTGGCCCAGGCCCGCACCCAGCTTGGTGGCAGCGCTGGCACCCAGCACCACCTGCATCGACTGGTCCCACAAGCGGCCCTGCGCCAGCGTGGCGCCATACAGGTTCAGGTAGTCGTGCGACGTGCCGACGATGCGGTAACTGCGAAAGTTATCCCCCAGGCTGATAGGGATGACGCTGGCCACCAGCGGGTGCTTTTCCAGCGCCCGCACCGCCTGCAGCGGCACATTGCCTGGTGGCACGTCAATGTGCAACACGCCGCTCAAGATCAGTTGCATGGGGCTGCCCTTGGCACCCACGACCACGTCAATGCCGGCCAGGTCGCGCTCGAAGGCTTTGGTGAGCTGGTGCCCAACCAGCAGCAGGAAGGTGATCGATGCCAGCCCCAGACTCAACAGCAGCACGTTGAGCGCTGCGCCCAAGGGGCGGGACCACAGGTAGTGCCATGAAAATGCTAGCGTTTTCATAGCTGGCTGCGCAACAACCGCAAGGGCTGGAAGCCGATTTGACCAATAATATCGGGGGGGATCAGGGTCGCCACCCGCGCATCGTGTGTAGCAATCACCAGCGTGGAGCCCTGCGCTTTGGCGGTGGCCAGCAGCAGACCCACGGCATCGGCCGCAGCCTCATCGTCCAGGCTGGCAGTGGGCTCGTCGGCC
The DNA here is from genome assembly GCA_021737865.1 of Rhodoferax sp. Lineage (GTDB taxonomy): Bacteria > Pseudomonadota > Gammaproteobacteria > Burkholderiales > Burkholderiaceae_C > Allorhodoferax. Next base: position 3,704 of record JAIPDC010000070.1, read on the forward strand.
AGAATCACCTGGGGCTGCAACAGCACGGCGCGTGCCAGCGCCACGCGCTGCGCCTGCCCGCCTGAGAGTTGACCAGGCTTTCGCGGTGCCAAGTCATCGACCCCAAGCGCGTTCAAAGCGGTGTGGATGCGGGATGCATCTTCGGCCTGCCCCGCCGCCCACTGCGCCATCGCCAAATTCTGGTAGACGCTGAGCGCCGCGCTGAGGTGAAGTTTTTGCGGTAAAAAGCCGATAGCCCTCGCCCGCCATGCGTCAGCCGCTACGGATTTGAGAGCAGCCAAGGGTTGACCGGCAACACTGATGCTTCCTGCCGTGGGGGCCACCAATGCGGCCACCAACGCCAGCCAGGTCGATTTACCGCAACCCGAGGGGCCGCTGAGCAACAACACCGCGCCTTGCGGCACATCGACATCGGGAAAGGCCAGCCGAGGCCCATTGGGATATTGGTAGCACAGCCCGCGGGTCTGAATCATGGTCTTGCCGCGTGCTCTGGGTCCCTCGTTCTACTCTTGCGCAGCGCGAATGGTGTCGCGTCCGTTGCGGTCTTTGGCGCGGCCCAGGTCGGCGTCCAGCACGCGGATGAGCTTATCCACCGCGTCGGTTACGGCAGCGGCCATCTTGTCGGCGTCGGCCGTCACGGAGACGGGGGGGCGACCGGCAACGCGGGCTTCCAGACGGCAGCGCTTGTCATTGGTGCCGGACTTGCCTGCATCCACATCGGTCAAAAAGGCTTCCACGCGGGTCACGCTCTCGGCAAAGCGGGCCAGACGGGTTTTAGCTTCATCCTGCACCCATTGCGCGAGTGACTCGCCGCCTTGGATGTGGTCATCGGTGTGTACTTGTACTTGCATATTTTTTTCTCCTGGTTGGGTTGCGCCACCCGGGTTGGGGCGGACCGTCTAGCGACAAACCTTTATAGCACGCAGAACCCCGCATTTATTGAGGTGGAGCAAGCTGCGCCTGCAAAAAGTCGACCAGTTTCGACTGCTCGGCCTGAAGCGCCTCAATCGGGTCATGTCGCCCTTGCACGGCCAGCAACTGCACCTGCCCCGGCACTCCTGTCGCCAGCAATCGTGTGGCGTCTTCAAACGGGACCAGGTCATCGTCTTTGCCATGCACCAGCAACACCGGGCATCGCACGCGCGCAATGCTGCGAATCGGCGCAATATCACCAAACCGCGCACCTATGACGCTTTGCACATGGCGCAGCACATACCAGCCGACAGCAAAGTAGGGAATGTGATGGCTCGCCAAAAAGCGGCGCATCACCTCATAAGGGTGGGCAAATGCGCTAATGCTGATCACCGCCCGAATATCCGCTCGCCGCGTGGCGCTGAGCAAGGCGGCGCCTGCCCCCACGGAATGGCCGATCACCGACAACCGCGCGGCATCGACCTCGGGCGTCAGCGCCAGCCAGTCCAACCCGGCTTCGATGTCTTCGGCAAAGCGTGGCAGCGAAGTAAACGCTTCGTCCCCACTGGCACCGTGGCAGCGTGCATCAAGCAGCAACACGGCGAACCCGGCGTGTGACAGGGGCGCGGCGCTGGAGATCATCATGCTGGCATTCGCACCCCAGCCATGCATCACCAGAGCCGCCGGGGCCTTCGCTACACCAGGGACCGGGATAAACCAGGCAAACAATGGTTTTCCATTCGGCCCCGGCACCTGAACCGGCACTGCTGTGAGGCCCAGTGCCTGCGGACTGGTTTGTGCTGCCACCCGTGGGGCCCGCAGGCCGCGCAATATCAGCGCGTGTACAGCGGCCCGCGCCGCCCAGACCAGCACCAGCAGGCCCGCGATCAGTGCCAGATTGAACCCAATGGCCATGATGCCTCTGCTCCTTGCTAAACCTCAATGACGGCCCATCGTACCCTCAGCACCGCCTCACACCACACAAGCCATGCTTGTGCCCGGTAAAATCGCGGGCTCTGACCGAACCCACCCCACCATGACCGACACCGCCTCCACTCCACCCGCCACACCGATCCAGCCCGGACTGCAATCCCTCTCCAAATCCTTCGAGCCGGCCGCGCTGGAAGCCCATTGGGGACCCGAGTGGGAAAAGCGTGGCTACGGTGTGAGCGGCTACCGCGGCACGCAGGCGCCCAAAGAAGGCCAGCCGTCGTTCGCCATCCAGCTGCCGCCGCCCAACGTGACCGGCACACTGCACATGGGCCACGCGTTCAACCAGACCATCATGGACAGCCTGACGCGCTACCACCGCATGCTGGGCGCCAACACGGCCTGGATTCCGGGCACCGACCACGCCGGCATCGCCACCCAGATCGTGGTGGAGCGCCAGTTGCAGGACCAGGGTGTCAGCCGCCACGACCTGGGGCGCAAGGCCTTTGTGGAAAAAGTCTGGGAATGGAAAGAGAAGTCGGGCAACACCATCACCACCCAGATGCGCCGCATGGGCGACAGCGTGGACTGGAGCCGCGAATACTTCACCATGGACGACAAGCTGTCCAAGACGGTAACCGAGACCTTTGTGCAGCTGTATGAACAGGGCCTGATCTACCGCGGCAAGCGTCTGGTCAACTGGGACCCGATTCTGCAAAGCGCCGTGAGCGACCTGGAAGTCGAGAGCGAAGAGGAAGACGGCTCGCTGTGGCACATCCGCTACCCGTTTGCCGACGGCCCCCAAATGGTTAACGGTGAACTGGTGGAGGGCCTGGTGGTGGCTACCACCCGCCCCGAGACCATGCTGGGCGACGTGGCCGCCATGATTCACCCCGAAGACGAGCGTTATGCCCACCTGCTCGGCAAGCACGTCACCCTGCCCCTTTGCAACCGTACCATCCCCGTTATTGCCGACGACTACGTGGACAAGGCTTTCGGCACCGGCGTGGTCAAGGTCACCCCGGCACACGACCAGAACGACTATGCGGTGGGCCAGCGCCACAAGCTGCCCATGATCTGCGTGCTAACGCTGGACGCCAAGATCGACAGCAACGCGCCTGCGGCCTATGTCGGCATGGACCGCTTTGTGGCCCGCAAGCAAATCGTCAAAGACCTCGACGCCCTGGGCCTGCTGGTCGAGGTGAAAAAGCACAAGCTGATGGTGCCGCGCTGCGCCCGCACCGGTCAGGTCATCGAACCCATGCTCACCGACCAGTGGTTTGTCGCGATGACAAAACAGGGCCCAGCCGGCACCAGCATTGCGCAAGGCGCTATCAATGCAGTAGCAAGCGGCGAGGTGCGATTCGTACCCGAGAACTGGATCAACACCTACAACCAGTGGATGAACAACATCACCGACTGGTGCATCAGCCGCCAGCTCTGGTGGGGACACCAGATTCCAGCCTGGTATGACGAAGATGGCAAGGTCTATGTGGCCCGCAATGAGGCCGACGCACAAGCCCAGGCGCCAGGCAAGACACTGCGCCGCGATGAAGACGTGCTGGACACCTGGTACTCATCTGCCCTGGTTCCCTTCTCAACGATGGGTTGGCCAAATGTGGCCCCCACGCTCCCCGCTGCGCGTGGTTCGCTGCCCCCCGAGGGGGCTAATTTCCCTAGGGGCGGCCCGTCGGAAAATTCTCTCGACGACTTTGACTTGTATCTGCCAAGTTCAGTGCTGGTCACTGGCTACGACATCATCTTCTTCTGGGTCGCCAGAATGATCATGATGACCACGCACTTCACTGGCCGCGTGCCGTTCAAACACGTCTACATCCACGGCCTGGTGCGCGATGCACAAGGCAAAAAGATGAGCAAGAGTGAAGGCAATGTGCTGGACCCGGTGGACCTGATTGACGGCATTGAACTCGGCCCCCTGCTGGCCAAACGCTCTGAAGGACTGCGCAAGCCCGAAACGGCGCCCCAGGTCCGCAAGAACACGGAAAAAGAATTCCCCGAAGGCATTCCTGCGTTTGGTGCCGACGCTTTGCGTTTCACCTTCGCATCCCTTGCATCCTTGGGACGCAGCATCAACTTCGACAGCAAACGCTGCGAAGGCTACCGCAACTTCTGCAACAAACTGTGGAACGCCACCCGCTTTGTGTTGATGAACTGCGAAGGCAACGACTGCGGGCTGGACGAACACGCCGCAGCTGCGTGTGAGACCGGTGGTTACCTCGAGTTCAGCGCGCCGGATCGCTGGATTGTGTCGCTGCTACAAAAGGCCGAGGCCGAAGTTGCGCAAGGTTTTGCCGACTACCGTCTGGACAACGTGGCCAACACGATTTACGACTTTGCCTGGAACGAGTTCTGCGACTGGTACCTCGAAATTGCCAAAGTGCAGATCCAGACCGGCAATGCAGCACAGCAACGCGCCACCCGCCGCACCCTGATCCGCACGCTGGAGACATTGCTGCGCCTGGCCCACCCCATTACCCCCTTCATTACCGAAGAACTGTGGCAAAAAGTGGCGCCCGTGGCGGGGCGGCAAGGGCCGTCGGTGAGCATCGCGGCTTTCCCGCTGAGCCAGCCGGAGCGCATTGATGAGGCAGCGATTGCCTACGTGGCCAAGCTCAAGCTGTTGGTGGACGCCTGCCGCAATTTGCGCGGTGAAATGAACGTGTCACCGTCCACCCGCTTGCCGCTTTACGTGGTGGCCAATACGGCCGCGGAGGGCGCATTTTTGCAAAAGGCTGCACCGGTGCTGCAAGCGCTGGCAAAGCTCAACGAAGTCAAGTTGTTCGACGACCAGGCTGCATGGGCTGCTGCTGCACAAGCGTCACCCGTTGCTGTGGTGGGCGAAGCGCGCATCTGCCTGCACATGGAAGTGGATGTGGCCGCCGAGAAGCTGCGTCTGGGCAAGGAAGTCACGCGTCTGGAAGAGCAGATCAGCAAAGCGCAGGTCAAGCTGGGCAACGAAGCCTTCGTCGCCAAGGCCCCTGCCGCCGTGCTGGAGCAGGAACGCAAGCGCATGGATGACTTCAGCGCCACCCTAACCAAGATGCGCGAGCAACTGGCGCGCCTGGGTTAGTCGTGTCGCCCCCACGCTCCGCCGCTGCGCGGGTCGCTGCCCCCCAAGGTGGCTAATTCGCCTTGGGGCGGCCCGGCGGCAAATTGCGCTTACCTGCGGCGCAGAACGTGGATGTATTCCTCGCCCACGGTCTCCTGTCCGACCAGTTCGTTGCCAGTTTGCTTGGCAAAGGCTTGAAAGTCGCGCGTGGAGCCTGGGTCGGTGGCGACCACCTTGAGCGTTTGTCCGGTCACCATTTCGGACAGCGCCTTCTTGGCCCTGAGAATGGGCAATGGGCAATTCAGACCCCGGGCGTCAACTTCTTTGTCGGCTTGCATATCGATTCCTTGGAAATTCTTTAAATAGCGCCCACCGGCGTCTGGTTGGGAACTAGTCCCGCTTGGGAAATTCAATAAAACTGGGCGTGTGACCCCGTGACTTCAACCAGTCTGCCAGTGCATAACCCGTTCCCGCTGGCCAACATTTAACGCTTTGCGGTGCATACAGGCGATAGTCAACCAACTCAGGCGACAGACGCACTTCACCGTGGCACACCGCATGGTAGGCGACGATGACCTGGTTCATGCGCTGGAAGTCATAAACGCCAATCAGGTCGAGAGACTCGGTCGTCAAGTTGGTCTCTTCGGCAATCTCACGGGCAATGCCCTCCTGCGGCGTCTCACCCGCTTCCATGAAGCCGGTGATCAATGCATACATCTTGCCTGGCCATGCAGCGTTGCGCGCCAGCAGAACCTGGCCGTTGTATTCGATAACGGCCGCCAGCACGGGAACCGGATTGTTCCAGTGCGTGTAGCCGCAACCCGGGCAGCGCAAGCGCATTTTTTCGCCACCGTCCTCGGCCTGCGTGATGAATTCCAGCTCCGTGGCGCACTGGGGGCAGAATTTGAAAGCCTGCGTCATGCCGGGAACACTCCCGTCGACAGATAACGGTCACCCCGGTCGCACACGATGAAAACAATCGTTGCATCCTTCTCGCGGCGTGCGATTTCTTGTGCAACCCAGCACGCGCCGGCCGCAGAAATGCCGCCAAAAATGCCCTCCTCCCGGGCCAGGCGGCGGCACATATCCTCCGCATCCGATTGGCTCACATAGACCAACTCATCCACATTGGCTGGGTCATAAATCTTGGGCAAATATTCCTGCGGCCATTTGCGAATGCCGGGTATGCGTGAGCCCTCGGAGGGCTGGGCTCCAATGATGCGCACCGCCGGGTTCTTCTCCTTCAGGAAGCGTGCGACACCGGTGATGGTGCCGGTCGTCCCCATGGCGCTCACAAAATGCGTTATCTTCCCGCGCGTGTCCGCCCAGATCTCGGGTCCGGTGGTCTCGTAGTGGATGCGCGGGTTGTCAGCATTGGCAAACTGGTCCAGCACAACACCCTTGCCATCGCGCTTCATCTGCTCGGCCAGATCGCGGGCGTATTCCATGCCGCCACTCTTGGGCGTGAGAATCAGCTCCGCACCAAAAGCCTTCATGGTTTGCACCCGCTCGATGGACAGATCCTCCGGCATGATCAACACCATGCGGTAGCCCTTGATGGCCGCCGCCATGGCCAGCGCAATGCCGGTATTGCCTGACGTGGCCTCAATCAGCGTGTCACCCGGCTTGATCTCGCCGCGCTCCTGGGCCCGCTGGATCATGGACAGGGCTGGCCTGTCTTTCACTGAGCCAGCCGGGTTATTGCCCTCCAGCTTGCCCAGCACCACGGTGTTGCGGGTCGCATTTTCAGCGGCGCCAATGCGTTGCAAAGCAACCAGGGGCGTCTTCCCGATCGCGTCTTCAATAGTTGGATATTTCATGCCCTTAAATGTGCCATAATTTAGGTCTAAGTTTTAGCGTCGCCCGGGTGGTGGAATTGGTAGACGCACGGGACTCAAAATCCCGCGCCGCAAGGCGTGCCGGTTCGATTCCGGCCCCGGGCACCATTTGATACTCTCAAATGGTTTCAAATAGACTCATTAACCCGCTCTCCCTCTAGGACAGCGGGTTTTTTGTTGTCTCAAATCGACTCAGTGCGCAGCATTCCATTGCATCAATTGAACGGTACTTTCAACGGTATCTTGCAATTACTGCAAAACCGATACCGTTGCGGGGGAGGCCTCAGCCAACAGGCGGGCGATGGGGAGCTCGGTTTCGATGAAGGTGGCCATTGCTCTTAAATTGATAGCGTCTTACGCAGCGTTAGCAGGGGCTAGAGGCCAATTTGACATCAACCTCAAGTAGTTGCAACCCAGTTGTCCAGTTGCAAGCCCGGCACCTTGGCAAACTCGCGGGTGTTGTTGGTGACCAGCAGAGCCTGTTGGCTCAGGGCGTGGGCGGCAATCATGATGTCAAGGGAGCCGATGGGGGTGCCACAGCACTCCAACTCAGCGCGCAAGTCACCATAGACCCAAACGGCAGCGGCATCGAACGGCAAAATCGTCAACGGGGCAAGAAACATCTCCAATGCTTGGCGGTTGCGCGCCGAGCCACTTTTGGCCACCCCAAACGCCAACTCCGCCGCCACCACGCTGCATACCCCAATGTCGCCCAGCCGGTATTTCTGAAAACGCGCCAGCACCGCTGGAGGTTTGGCGTTGATGATGTAGATGCAGATGTTGGTATCGAGCAAAATCATGGGGCAATTTCAGCGCGAATCTGGTCCTCAGGTTGCTCCCGCGTCAACACAAAGCCGGGCTCAAAGGTGGCCAGCCCAGCCTCCAGCGTTTTCCAAGGGTCACCTACCGGCAGTAGCAGCACGCCGTTGCCGAAATGTTTTACCACCACCTCGGTGCCGGCAAACCGGTACTCTTTGGGCAGCCGAACGGCCTGACTGCGGCCGGACTGAAAAAGGCGTGCTGTCTCCATGGGGCGCTCCTAGACTGATAGTCACCAATGATAGCTACCAACCACCAAAATGTCCATCGCTTCCTGCACCGCCGATGCGAGAGTCAATGGCAACAAGTCTGGCTCCCCCCGGCACCACAGCCCACAGCACAGAGGCTGTGGTTTTATTGACAAAGTGCACGTTCACCACAAAATGCGTGCGTACGATGCACCGATCCACGACGTAAAAGGTCGAGAGGTGGCGTCAATCCATACCCCCATACACTTTCTGCGCCACCTGTTTGGCGTATTTCTGAAGTCGCGCCGCGCACGGCATCTGTTTCGCAGCAGGTTTCTTTTTGAATCCTTGCCGACTGAAAAGGCTGCACGCGTCCTGCCGGAAACCCTGGCACTCAGTCTGCCGCGTGACGCTTGTGATGATCTGGACACGGTCCTTGCGCGGTTGAAGTCGCGCAAAGACGGGCTCAGCCAAGCCGAGGCAACCGCCATACGCCGGCGCACTGGTCCCAACGAGATCAACCATGAGAAACCCATGCCCTGGTTGCTGCACCTGTGGCTGAGCTATAAAAATCCATTTAACCTGTTGCTGAGCTTGCTCGCTGCAGTGTCTTGGATAACTGCGGACCTCAGGGCAGCGACTGTCATTGGCAGCATGGTCACGCTGTCCACCGTGATGCGCTTTGTACAGGAGCGCCGCTCGAACCAGGCCGCACTGAGCCTAAAAGACATGGTGAGCAATAACGCGACAGTGCGACGCCTTGATCCATCCAAGCAGCACTGCGCATCGGTGGAGATCGCAGTCAAGTTGCTGGTACCGGGCGACATCATTCTTCTGGCCGCCGGTGATATGGTCCCGGCCGATTGCCGCGTTTTTGCAGCGCGCGATCTTTTTATCAGCCAGTCAGCCATGACCGGCGAGTCCCTGCCAGTGGAGAAATTCCCTGCTGCAGCAACCCGGGGTGAACGCCCGCTCGAGATGAAGAACCTGGCGTTCATGGGAACCAACGTCGTTTCCGGATCGGCCACCGCACTGGTACTTGCCACTGGAAACCACACCTACTTTGGTGCACTGGCGACCAGCGTGACTGCGGATGAGCATGAAGTCACGGCGTTTCAAATGGGCGTTAATGAGGTCAGTTGGCTGCTGATCCGCTTCGCGCTTGTTATGGCCCCGCTGGTGTTGCTGATCAACGGAGTCACCAAAGGAAATTGGTCGGAGGCGATTTTGTTTTCGCTCTCCATTGCCGTGGGCCTGACACCCGAAATGCTGCCCATGATCGTGACCTCCACGCTGGCCAAGGGTGCCGTGCTGCTGTCGCGCAAGAAGGTGATTGTGAAGCGGCTCGATGCCATCCAGAATTTTGGAGCGATGAATGTGCTGTGCACCGACAAAACCGGCACACTGACGCAAGACAAAGTCGCCTTGGCACGCCACACCGACGTGTTTGGAGCCGAGTCCGAACTGGTGCTGGAGTTTGCCTACCTCAACAGCTTCTACCAGACTGGACTCAAAAATCTGCTGGACCATGCGGTGCTGGAACACACCGAGGTGCACGAACAACTCGCGCTGGCCAGGAACTACCAGAAAATTGATGAAATTCCCTTTGACTTCCAGCGCAGGCGCATGTCCGTTGTGGTGTCTGAGCGAGAGCACCACCACGAACTGATCTGCAAGGGTGCGGTCGAAGAAACCATGGCAGTGTGTACCCGGGTGCGCTACGGCGACCAAGAGGCGCCACTGGACGCTGACATGCTCAAGCGTGTGGCGCGGGTGACCCGCGAATTGAACCAGGCCGGCTTGCGTGTGGTGGCGGTGGCCATGAAGGAGTTGCCTCTGAGTCAGGTTGCCTACTCCGTCGCAGACGAATCCGACTTGACCCTGATCGGGTACATCGCCTTTCTGGATCCGCCCAAGGAGTCCACGGCACCGGCGCTCAAGGCCCTGGCCGACAACGGCGTTGCCATCAAAGTCCTGACGGGCGACAACGAACTGGTCACGGCTGAGGTCTGCCGCCAGGTCGGCCTTGCGGTAACCGGCATCGTCATGGGTACCGACATTGAGGCCATGGACGACCCGGCGCTCGGGTTGGCGGTGGAAGCAAACACCATATTTGCCAAGCTATCCCCTTCCAACAAAGAACGCATTGTGCGCGCTTTGCGCAACAATGGCGACGTGGTCGGATTCATGGGTGATGGCATCAACGACGCACCGGCGTTGCGGGCCGCAGACATCGGCATTTCGGTTGACACAGCAGTCGATATTGCCAAGGAGGCAGCCGACATCATCCTGCTCGAGCGCAGTCTGATGGTCCTCGCGGAGGGTGTTCGAGAAGGACGCAGAACCTTCAGCAATATGTTGAAGTACATCCATTTGACAGCCAGCTCCAACTTTGGCAATGTGTTCTCGGTTCTGCTGGCTAGCGCGTTCCTGCCGTTCTTGCCGATGCTGCCTTTGCAGTTGCTGGTGCAAAACCTGTTGTACGACATCTCGCAAGTTGCGATACCGTTTGACAATGTGGACGCAGAGTTGCTCACCGCACCGCTGAAATGGAATCCGGGTGAAATCGGCCGCTTCATGGTGTTCTTTGGACCGATCAGCTCGATTTTTGACATCGCAACTTTTATTCTGATGTGGTTCGTCTTCAAGGCCAATACCGTCACTGACGCAGCGCTGTTTCAGTCGGGCTGGTTTGTCGTCGGCCTGCTCACGCAAACGCTGATCGTGCACATGATACGGACCCCCAAGACTCCTTTCGTTAACAGTTGGCCTTCGCGGCCCTTGCTGGCGACAACCCTCCTGATCATGGTGGCCGGGGTCTTTCTGCCCATGGGCCCCCTGGCGCAGTACTTCAAGTTGCAGGCCTTGCCACCGACCTTTTTCCCGTGGCTGGCGGCCATTTTGCTAGGTTATGGATTTGCGGCGACGCTGATGAAGCGTTATTACATTCACCGATTTGGATGGCAGTAGTTGCCAGCAGCACAGTGAAATCCTTCACACCCAAACGACCACGCCATATTTCCGGCCGGTTTGCACTTGCACTCACAGTTGCAATGTTTGCGCCGGGTTGCTCGTCGCTGTTGCCCAAATCTCAGTCTCAATCGCCGACATTTCAGAGCTTTGACGAGGCACGCCATGCCATCGAGAGCCTGGTACCAAAAAAGACCGATCTGGCAACTTTGTCAGAATTGGGATTAACGCCTGCCAAACAGCCCAACACGCTCATCCTGACCCATGCCGACGTGGTGCGCCGAGTCGTCAATGGCGGCATCCTGGGCAAGGACGATCTCGACCCTGGAATTTTGACCTGCATCAATGCGCGGGAGGCCTGTCGCGGCTGGGAACTCAACGTCGCACGCATTTCCAAAGCCCGTATCGGCAGCTTTTGGGCTGACTTCATCAACTTCAAGCGACGCACCGAGACAACAGGGTGGCGCTTTAACGCCCTGATCCTGTTGGTTGATGACGTTGTGGTTTATCGCGGATGGGGTGGCCAGCCCGTCATCAGTGAGGTGGAGGTGAACACCAACCCCTTGGGCCCGTTGCAGGACATGGGGCCTTCGGTCGTAACCAGCACCCACTAACCACCGCTTGCCGCGCTCAATTGGCTTTCAGGAAGCGGGCCATCTCCTTACCCGCCTCGTCCATCAGCACGAGTTGGTCACGGTCCAAGCGAGCCTTGCGGGTCATTTCCAGCGCCTTGAAGAACAAGTCTTCCTGCGACCCCGGCATACTCAGACAAGCTCGCCCCGTTGATGCCAGCGGCCCAAGGCGAAGAGTGCCCAAACCGGCCAGCGCCGGCCCACGAAAACGATTGCACCCGCCGGTACCGGTGACCTGATCCGCACCAACCCACTGCATCCTGGGTTTTGGAATCGAGACCTCGGGCATACCGTCAATGGCAAAAGCCACCCATTCGGTACCCGCAAGCGAGGACGACGTCAGAACCGGTTCAACCGGCGTAGAAACGCGGGGCGATAGCGTGCATGCACTCAGCAATGCGGCCAATAGCAGGCCGCAAAGTGAGAATCGGCGGTGGTCGGGTGCGATATGCGTACTCCTGGGGGTGATAACTGCCGCAGTCCGGTTGCCGCAGCTTAGTCAAAAAACCGTGCGTCGGCCCAATGTGCGCCAGCTGCATCTTTGGCCGACAATTTGGGGGCTTCACCCAGATCGGGCCACGAAATATTCAAAAACGGGTCATTCCAGGCGATGCACTGCTCATGCTCGGGTGCGTAATATTCAGTCGTCTTATAAAGAAACTCGGCTGCCTCCGACATCACCAAAAACCCGTGCGCAAACCCGGGCGGGACCCAGAACTGGGCCTTGTTTTGCTCGGACAAAATCGCACCGACCCACTTGCCAAAGGTCGGCGAGGACCGCCGAATGTCGACCGCGACATCAAACACTTCACCCGCCACAACCCGCACCAGCTTGCCCTGGGGCTGCTGGATCTGGTAGTGCAAGCCACGCAAAACCCCGCGAGCAGAACGCGAATGGTTGTCTTGAACAAATTTAGTTTCGACGCCGGTGGCGGCGGCAAAGGCGCGCTGGTTGAAACTCTCGAAAAAGAAACCGCGCGCGTCGCCAAAGACCCGCGGCTCGATCAGCATCAC
>JAIPDC010000071.1 GCA_021737865.1 Rhodoferax sp.
CCGGGCTCGTGCAAATAGGTGGCCGCGCAGTCCACGCCACCAAGGCGTATGGTCTTGGGGAAGGATGCGGTGGTGATGCCTGCGGCCTCGTGGCGCATCAGCTCTTCGCGGGTCAGTCGTAAAAGTGTGCTCTCGCTACGGCTGGGCGACCGAGCGTTCTGCTGCGTGTCCCCCGCCCGCTGTGCGGGCTCCTCCTTGACCTGCGCAGAGCGCTCTGCCGCCCTGCCTCTTTCGTTGTATTGCGGCTTCTTGCTCTCTTCCCGGTACCAGCGCTCAAAGCTGTAGCCGCTGCACACATCGGCGGGCAGCTGCTGGTCGTAGTAGGCGTAGATGAGTTCGTCGTCCACCAGCACGTCCTGGCGGCGCGCCTTGTGCTCCAGCTCTTCCACCTGCCGCACCAATTTTTGGTTGGCGGCGAGAAACGGCAGCGGCGTTTCCCACTCGCCGCCCACCAGAGCCTGGCGAATGAAGATTTCCCGGGCCCCGGCCATGTCCACGCGGCTGTAATTGCTGCGCCGTCCGTTGTAGATGACGATGCCATACAGCGTGGCCCGCTCCAGCGCCACCACTTCGGCGGCCTTTTTTTCCCAATGGGGATCAAGCAACTGCTTTTTCAACAAATGTCCGCCCACCTGCTCCAGCCATTGCGGCTCGATGTTGGCAATGCCGCGGCCAAACAGGCGCGTGGTTTCCACCAGTTCGGAGGCCACGATCCAGCGCCCCGGCTTCTTGGTCAGGTGAGCGCCAGGATGGGCGAAAAACTTGATGGCACGTGCGCCCAGGTACTCGCCGTTTTGGCCCTCTTCGAGCTTGCATCCGATGTTGCCCAGCAGGCCCGCCAGCATGGACAAGTGCAATTGCTCGTAGCTGGCGGGCTGCGTGTTCAGATGCCACTTGTGCTCGGCCACCACGGTGTGAAGCTGGCTGTAGATGTCCCGCCACTCCCGCACGCGGCGGATGCTAACAAAGTTCTGACGCAACAGTTGTTCGTACTGGCGGTTGCTGAGCTTGTGCTCCTTGCCATGGCCGCCGCGCGCTTCGTCCAGCCACTTCCACAGCTTCAAATATCCTACAAACTCACTTCTCTCGTCGTCAAACTTGACATGCGCTTGATCCGCCTGCTGCTGCGCCTCCATCGGCCGGTCGCGTACATCCTGCACACTTAAGGCGCTGGCAATCACCAGCACCTCGTCCAGTGCCTGGCGACTGCGCGCCTCCAAAATCATGCGCCCGACACGCGGGTCCAGCGGCAGCCTGGCCAACTCCTGCCCGGTGGTGGTCAGTTCATTCGCATCGTCCACCGCTCCGAGTTCATTGAGCAACTGGTAGCCGTCCGCAATCGCACGCCCGGAGGGTCGCTCCAGAAACGGAAAGTCTTCCACGATGCCCAGGTGCAGCGACTTCATGCGCAGAATCACGCCGGCCAATGAGGATCGCAAAATTTCCGGGTCGGTGAAGCGCTCTCGACCAGCGAAGTCTTTCTCGTCGTACAACCTAATGCAGATGCCGTTGGCCACGCGCCCGCAGCGCCCACTGCGCTGGTTGGCCGCCGCCTGGCTGATGGGCTCCACCAGCAACTGCTCCACCTTGCTCCTGAAACTGTAGCGCTTGACGCGCGCCGTACCTGCATCAATCACGTAACGAATGCCTGGAACCGTGAGCGAGGTCTCGGCCACGTTGGTTGCCAGCACCACGCGCCGTCCGCTGTGTCCATCAAAGATGCGGTCCTGCTCGGCCGGGCTCAAGCGGGCAAACAGGGGCAGCACCTCGGCGCTGCGCATGATCGGCTGGTGGCTGAGGTGCTTGCGCAGGTGGTCAGCAGCTTCGCGAATTTCACGCTCCCCCGGCAGGAAGACGAGGATGTCGCCGCTGTTGTGCGGGTCGCGCCAGAGTTCGTCCACTCCGTCAGCGATCGCGTTGTTCAGGTCGTATTCGCGTGACTCTTCAAACGGCCGGTAGCGGTGTTCGACCGGAAACATCCGGCCCGACACCATGATGACCGGCGCAGGGCCATTTTTTGACTTGAAGTGTTCGGCAAAGCGCTGCGCATCAATGGTGGCCGAGGTCACCACGATCTTCAGGTCCGGGCGGCGCGGCAATATCTGGCGCAAATAGCCCAGCAAAAAGTCGATGTTCAGGCTGCGCTCGTGTGCCTCGTCGATGATGATGGTGTCATAGGCGCTCAGCAGCGGGTCGGTCTGTGTCTCGGCCAGCAAAATGCCATCGGTCATCAGCTTGACCGATGCATCACGACTCAACCGGTCCTGGAAGCGCACCTTGAAGCCGACCACCTCCCCAAGCGGCGTCTTCAGTTCTTCAGCGATGCGTTTGGCCACGCTGCTCGCTGCAATGCGCCGTGGTTGGGTGTGGCCAATGAGCCTGGCGCGCTGGCCAGCCGGGTAGTTGAGCTTGCCGCGCCCCATGGCCAGAGCGATCTTGGGCAGCTGGGTGGTCTTGCCCGAGCCGGTCTCGCCACAAACAATGATGACCTGGTGGGCCGCCAGTGCGGCCATGATTTCTTCACGCTTGCCCGAGACGGGTAGCGTTTCGGGGAATTCGATTTGCAGGGGGCAGGATGTCAAGGTACAAACTTCGTAGAGAATCAGGGATTATCCCAGCCCCGCTATTCGCTCGTCCCATACCCCCTGCGTGCCATGACCACCGTTTTCAATTTCACCTTCGTGCCCTGGTTTCGCTCGGTCGCCCCCTACATCCACAAATTTCGCAACCAGACCTTTGTCGTCGGTATCGCCGGCGAAGCGATCGCGGCGGGCAAATTGCCGCATCTGGCCCAAGACTTGGCAATGATCCAGAGCATGGGTGTCAAGATTGTGCTGGTGCACGGCTTCAGGCCCCAAGTGAACGAACAACTCCAGGCCAAGGGCCACGCTGGCAAATATTCCCATGGCGTGCGCATCACTGACGAGGTGGCGCTGGACTGTGCACAAGAAGCTGCTGGCCAACTGCGCTACGAAATCGAGGCGGCGTTCAGTCAGGGGCTGCCAAATACGCCCATGGCCGACTCTACGGTGCGCGTGATATCGGGCAACTTCATCACCGCGCGACCCGTTGGCATTGTCGATGGGGTCGACTTTCAACACTCCGGACTGGTGCGCAAGGTCGACACCGCCGGTATCACCCGCGTGCTCGATATGGGCGCCCTGCTGCTGGTGTCGCCCTTTGGCTTCTCACCAACAGGGGAAGCGTTCAACTTGACAATGGAAGAGGTCGCCACGTCAGTCGCTACCGCCCTGCAGGCTGACAAGCTGATCTTTGTCACGGAAATACCCGGCATTCGGACACGGCCGATGGACGCCACAGCAGAAGACAACCCCATCGACACTGAGTTGCCACTTGCGGCGGCGGAGAAGTTGCTGGCACAACTGCCTGCGGCCAACCATCCAACCGACACCGCGTTTTATCTGCAGCATTGCGTGAAGGCCTGCAAAAACGGCGTAGAGCGCAGCCACATCATCCCGTTTTCAGTCGACGGATCGATCTTGCTGGAGGTTTATGTGCACGACGGCATTGGCACCATGGTGGTGGACGAAAAGCTGGAAAGTTTGCGCGAAGCCACCGTCGACGATGTGGGCGGCATCCTGCAACTGATCGAGCCCTTTGAGAGAGACGGCACACTGGTCAAACGTAGCCGCACCGAAATTGAGCGCGACGTCGGTAACTACACGGTAATCGAGCACGACGGTGTGATCTTTGCCTGCGCGGCGCTCTATGCGTACCCGGAGGCCCGCACAGCCGAAATGGCGGCGCTCACCGTGTCCCCCGACGTGCAGGGTCAGGGCGATGGCGAAAGGGTACTCAAGCGTGTCGAACAACGGGCCAGGGCGGCCGGCCTGGACACCATCTTTGTGCTGACCACGCGCACCACACACTGGTTCCTCAAACGCGGGTTCGTTCTGGTCGATCCCGATTGGCTGCCCGAGGCCCGCAAGCGCAAGTACAACTGGGACCGCAAGAGCCAAGTCTTGGTCAAGAAGCTGGTCTAGGCGCAGATTTATTGCGCGGCATCCGTCAGTAGGGCTTGAAGTTGCCGCCGATGGGGTTTTTGGCAGAAACAACTGCCAGCAAGGGTGTACCGGTGCGGCGTTCGATTTTTACCGGTGCGTGGCGGCTGCGCACCACCGGTGCGTCATCCCCAATCTTGAAAAATGCGACCGACTGCTGCAATTGCTCCGCCTGGCCGGATAGCTCCTCGCTGGTGGCAGCCAGTTCTTCGGAAGCCGAGGCATTTTGCTGTGTGGCTTTCGAGAGTTGCCCCATAGCACCGCCAATTTGCGCGACTGACTCGCTCTGCTCGGCGCTGGCAGCCGCGATCTCCTGCACCAGTTCACTGGTTTTCTGGATGCTGGGCACAATCTGGCCCAGCAGCGTGCCTGCACGTTCCGAGGTGGCGACGCTGTTGGTTGCCAACTCACCGATTTCCTTGGCCGCGTCCTGGCTGCGTTCGGCGAGCTTGCGCACTTCTGCGGCCACCACCGCAAAGCCCTTTCCGTGCTCACCGGCGCGCGCTGCTTCAATAGCTGCGTTGAGGGCCAGCAGGTTGGTCTGGTAGGCGATGTCGTCAATGATGCCGATCTTGGCTGCTATCTCTTTCATCGCTGCCACCGTCAGGTTGACGGCGCCCCCGCCCTCCACAGCCTCCTTGTTGGTGGTGGCGGCCATGCTGTCGGTGACTTTTGCGTTGTCACTGTTCTGACTGATGCTGGCGGACATGGTTTCAATTTGCGCGGATGTCTGTTCCACACTGGCAGCCTGCTCGCTGGCGGCCTGCGACAACGACTGCGCGGTGGCACTGACCTGATTGGCCGCACCCGTCAGTGCGTCCGCAGCTGCGCGCACTTCCGACAGAACGCGGGCCAGATTTTCCGCCGTGGTGTTGGCGCTGTCTTTGACCTTGCCAAACAGTCCTTCGCAGTCACGCTGGATGCGCTGGGTCAGATCACCTTCAGCGAACGCCGCCAACAGCTCCGCCACGTCGGTGAGCCCCTGCTCGGTGGTGTCCATCAGCTGATTCATACCGCTCGACAAGTTGGCAAAGAATCCCGCTTTTCCGTCCATGCTCAGTCGTTGGCTGAAGTCGCCCCGGGATGCCGACTGAACCGTGGCTGCAATGGCCTGCTCCACACCGACTTCGGTGGTGCGGTCGGCCCACTCCACGACGGTTCCGACGCGATGTCCCTGGATGTCCACAATCGGGTTGGCAATCAACCCAAAGTGCAGACTGCCGACCTGAATCTGGGTTTTGTAGCTGGACTTGAGTGCGCTCAGCATATTGCGCTGATGCGAGGGATTCTTATGGAAAACATCGATATTTTTCCCCATCAGACTTCGGGCGTCAAACTGGGGCAAAACCTTGCGGAGTTCACTCTCGTTGCGCTGCATCATTTCAGTCACGGTGGCATTCATGTACAAGATGTTGAAATCCGTGTCGGCGATCATCACGTTGGTCGAGCAATTGTCCAGGGCGTTCTTGATGCGCAAATTGGTGCGCGCCGCAGTCGCGGCGTCTTGCAGCGACTTCTGCACCTTGTCCATAGCGGTGCTGATGCGGGCCTTCTGCCCTGGCAGGCGGTCCATGGCGACATCGAGCCGGCCTTCTGAGTACCCGGCGATCACGTCCACCGTTCTCATGGTCATGGCAATATTGCTTTGCACCAGTGCATTGACACCTTGGGCCATGGCTCCGTAGGCACCCGGCAGCTCGTTGGTGGGGATGACATAGTCCATGGCACCTGCATCATGCTGTTTTGCCATTTCGCCCTGCGCGCTCTGAAATCTGGCCAGCACGGTCTGCATGGTGGCCATGGCCCCGAGCAGCATGCCGGTCTCGTCCGAACTGTCAACGTTCAGGGAGTCATCAAGCCGGCCTGCAGCAATGTTATTGGCCGACTCCACAGCGCGGTTCAATGGCCGGGTAATGCCGCGAACCAAAAACAGACCAAAGAGTACGGAAAACAGCAGGCCACCGACCAGCGAGGCCAGCGACAGTGCGCGAATCCATTGGTAACGAGCAGCCGAAGCATCGTATTCAAGCTTGGCGGAATCAAGCTGGTGCTTGAACAGTGCGTCAATACCCTTGCCCACTGGCACGTAGAGCGGCCTTACTTTCTCCACCACCAGCCGGTTGGCCTCCTTGATGTCGTTGGCACGCAACGCAGCAAGCGTCTTGAGCAACCCTTCTTGCACAAATGCCTTGCGGTTCTCGGCAAATTCTTTGGCCAGGACCGCTTCTTGCGGATCAAGGTGGCTGGCCGAATAGATGCCCCACACGCTGGTAATGGCGGCAATATTGCCTTCGACCGTGGCGGCGGAACTGGCAATCACGTCCGGGGTGGGGGTGACCAGTGCCACTGCAATGGCCAGGCGGTTGCCCATCAGTCGGTTTTGGATTTCCGCAATGCGCCCGGTGGCGACCAGACTCTCTTCATAAATGGAGCGCGCCGAATCATTGGCCCGGCTGATCCCGAAAAGTCCCAAGGCGCCAATCGCCACCATCACGGCCGACAGCATGCCGATAAGAAACGAGAGGCGGGTGCCGATTTTGAGATTTTTCATGGTCATGACCGTTCAGATATGCAGGCATCCGCGCCCAGGCGAAAGCAACTGGCTGGCAATGTAAGCAAAAATAACGAGCGAGACAATTCTCCGTTCGAGGTAGGGAGATACGCCACATGAGGTACTCAATATCCCCGCGCTTGACCGGTGTCAAACAGGGCTCAATTTAGCTAAGACGCAGCAAACCGAATAAGATTCAGGCTGCGGGTTCTCGATGAACCCTTTTTCATTCACTCAGAGGTTTTTTCATGGCACGCACCGTCAACTGTATCAAGCTGGAAAAAGAGGCCGAAGGCATGGACTTCCCCCCCTACCCCGGCGAACTGGGCAAACGTATTTGGGAAAGCGTCAGCAAGGAAGCATGGGCCGCCTGGCTCAAACACCAGACGATGCTGGTCAATGAAAACCGGCTCAACTTGGCCGATGCCCGTGCACGCCAATATTTGGCGCGCCAGATGGAGAACCATTTCTTTGGCTCCGGCGCCGATGCGGCCCAGGGTTACGTGCCGCCAGCGCCCTGATTAGTCCACCAGGCGCTGCTTGCTACCCGACGAACCTGGTGCGCGAAGCCTGCAGGACTGCGACCTGCCAGCAAGATGGGCGCACCGTCCCGCATGGACGGTTCTGGACACCGACTTTCAGGACGGCAGACGATTTCTGAACACCTGGTCGGCTTGGCGCGACGACCCGAACCGCCCCCGCATGCTGCACTATGTAGGCATTGCCGCGGGTGGAATCCGCCTGGGTTCGACTGGTCTTCATGCGTCCGAGACATCACCAGAAACAACAGCACTCCAAGCACTGAAGCAAGAACTGGACGCGCACTGCCAGGACCTTGAACCGGGCTTTCGTCGAATCTTGCTGGAGCATGGATCGGTATCCCTGACCCTGTGCCTGGGGTCGGTGGATGCCATGCTGGGCGAGCACGCCTTTCAGGCAGACACCCTGTATGCCTGCGCACCCGCCAACAAGTGGACCGCGCAACTGCTGGCCCGGCGCTGCAGGCGCGGTGCCCGCTTTTGGCTCTCAGTACCACCGGAAGGTTCTCACAGTGCGCTACCGCAACGGCTACTCACCACCTTACTGCAAACTGCCGGCTTCCAACTCGACGCGACCCGTGACAACGCATCATCGTTCGCTGGCCGTTTCGATCCAACGTGGAACACGCCTGCCAGTCGACACCGCCTGCGCCAAGAGACGCCGGTACCGGGCCGGTGCGCCGTGGTTGGAGCCGGCCTTACCGGCGCCAGCGTGGCCCATGCGCTGGCGCTGCGGGGATGGCAAGTAACCGTTCTGGACCAGGATGCATCCCCCGCCAGCGGCGCCTCCGGTCTGCCCGCGGGTTTGGCGGTACCCCATGTATCGGTCGATAACAATCCACGGTCACGTATCAGTCGCAGCGGCATCCGTCTGATGGTGCAGCATGCCAACCGGCTCCTCGCCATCCAACGGGACTGGATGCAAAGCGGCGTATTGGAACGCCGCCCGGACGGAACTGCGCTGTGGCACCCAGAAGCAGCCTGGGTTAAGCCGCGCAACTTGGTGCAGGCGTGGCTGGCCCACACGGGTATCGCGTTTGTAGGCAACACCAAGATTGCGTCGCTGCAACGCTCCGATGGCCTGTGGTCGTTACGCGATGTGCAAGGCCAAAAGTTGGGGCCGTTTGATGAAGTGGTTCTCGCCAACGCAATGGGCTGCCGGGCAATCCTGAAGGCTGCAAATGCCCATGACGAACAGCCATACCTTCCCGATTCGGAGCTGGCGGACAAGATGTCGGCTTTGCAAGCGATCCACGGGACGCTCAGCCATGGCACCTACGCCGAGGCGGTTCCCGGCCTGCCGGAAACTCCGGCAAACGGAAACGGCTGCTTCATTCCCCATGTGCCCGATGTGGCCGGCGAGCAGTGGTGCGCAGGCTCGACTTTCGAGCCAGATGGGTTGGTCGCCGCCGACACATGGGCGCAGCACGCACTCAACATGGCGCGTCTGCGACACCTGCTTCCAGGCGTGGGGGCTGAGCTGGCAGAAACGCTGGACCGTGGCCCGGTGTCGCAGTGGTCGGCTACCCGCTGCGTTACCCACGACCGCATGCCTTTGGTCGGACCCGTTGACTCGGACACGGATGGCTGGTTATGGCTATGCATCGGCATGGGTTCCCGGGGGCTGAGTTTTTCAGCACTTTGCGCTGAACTGCTGGTCGCACGCCTATGTGCAGAGCCTTTGCCGTTGGAGCTCAGTCTGTCACGCAGCCTGGATGCCAACCGGGTACGTCGAAAACGAAAATTAACAAGCTCCGACTGACCGGCGAACTAGACCTTTTGAAGCAATTGCAGGACCTGTGGCGGATTGAACGGTATTTCCAGCAGACCGATGCAACCCGACTGATCCGCATGCTCCATGACCAACCAGGAAGGCTTTTCGGTGGCAACAATCACGGCCTGCGGCGGTGAGAGCATGCTGTTGAAGGCCTGCACCAACGCCCAGGGATCTGCGTCAACCAACTGCAGGCTGATGATCACGACATCGTAGCGCCGACTGCTGACGTACGGACCGGCCCGCTCGGCGCTGTCTGCCTCGTCGACATCGGTCAAACCGGCCAACGCCAGGCGTGCACGCAGATAGAGTCTCTCCTGTGGCTTCATACCCACCAGCAGGGTAACGCGCACACCGGGCGGAACAGTGACTTCGCCAAGATCATCCCGCTCGGAATCGGAATCAAGACCGGCCTGCGAAGCAAACAGGCCGTCCAACGCTTGCACGATCACATTCCAATCCACCGGACGCTGGTAGCAACGCCACGCCTGGTCATGCGGCTTGCTGCCCACGGCGATGACCTTTTGGTGCGGATTGAAGGTGGGGGACGCCATTTCGACCTCTGCCTGATGGCAATCCAGGTCAATCAATGACACATGCGGGGGAGCCGGCGCGTCAGCGGTCCACAGACTGTAGGTAGGCGTCTGTCGCATTGACAGTCGAAGCAGCGTATTGATCGAATGCCTTTCGACAGCGCTGAATCCGACAACCTTGACCCAAACGGTGGATGGCATGGAACAGGATTTTACTGGTTGGCTGCTGCCGGACGACGGTTGCGGACATAACTATCCTGCGGCTGGTAGTTTTTGCCATCGGCATAGCGCCACTGCACCATCGTCCCCTTTTGCCCCCGCAAATCAAGTTTTCCAACAAATGCGCCCATGGTGGACTGCTGATCAATGGCGCGAAACTCTGCCGGGCCAAAGGGTGTCACAAACTTGAGACCACGCATCGCGACAACCAGCTTTTCGTTGTCTGTGCTCTTGGCCTTGGTAATCGCAGCAAAAATGGCCTGCATCGTCGCATAGCCAACCACCGATCCCACCTTGGGGTTCTCGTTGAACTTCTTGTAGTAATTGGCTGCAAAGGAGGCGTGCTCAGGCGTGTCGATCTGGTCCCACGGGTAACCGGTCACGATCCAGCCCTTGGGTGTCTCATCCTTGAGCACATCCAGGTATTCGGGCTCGCCCGACAGCATGGACACCACCGCCATCTTGGGGAATACGTTGCGCTGGTTGCCCTCACGCACCAATTTCGCCAGATCGGCGCCGAAGGTCACATTAAATATGGCGTCCGGCTTTGCCTGGGTGATGGCCTGCAAGGTCGTGCCGGCGTCCAACTTGCCCAGCACGGGCCATTGCTCCGCCACAAACTCCACATCGGGGCGGCGTGCCTTGAGCAATTCCTTGAAACTGGCCACGGCACTTTGTCCGTATTCGTAATTGGGCGCAATGGTGGCCCAGCGTTTGGCCGGCAATTTGGCAGCCTCCTCCACCAACATCGCGGCCTGCATATAGGTGCTAGGGCGCAAGCGGAAGGTGTAACGATTGCCTTTGTCCCACACCAAAGCGTCAGTCAAGGGCTCGCTCGCCACAAACAAGCGCTTGTTCTTCAACGCGTGGTCTGCCAGGGCAAGACCCACGTTTGACAGGAAACCACCGGCCAACACATCCACACGCTCGTTGGAGGTGAGCTCGATGGCATGGCGCAAAGCGTCTTCTGGCTTGCCGGCATCGTCTCGCGCAATCACTTCCACCATGCGACCGAGCAGTCCACCTTTTGCATTGATTTCCTCAACCGCCAGTTGCCACCCCTGCCGGTAGGGGGCAGTGAACTGCGGCATGCTCGAATAGCTGTTGATCTCGCCAATTTTGATAGGCTTAGCCTGCGCGAACGCACCCAAACATAGTGTGGCCAAAACTGTTGTTATAAGTCGCTTCATATTTTCTCCACGAAGGGCAGAACTCTATCAGCGTTTGCTGCCATGGCTCTGACGACCATTCTTCGATCGGTAATCAACGCACCAAACGCAAATGACTGGGTGTGCCGCGATGGGCGCTCACTGCCACTACGCCGTCAAAAAAGTCCACTACCCACGCAAATTTAGCATCACTTGAGTAGGCCGATGCAGTCCAGTACAAATATGCCGGAGTGTTGGGGAACCAGGTTGCATCAATACTGGCCAAGGTCGCCGCAGTTTTGGATTGCACCAAGGACTTTAGCTCCGCGCTGGTGGGCAAGCGCCAATCGGTATAGCCGCACAAGGCGGCGGCATTGACGGTTTTAACGTAGGCAGCGGCATTACTTGGTGCATCCACCAGAATTGGCGTTGCCACCACATAGCTGCCGCCTTGCAATACCTGGGGCAGCACAGTGCTGTCGTAATGGGTGAAGGTGGCACTGCCCGCACGCAAGCCACTAGTGGTTTTGCCTTCCCATACCAGGCCTGTGACATTGCTCCTAACGCAATCCGTCACAGGGTAGCTGCTCACCACACTGTAGTCTGCGCCGGGGCTGGTGGAACTGCTGTCCGCGCCGCCACCGCCACATGCCGGCAAGCAGCTGAAGGCAACAGTGGCCAGGGAAACGGCCGTCCATTGGGGGATTTTTGACAAAACCATGACGGACTCCTCCTCAATTCTCGCGATAACTCGCTTCCAGATGTCTGCACAAATACCTAGCATTGTTCGACATTGTCTACAGGTAGTCACCCTGCTGCGAACCGCGGTGGCAAACTGCGATTTTTTTGGCACAAAGGACATCTACCGCTCTTTAGCATAGGGCCGCCCCAGCGCCTTGGGCGCTACGGCCTTGCCGATAAAGCCAGCCAGTAAAACAACGGTCAGCACATAAGGCAAAGCCTGAATGGCCTGCACTGGTACTTCGCCGATCATCGGCAACGCCACACCCTGCAATCGAATGGCAGCGGCATCGAGCAGCCCGAACAGCACGCAGGCCCAAAGGGCGCCCACCGGCTGCCAGCGGCCAAAAATCAGCGCTGCCAACGCCATGAAGCCGCGCCCCGCAGTCATATTGGGAGAAAAGCTGGCGCTTTGGGCCAATACCAGATAGCTGCCGGCCAAACCACACAACATCCCGTTGACCGTTAGCGCCGTATAACGCAACCGCGCGACCGAAACACCTGCCGCATCGACCATTTGCGGATTCTCACCCACGGCCCGCAAACGCAGCCCAAAACGGGTTTTGAACAGCAGCCACCAGGACAGCGGCACCAGCGCCAGCGCCAGGTAGACCATTGCGTTATGCCCGAGCAGTCCTTCACCCAACAGCGCGCCCAGCAGCGGAACACCAGCCAACTCCGCAGAGAGTTGAGGAAACAGCGGCTGGATCCGAACCGCCGCAGTCACAGGCGGAGTCTGCCCGCCCTGCGCAAACCAGGCAATTCCCAACACCACAGTTAAGCCCGCGGCGATGATGTTGATGGCCACTCCGGACACCACCTGATCGCCCTGGTGGCTGACGCAGGCCAACCCGTGCATCCAGGACAGCGCAACGGCGACACCGATTGCAGCCAGCATTGCCAGCGCAGTTGATCCGGAAACCGCGCCAGTCGCGGCGGCAGCGAAGGCCGCGAACAGCATCTTGCCCTCCAGACCAATATCCACGACACCGGATCGCTCTGAAAACAACCCAGCCAGGGCACAAAAAATCAGCGGAGTGGCGAGCCGCAAGGTCGAGGCCAGCATGGTCCCAAGCAAGGCTTCATCCATGTCGTGCTCCCGGCAAAAAGCGCCCGGCCCAGTTCAGCGCCTTAGCCACAAGGGGTGCAATGACATAGACCATGGCCCCGGAGAACAGCACGATAAAACCCTGCAGCATGACAACCATGTCACGGCTAAACCCCCGCACCTCAAACGCTACTTCAGCGCCACCCTGAAACAATGCGCCAAACAGAATGCTGGCGAACACAATGCCGACCGGATGGTTGCGTCCCATCAGTGCCACCGCAATCCCGGTAAAGCCGGCGCCGCTGACAAACTCCAGCAGCAACTTGCCGTGTACCCCGGCGATCTCGTTCATGCCGACCAACCCCGCCAGCGCACCCGACACGGCCATCGCCAGCACGACCTGGCGCCGTGGCCGGATACCCGCATATTCAGCCGCACCGGGACTGGACCCGACCGCGCGCAGGTGATAGCCGGCCCGGGTATGCCACAAAAACACGTACACGGCCCCGGCCGCCAAGGCAGCAATGACGACGCTCAAATTCAACGGCGATGCGGGCCACTCAACGCCGATCCAGGCCAAGGCCTCATGCATGCCTGGCAACTTGGCTGAATCGCCAAAAGCCACACTTTCCACCGACATGGCACCCGCGGGCCGCAGGTGATTGACCAGCACGTAGACCAGTAAGGTGCTGGCAATGAAATTGAACATGATGGTGGTGATCACCACATGGCTGCCACGGTAGGCCTGCAGATAACCCGGCACCACGGCCCATGCCATGCCAAAACTGGCGCCAGCCAGCACCATCAGCGGCAGCATGACCCAGGCCGGCAGAAATGCCGAGAACCACAGCGCAACCAAGCCCGTGCCCAAGCCACCCAAAATGGCCTGCCCCTCGCCACCAATGTTGAACAGCCCGCTGTGAAACGCCACGGCAACGGCCAGACCGGTGAACACAAACGTGGTTGCGTAGTACAGCGTGTAACTCAGGCCACGGGCCGAACCAAAGGCACCCTGCACCAAAGCGGCAATAACCTGCGCCGGGTGCTGCCCGACCATTGCCACCACCGCACCGGCAGCCAGCAAGGCCACGCCCAGGCACACCGCCGGTAACAAAACCAGATCAGCCCAGCGCGGCAAGGTGTTCGAGTCGTTCATGCCGCGCCTCCGACCATCAGCACACCAAGACTGGCTTCGGTGCAGTCTTCTATGGGCAATTCACCGGCAATGCGCCCCTGGTTCATCACAATAACCCGGTTCGACAGCGCCAGAATTTCATCCAGTTCACTGGATACCACCAACACCGCACACCCCGCGTCGCGCATGGCGCGCAATTGGGCGTAAATGAATTCGATGGCACCAATGTCCACGCCACGCGTGGGCTGCCCCACCAACAACACCTTGGGCGACTGACCCAACTCGCGCGCCAGCACCAGCTTTTGCTGATTGCCCCCGGAAAAGCTGCGACTGCGCAGCCCCGGGTCACGCGGGCGCACATCAAAGCGCTCCATCATCGTGGCCGTGGCGTGCTTCATAGCCGCATGTTTCATCCAACCGCCCACGGCATATTGCGCCAACCCGTCATACCCCAGCACGGCCGACTCCCAGGCCGCAAAATCCATCACCAAGGCCCTGGCATGGCGGTCTTCCGGTACATGGGACAGCCCCAGGCTGCGCGCCGTATGCGGGTCAAGCCAGGCACTGGTGTTGAACAAAAGACCCCCAAAGGTCAACTCCCCCCCGGTCGGTGTCAACAGGCCCGACAGCACATCCATCAATTCGCTCTGTCCGTTGCCGGAGACACCGGCAACGCCCACAATTTCACCGCAGCGCAAGCTCAGGCTCACGCCGTCCAGGCGCACCACATTCATGCTATCGCGCACAGTCAGCTGGCTGGCGTGCAACAAAATGTCGCCAGCCGGTTTGGTATCTTCGGCCAATCGCCCCATCTGAACCTTGCGCCCGACCATGGCTTCGGCCAGACCTTCGATGGACGCCCGGGCTATCGGCACTTCCTGCACTACGCGGCCTGCACGCATCACGGTGACCTGATCACACAGGCGCATGACTTCTTTCAACTTATGGGTAATCAGCAAGACCGTGGTGCCCTGCTCTCGCAACAGGCGCAAAACACCAAAAAGCTGCTCGGTCTCCTGGGGAGTAAGGACCGCGGTGGGTTCATCCAAAATGAGGATTTTGGCACCCCGGTAGAGCGCCTTCAAGATTTCCAGCCGCTGACGGTCGCCGACCGGCAAATCAGCCACCAGTGCATCGAGCTCCACACGCAAGCCAGTGGACTGCATCAACGCTTCGAGTTTGCTGCGCACCTGTGCATCGGCGCGTTGAAGCAGCCAATGGGGCTCAGCCCCCAGCATCACATTTTCCAGCGCCGTCAGTGTGTCGACCAGCATGAAATGCTGGTGCACCATGCCAATACCCAGCGCAATCGCATCGTCTGCATTGCGAATGGTGACCGGCTGGCCAAACACATCGATGGAACCGCTGTCAGCCTGGTAAAAGCCATACAGCACCGACATCAATGTGCTCTTGCCGGCGCCGTTCTCCCCCACCAGCCCGTGCACCGTTCCGGCGCGCACGGCAAGGTTGACATCCGCATTGGCGGCCACTGCTCCAAAGCGCTTGTGGATACCGGTCATGCGCACCGCAACGGGCGCACGCGCGGCCGTTGCCGGCATCAGTACTTGCAGGCGTTGTCGGCCATGTAATCAGCCGCCTTGATCTTGCCGCTGATGATGTCGGCCTTGATGGCATCCACTTTTTTCTTCATGTCGGCGCTGACCAGTTTCGCGTTGTGCTCATCCATGGCGTAGTCCACGCCGCCTTCCTTGAGTCCCAAAACTGAAACGCCGGGCTTGTGGCCTTTGGCCACGTTGTACACCGCTACATCAACCTTTTTGATCATCGAGGTGAGCATGGTGCCTGGCTGCAGGTGGTTCTGGTTGCTGTCCACACCAATCGCCAGCTTGCCGCTGTCCTTGGCGGCCTGGTACACACCCATGCCGGTGCCGCCGGCGGCCGCAAACACCACATCAGCGCCCTTGGCAAACTGCGCCCGGGCCAGTTCACCACCGCGTGCGGGGTCACTCCAGGCTGCACCCGTGGTGCCGGTCATGTTGGCAAAGACCTCGGCTTTGGGGTTGGCAAATTTGGCGCCCTGCTCGTAGCCACACTGGAACCTGCGAATCAGTGGAATATCCATGCCACCCACAAAGCCCACCTTGCCGGTCTTGCTGGCCATGGCTGCCATGGCGCCCACCAGAAAGCTGCCTTCATGTTCTTTGAATACAACCGATTGAACATTGGGCTGGTTCACCACCATGTCAATGATGGCGAACTGCAGCTTGGGGAACTCCTTGGCGACCTTCTCGATGCTGGAGGCCTGGCCAAAACCGATG